>CAZFPT010000012.1:0-25182 GCA_964521005.1 uncultured Planctomycetaceae bacterium | reverse complement strand
GCAGACCCGGCTCCCGCAGAGGAAGAAGCAACGTTGGATCAGGACGCGATTGATGCGATGATGGCGTCCAAATCCACGGCAGCCCCCCCAGAGGAAGCCCCGGCGGCAGCGGCGAACCAGGAAGTCGACCAGGACGCGATTGACGCGATGATGGCGGCCCGAAAGAAGGCCAAGGCGGAGCCCAAGGCAGAGCCCGCTGGGGGCGATTCCGGCGGGGCGATGGACTCCGACAAGAAGCTGGCAGCCGTCGCCAATTCTCTCTCGAAGGGCAAGTCCCTGCTGAAGAGGTGGTCGCTGGCCCACTGGCTGTTTCTCTCGAATGGGCTGATGGGTCTCATTCTCGTTCTTTCGCTGGCGGTTGCCCTGAGCGGCAAGTCCAGCCCGGACGAAGCGACGGCTTCGATGCAGGACGAGGAGGGCATGGTCCCGGCGTCGAACGAATCGGTTCGCCTTCCGAAGATGACCATTCCCGAGGTCGGACCCACCACCTGGGCCGAGGCGGAGGAGGCATTGCTCTCCGAGCGGTATGAGCTGGCCTTGGCGCGGTATCGCAAGCTGATGGGTCTGGCGGAATCCCGCTGGGACAACCAGCGCCTCATCGACCTGCTCAAGCTCCGCAGCGGGCAGTGCCTGCTGAACCTCGGACAGGCGGAGAAGGCACGCAAACTTTACATCGACGCCGCCCAGAGCAACTCGCCCATCGTGCGGGCATACGCGAATTACCGTCTCGGCCTGCTCCGGGTGGATCAGGGCCTGTACATGCGGGCACGAACCCGCGGGTACATGGCCATCGCCGCGCTGGGCATGCTGGATACGCCCACCCCGCTGGAGGCTGACTGCGATTATCTCATCGCCTCCTGCCTGACGCGCAAGGTGCTGAGTTTCTTCCGGCCTGACGAGAAGATCCACTGGTCCGACATCCAGGGCAGCGATCCGTTCATGGGTGTCAACGAGGACGCCCTGCTGCGTCTGATTGCCGAGGGCACCGACAAGACCCGCCGCAGCGTGCTGGGCCCGATGCTCAAGCCTTCCGCCGAGAGCAGCGGCTTTGACGCCACCTGCTGGCGGGCTCCTCTCAATGAGGTCATGCATCGGTTCGAGACGCAGAGCGGGCTGGATGTCAGCTGGGTGGCGGTGGGCATGCCCGTCCGTCGTCGTCCGGTGACGATGTACCTTCGCGGCGCGTCGGCCCAGAGGGTCTGCGAGGTCGCCTGCGGCGTGGTCGAGCTGGTGGCCAACTTCACCGGATCGAACGTGATGGTGCACGACATTCGTGCGATGAATTCCGTCGCCCAGGTGCGCGGGCTGCTCACGCGGCAGGCGGTGGCGGCATGGCGGCAGTTCTTCCTGCGTCGGCCTGACGACCCGCGCGTCGCGCATGGTCATCTGGCTTTGGCCCGGCTGTGCGAGGCCGAGGGCGATCGCGTCTCGGCGGTGCGGGAGTATCAGCTCATTGCAGAGCGCTACCGCGACCACCCCGCCGCCCCCGAGGCGATGATGCGGTCGGCGAGGCTCAAGATTCGCCTGCTGGACTACGACGGGGCCCGCAAGGATCTGCTGGACCTGCTGGACTCCTACCCGGATTTCCACGCGACCGATCAGCTTTACCTCTCGCTGGGCAACGCCACCCTGGAGGCCGGCCTGTACGACGAGGCGGCCGGCGTCTATCGGAAGCTGTACTACCTGAATCTTTCGCCCGAGACGCAGGCCCATGCGTGTCTGGGGATCGGGCGATGCATGATCCACAGCCGCAACTGGGACGAGGCGATCCGCTGGCTGGGACGCTACATCGAGCGGACGCCCGAAAAGGGCGGCGACGACCTGGTCGACGGAATGGTGCTGATGGCCAAAGCCCACACCGAGCAGGACCGTCTCGACGAGGCGCTGCAGTACCTGTACCCGGCGATCTCGATCGAGGCGTCCAGCCCGCAGAACATTCGCGCGACGCTCGCGCTGGCGGACGTGCAGATCCTCAAGGACAACCTCGTCCGGGCCACCGGCGCCATCAGCCGTATTCCCAAGCGGTCAGTCCCGAAGGAGTATCGGTACGACTACTACCGCGTGAAGTCCGAGGTCTACGCGGGGATGGGGTTGTTCAACCGGGCCCTCTCGGAGCTGCGGGAAGGCATCAACGAGACCGAGGACCGGACGCTGCGTGCCCGACTGGGCGTGCAGGTCGGCAAGATCTACGTCCGTGCCGGCGAGCTGAAAAGCGCCCTGGGCGTGCTGACCGACGTGGTGGGCTCGGGTCAGTTGCCCACCGGTCCGATCGCCCAGTCGGCAGCCTGTGACCTCGGGCGGGTCTGCGTGAATCTCGGCAAGGCCGACCAGGCTGTCTCGGCGGTTCGCGACGTGCTGACCACCACCGACGACGAGGACATTCGGGCCCGTGCCCGCGACATTCTCGGGACGGCCTACGCGATGCGGAAAGAGTTCAACAAGTCGGCCGACGTCCTGAGCGGACGGGTCGAGGAGAGAAAGACGGGAGGCTCGCAGTGAGTTCTCATCAGCGAATCTGCCTGCTGGCGACGGTTGCGGTCCTGCTGGGATGGCTGGCCGGGTCCACCGGCGCCCAGGACGCCAACAGCACCGACGCCAACGCCGCAATGGACGTTCGGCTTCCGCAGGCGCCCAGCGGCGACGTGAGCATCCAGGAGATGATCCGTCGCCTCAACGCCGCCGGCGCCGGAGCGGGCCTGGCGGACACCGCCCAGCCGATTCCGTCGCACGACGGTTCCGGCGAGAACGACCAGTCCACCTCGGACGACGGTTCCAAAGACAACGACCAGGCCATCGTCACGGACGCGAATTCCACGCCGGCTGAGCTGCTCGAACAGATGAAGAAGATCTCCCCGGCTGCCGGGTCGGCCGGCGGGGCGTCGCGCGACTCCAACAACCCACGTCAGCGCAAGGAGATCGATCTCCAGACCCTGCCGGCAGACACCGTGAAAAACCCCATTCTGCTGGCCGACGTGCTGTATCTCGGCGGGCACTGGAAGGCGGCCTCCACCTTCTACGTGATGGTCACCGAGGACAAGAAGAAGGCTCACTCCGCCCACGACCAGGCGTGGGCCCTGTACCAGCTGGCCAATTGCCAGCGTCGGTTCGACCCGTCCCAGGCGAAGGTTACCTACAAACGGCTGATCGAGGAGCACTCCACCAGCCCGTGGGTAGCGGCTTCGCAGGTGCAGCAGCGACTGTTGACCTGGAAGCTCTCCAGCAAGCCCGAGCAGCTCATCGAGAAGCATCGCAAGACCGGAATGGACGAGGTCACCAGCGCCCGGGATGACGCCAAGAAGGGGGCACGTTGAACATGGCTGAGACGATCTATCCCAATGTGCTGGTGATCGACGCCGACCAGGAAGCGACCCGTCGCGTGACCGAATCCGTCGCGGCCCGCGGGCTGCGGGGGTTGGTGGTCGAGTCCGCCGACCAAGGGGCCGATCAGCTCGCCGCGGGGCGATGGGACCTGGTGCTGATCGATCTGGACACTGCCGGCGACCGGGCCGACGAAATCATCCGCTCGATCCGTCGCGAGACACCCGAGACGCCCGTGTTGGTGATCGCCGCCGGCGGCTGCACCCGCATCGCGATCAGCGCCCTGCGGGCCGGCGCGGACGAAGTGCTCGTCAAGCCCATCGACCGCGACGAACTCGAAGCGATCCTCACGGAAATCCTCCCGAACCATCCGGTTACGACGGCGGCCGCCGACGAGGTCGGCGTGCAGTGCCTCGTGCACATCGTCGGCAGGAGCGAATCGCTGCAGCGGACGCTGGACCTGGCCGGCCGGGTTGCCCCCACCGGCGCCCCGGTGCTGCTGACCGGCGAGAGCGGGACGGGCAAGGAACTGGTGAGCTACCTCATTCACCGTCGCAGCAGGCGGGCCCGCGGACCTTACGTGCGGGTCAACTGTGCCGCCCTGAGCGAGTCTTTGCTGGAGAGCGAACTGTTCGGCCACGAGCGCGGGGCGTTCACCGGCGCGCATCAGCAGACGCGGGGCAAGTTCGAGCAGGCCCACGGCGGGACGTTGCTGCTGGACGAGATCTCCGAGACCGGCCCGCGGTTCCAGGGTCAGCTGCTGCGGATTCTGGAGCACCAGGATTTCCAGCGCGTCGGCGGCGAGCAGACGGTGCGGACGAACGTGCGTGTCATCGCGACGACCAACCGCGACCTCGCCGAGGCCGTCGAGAGCGGCCAATTCCGCGCGGATCTGTATTACCGGTTGGCCGGCGTCCGCATTCCGTTGCCCGCCCTGCGTGAGCGGCGGGAGGACATCGAGGAGCTGGTGTGGCATTTCGTGAATGTCTTCAGCCCGGAGGTCCGCCGGACGGTCAAGCGGATTTCGCCGGCGATGATGGACCTTCTGGAGCACTGCTCCTGGCCGGGGAATGTGCGACAGCTCCGCAACACGGTGCGAACGGCGTTGATTTTCGGCCAGGGCGAGGAGCTTTCGCTGGAGGACGTCCCGCATCTGCAGGCAGAGCTTGCCGGCGTGGCGATGGACGACGACGACCGTGACGTGCTGCCCCTCCGCGAGATGGAGCGGCAGGCGATTTTCGATGCACTGCGACTGACAAATTCTCACCAGGCCAAGGCGGCCCGTCTTCTGGGAATTACCGACCGGACGCTGCGTGAGAAGCTCCGGCGATACCGCGAAGACGGCAAGCCCGTACCGATGGAGGTGGCATGATGCCCATCAATCCCGGCGACATGATTCCGTACCTGGAGGCCGGCATTCGGGCCGGTTCCCTGCGGTCCAAGGCGATCGCCAACAACATCGCCAACCTGCAGACCGCCAACTACCGCCGAACGGACGTGAAGTTCGAGGAGATCCTCAAGGACCGCCTCAGCGACGACGAGCCGCTCGACCTGACCGATGCCGAGCCCACGCTCATCCGCCCGATGACCACGCCGGTGGCTGCCAACGGAAACGACGTGGATGTCGACTCGGAAGTGGCGGCGATGATGCAGAACACCGGCAAGCTGAAGCTGTACCTGGCGACGTTGCGGAAGAACTACGAAATGCTCAATGGCGCGATGAGAACCGAGTAAGGAGCCTGCAGCATGAACATCGAAAACATTCATACTCCCACGGCGATTGCGGTCAGCAGCATGAAGGCCAACGCCCTTCGCATGAAGGTGATCGCCAACAACATCGCCAACGCCAACTGCACCTCCAAGGACGGCGATCCGTATCGGCGGAAGGACGTGGTCACCTCGTCGCGCAACGACGAGTTGACCGGGATCAGCCTGGCCGACGTGATCGAGGACAAGTCCAGCGACTTCCGCCCGGTGTACGAGCCCGGCCATCCGCACGCCAACGAGGACGGCTACGTGCTCTATCCCAACGTGGAGGTCCCCAAGGAACTGACGCAGATGATGCTCGCCAGCCGGCATTACCAGGCGAGCGTGGCCATCATGAAACAGAACCAGACCGTATCGCAGTCCGCCCTGGAACTGCTGAAGTAGGAGAGACGACATGCCTGGTATTCAACCGACAAGTGGAGTTGTAAACGCACAGTGGTCGCAGGCCGCCCAGCAGATCGGCAAGACCGAGACCACGCCCAAGGCGAGCTTCTCGGACCTGATCAAGGACGCCATCCAGACCGTCGACGGCGAGCAGCAGCAGTCTTCGTCCATGCTGCAGGATCTCCTGGCCGGTCGGCGTCAGGACACGATGGCCGTCGCCTCGCAGGTCGCCAAGGCCGACATGAGTTTCAAGCTGTTGATGGGCGTGCGGAACAAGATGATCTCCGCCTACAAGCAGACCATGAACATGCAGGTCTGACCGTCGATATCCCCGCGAGCGAACGCAACAAACGACCCCTGGAAGGGCATGAACCGTGGCTGAAATCGTACAGAACATGAATCACCTCTGGCAGCGAACGAGCCTCATGCAGCGCGTGGTCCTCATCGGCGTTCTCGTCACCTGCCTGGTGGCGGTGGGACTGCTGGTGAACTGGGCATCGCAGCCGAAGATGTCGCTGCTGTTCAGCGAGCTGGACACCGCCGAGGCCGGCAAGATCGTTCAGAAGATCGATGAGATGGGCGTGAAATACGAGCTTCGGGGCAACGGCACGAGTATCTACGTCGCCGACGCCGACGTCCACCAGACGCGCCTCTCGCTGGCGGCAGAGGGGCTGCCCGTGGGCGGCGGGAACCGTCCCGGGTTCAAGCTGCTGGACGAGTCGAAGATCGGCATGAGCCCGTTCATGCAGGAGAAGACCTACTTCCGCGCCCTGGAAGGCGAGATCGGCAGAACCATCCAGCTCATCGACGGGGTGATCTCCTCCCGCGTGCATATCGTTCAGCCCGCCTCGCCCTTGCTGGGCGGGAAGGGCAAGAAGGCTTCGGCGTCGGTGGTGGTGCAGACCCGTCGGGGTTACACGATGGGGCGGGACAATGTCTCGGCGATCGTACACCTGGTCGCCGGCAGCGTTGAGGGGCTCGCCAACGAGCGGGTCGCCGTGGTGGATCACACCGGCAAGCTGCTCTCGCAGGACAACTCCGGCGACGACGGCGGCAAGGCCAATGGCGTTCTGGACCTTCAAGCCAAGTGGGAAAACTACTTCGTGGAGAAAATCGAGGCAGTGCTCAAGCCGGTCCTCGGGCCCGATCGGGTGACAGTCCGGGTGAATGTCGACCTGGACATGACCTCCAGCGAGGAAATGATCGAGCAGGCCCAGCAGGAAGGCGTCACCGTCGAGGAACTCATCAAGGAAGAAAGCAGCGTCCAGCCCATACAGGGCAACGCCAACGCCGGGGCCGGTCAGCCCGCCGGTGAGACGCGAAAGAGCGAGACCAAGACCAAGACCCGCCCGCTGCTGAACATCAAGAAGGTGGTCAACCCTGCCGGGACGATTAAATCGCGTCATGTGGCGGTGATGGTGGACCTCACCGCCCCGAAGGCCGATACAGAGGAAGGCGAGCAGGCTGCCCCCGCCGACGCCGGGGAGAAGATCATGAGCGTCGATGAGGTCCGTCGCCTGGTGGCCCGCGCGATCGGCGTGGGAAACGATCAGAAGATCGAGGACACCATCGAGGTGGTGGATCGTACATTTCAGGGGGCGAAGCTGGCGGGCATCGCCGGTATGCCCGGCGACGGGCAGAACCCGATGGAACTGTACTTTGAGATCGCCCGGCGGTCTTCTCTGGGGCTTCTGGTGGTCGGGGCGCTGGTCGCACTGAGGATTTTCCGTGGCCCGCGGACCAAGCCCTCCGACGTGACCGTCACCGACGAAGCCAATGCCCTGCCCGATGGGGCCAACGCCGGGGAAAAGATCGCCGCACGTGACCGGATCTCCCGTGCCCTGCAGGAGAACCCCGATCAGGTCAAGAAACTGTTCCTCAGCTGGGCCCAGGCCGGCTCGGACGATGAGGAGGGTTAGCCCATGCCATCCGGAATTCAAAAAGCCACCATGCTCCTGACCACGCTCGATCCCGAATCGGCCAGCGAATTGCTCAAATCCGCCAGCCCCGACGTGGTCAAGAAGATCGCCCGCGAGATGGCCAACATCCGCTCGGGGTCCGGGCCCAACCAGGAGCAGATCGACCGCCTTCTCGGCGAGTTCGCCGACATGGTGGATGAGGGTTCCGGCGGGCCGGCGGATGGGTATCTCAAGCAGCTGCTCTCCGACGCGGTGGGCGAGAACGAGTCCAAGGAAATCCTCGCCGACGTCCGGCGAGAGGCGCTCGAGAAGGACCCGTTCCACAAGATCCGCAAGCAGGACCCCGCCCTGATCGCCGCAGCCCTCGAGAAGGAACCGGCCACCGTCATCTCGGCAGTGCTCACCGAACTGGACTCCGAGAAGAGCATGGCCCTTCTGTCGATGTTCGACGACGCCATCCGCGACCAGGTGGTGCAATGCATGGCCTTCGGGAAGCGCATTCCCGAGGAGACCCGCAACCGTATCGCCAAGGTGATCGGCGAACGCCTCAAGGAGCTGCAGAAGTCCGACGAGGTCATCGGCACGGATGCCGGCGACGGGCTCACCCCGCAGATGCGGCAGTACCGCAAGGTCGCCCTGATGGTCCGTGGATTGGGCAACGAGCTGCGCATCAGCACGCTGGAGAAGCTCAAGGCCAACGACCCCGACGCAGCCGACGGCGTGTCGCGAATGATGGTGCTCTGGGAAGACATCGAGACCGTGCCCGACCGGGCGCTGGCGGAGGTGCTTCGCGGGGTCAACTCCAAGAACCTTGCCCTGGCGCTGGTCGACGCCGACCCGGAGACCGTCAAACGCATGCGGAACAATATCTCCGAGCGAGCGGCAGCCATGCTGGACGAAGAGGCCGACCTGCTCAACAACGCCAAGGAAAGTGAAATCGCCCAGGCCCGAGAAGAGATTCTCGACGCCCTGCGCGACCTGAACGCCCAGGGATTCGTGTACTAGCCGACCCCAGGAGACGACGTGACCCAACTTCAGCTCATCACGCCCGGACGCATCACCGCCGGTGCTCTCGTCAGGGGCGAGCGCATCGCGACGGGCCCGGCGTGGACCCCGTCGGCCGGTCCGTCCGCAGCCGAGTTGCAGGAGCAGGCTGAGCAGGCTCGTCGCCAGGCCCAGGAGCAGTTGCAGCAGACCAGCGAGGAGCTGAGGCAGGAAACCCGCACGGCGATCGACGCCCTGGAAGCGGCGCTGGTGGAGGCCCACGAGCTTCGCGGGCAGATTCTCGCCGAGGCGGAGGAGCAGTTGGTGGATCTGGCGGTGGACATTGCCCGCAAGGTGCTCGCCCAGGAGATCGAGGCGGGTCGCTATGAGATCGAGCCCATCGTGGCCGAGGCGCTCAAGCGTGTTCCCGCCCGTCGCGACGTGGTGGTGCATCTGCATCCCGAGGACCACGCCCGCTGCATGGAGGCCCGCGAAGGGCAGGGGTCCGACGGGCCTGTGACCTACAAAGCCGATGCGTCGGTCGGACGGGCCAGCTGCGTGCTGGAGACCGACGAAGGCGTAATCGAGTCGGCCGTCGAGCCGCACCTGGAAGACATTCGTGAAGCCCTGAAGGGACTGGAATAATGACAGCCGTCGACGTGACCAAACTGCATCGCCGCCTGGAGAAGCTCTCGCTGGCGCCCTGCCGCGGATCGGTGGTCCGCGTGGCCGGGCTGACGGTCGAAAGCAAGGGCCCGCCGGTGGGCGTGGGCGAGCTGTGCGAAATCCGGTTGGCCGACGGACGCCGCGTGCCGGCCGAGGTCGTGGGCTTCCAGAACGAACACCGTGTCCTGGTCCCCCTGGAGGGTATCGAAGGAATCTCGCCGAACGATCCGGTCATCTCGCGGTCGATCCCGCGTTCGATGAAGCTCGGGCCCAACGTTCTGGGGCGCGTGCTGGACGGACTTGGCCGACCCATCGACGGGCAGGGCCCCGTGCAGGGACACGACCGCTGTCGCCTGGATGGAACGCCGCCGACGCCGCTGTCCCGCCCGATGATCTCCCAGCCGTTGTCGTTCGGGCTGCGGGTGTTCGACGGGCTTCTCACCTGCGGGCAGGGGCAGCGCGTGGGCATCTTCGCCGGGGCCGGAGTGGGCAAGAGCACGCTGCTGGGCGAGATCGCCCGGTCCAGCGAAGCCGACGTGAATGTCCTGGCGCTGGTCGGCGAACGCGGCAGGGAGGTGAGACACTTCCTGGAAGAGTCGCTCGGCGAGGAAGGCCTCAAGCGGTCGGTGGTGGTGGTGGCCACTTCCGACGCCTCGGCGATCCAGCGGGTCAAGAGTGCGTTTCTGGCGATCACCATCGCCGAGTATTTCCGCGACCAGGGCAAGAACGTGATGTTCATGATGGACTCCCTGACGCGATTCGCCCAGGCCCAGCGGGAGATCGGGTTGGCCGCCGGCGAACCGCCCACCACCAAGGGCTACTGCCCCAGCGTGTTCAGCCTCCTGCCGAAACTCACCGAACGTCTCGGCGCCACGGAGACCGGCTCGATCACCGGGATCTTCACGATTCTCGTGGAGGGCGACGACATGGGCGACCCGGTCGCCGACAGCGTTCGCTCGCTGCTGGACGGGCACATCGTGCTCTCCCGCAAGCTGGCGGAGGTGGGGCACTATCCGGCGGTGGACATCCTCCAGAGCGTCTCGCGGTGCATGACGTCGGTCGCCGACGCCGAGCATCTCGAAGCGGCCCGGCGTCTTCGGGCGATCTACGCGACCTACCAGTCGGCTGAGGACCTCATCAACATCGGGGCCTTCGCTCCGGGCAGCAATCCGCGGATCGACCGGGCGATCGAGCTGATCGAACCGGTCAACGCCTTCCTCCGTCAGTCGATGGAGGATTCCTGCCCGATGGACCAGACGTTGCGGCGGATGAAAGAGATCACGAGTCACTGGCAGTTCACCTCGGCCGACGCGGCGGGTCAGCACACGCCCCAGGCCGTCAAGCGGTAATCGCAGGCGCACGAGCAGGACACTAGGCCGACCGGAAACGTCGGCAGATCGGGACGCACGGACATGAAGCGGTTTGATTGGCCATTGCAGAAGCTTTTGGACGTGACGGTGCAGCGGGAACGCGCGATGCGCGCGGACGTGGCCGCCGTCAATGCCCGGATCGCCGAGGCCCGCGACCAGATCGACCGCCGACGCGAGCTGATCCGCACGCTCATGGAAGACCTGGGCGGCCAATCGCTGACCGATCGGATCGCCAACCAGCAGACCTTCCACCGTTTCTCGCAGGCGTGCGAGCAGGAGATCGACCGGCTTTGGGGCGTCAAGGGCAAGCTGGAAAAGGAGAAGGAACGGCTGACCGGCGAGCTGTTGGCGCTGCGGTCGGAGCGGAAGACGCTGGAAACCCTCCGCGAGGAGGCCTGGAAACAGTACTGCGCCGAGGCGCAGAAGCAGCAGCAGAAGGAACTGGACGACACGGTAAACACCGCCTTTGCCCGCCGGATTGTCACGGGCGGCTGACCCTCAGCCTGGGAGCTGACGATGTCTGGAAAAATGAGATTGATCATCATCGGAGTGATGGGCCTGGCGAGTTTCGTGGCCTGTTTTGTGCTGTCCCTGGTCACGGGCGGTCCTCCCCCGACCCCGCAGAAACAGGAGGGGGTCATGGACGCCGGCGGGGTCGCCGAGGCGGCCATCGGAAAGCTGCAGAACCTCAGCCCCAAGGAGCGTGAGCTGGACGGGCTGATCAAGGAGATGCGCCGCGAGATCAAGGCCTACGAGAGCAAGAAGCGCGACCTCCGCATGATGGAGCGTCGCATCAGCCTTGCCCAGGAGAGCCTCTCCCAGCAGGCCAAGAACCTCGAAGACCTCCGCATCGAGGTGGCGACGTCGTTGACGCCGCTGAAAGAGGCGCGGGCCAAGCTCGAACGCGAGCGGATCCGCATCACCCGCGAGGAGGCCAAGAACCTCCAGCAGATCGCCGGGGTCTACGAGAAGATGCAGGCAGATGCCTGCGCCAAGACCATCGCCGAGATGGTCAAATCCAAACGCGAGAACGTCGCGGTGGGAATTCTGCGGGCGATGGATGACCGATCAACCGCGAAGGTGCTCTCCGAGATGTCCGATAAGAAGATGGCAGCGGACCTCAGCGAGATGATGAAACGCGTCCGAGAGGAGTAACCCGGTGGACATTGCGACAATCATAGGGATCGTATCCGGCTTTCTGATGGTGGGGCTTACCATCGTCTCCGGTGGCGATGCGGCTGTGTTCATCAACGTCCCCTCGGTGATGGTGGTGGTGGGGGGGATGCTCGCCTCGACGCTGATTCACTTCTCGCTCAAGCAGTTTCTCACGATCATCTCGATCGTGAAGAAGACCGTGCTGTTCCGGTTGCCCAGCGAGCAGGACCTCATCCAGAAGATGGTGAACTACTCGGCCATCAACCGCAAAAACGGTGCGCTCGCCCTCGAACAGCACCTGGCCAACGCCGGCGACGGATTCCTCATCAAGGGCCTGCAGATGATCATCGACGGCCAGGGCGAGGAAGACATCGAACGCCAGCTGGGAATGGAGATCTTCTCGCTCCAGGAGCGCCACCAGGACGGAAAGAAGATCCTGGACTTCATGGGCGCATCGGCCCCGGCGTTCGGGATGATCGGAACGCTCATCGGCCTGGTGCAGATGCTGGGGAATCTCTCCTCGCCCGACCAGATCGGCGTGGGCATGGCCACCGCCCTGATCACCACCTTCTACGGGGCGATCCTGGCAAACCTGATCTTCATTCCGCTGGCGGGCAAGCTCGGCCTGCGGAGCAAGAAAGAACGCATCCTCCGCGAGATGATCGTCGAGGGGGTGCTGGGCATCGTCCGCGGTGAGAGCCCCACGGCTGTCCGCGAGAAGATGCAGACGTTCCTGTCCCAGAACAATCGGCCTGACGTCAAGCCAAACATCTGACGGCGAGAGTTATCGTGGCCAAGAAGAAGGTTCCAGAAGACAAACCGCCCGGCCAGGGATGGCTGGTGACGTTCAGCGACTGCATGACGCTGCTGCTGTGCTTCTTCGTGCTGCTGCTGAGCTTCTCCTCCTTCGACGAGCAATCGCTCTCGCGCCTGGAGGGCGTGATGGACGTGCGCCACTTCCGCGAGATGACCAGAATCCGTGAGCGGGTTCCCGAGTCCGAGGTGACCCGCCCGAAGACCGTGCTCGACCAGACCCGCGAGGGAAGCGACCGGATCATGGATGTCGATCCAAAGGTCATCCACCACCCCAAGCGGCGACAGCAGGTGTTCGACAGCGACGTCTACAAGGCCAGCAAAACCCTCTATATCCCCTCTGATCGCCTCTTCCAAAAAGGAACGGCCCAGTGGAAGCGGGAAGGCAGGGACATCCTGCGACGGATCGCCGAGCTGGTGGTGCTGGTCCCCTCGCATGTCTCCATCGCCGAGAGCAGCCTCGACCGGGAAGGACAGGCAACCGACCTGGGACTGATGCGGTCGATGGCGGTCATGAAGTACCTGGTGGTCAAAAGCGGTCTGGACGCCGGGCAGTTTGGCGTGATGGGCTCGGACCCCGGATTGATCAACCGCTTCTCCGGGCGACGGGTCATTCAGATCTCCTTGAGAAATAAGGGGTTGCTGAAATGAGCCAGGTCCGCAAGAAAACCGTCACCCCTGACGACGATGACGACGTCCCGCTGTGGTTGGTGTCCTTTACGGACATGATCACGCTGCTGCTGTCGTTTTTCGTACTGCTGCAGTCCATCGCCCACATCAAGGATCCGGACCTGTTCTTCATCGGGCAGGGCTCGTTCCGGCGGGCGGTGCAGAACTTCGGGATTCCCTACTGGCTGGAGGGGTATCCGGACTCGGTCCCGCGGTCGTTCATTCGGCCGAAATTTACGATGGAAGAGGACCCCAACGATTACACCAAGTCCCGGCTGTTGGACGCCGAGGACGAGAAGATCCGTGAGATTTTTGACCGGATCCGTCAAGAAATTGAGACCGACGTCCACGATCGCACCGAGGAAACCATCGAGATTCGACCGACGGCTGTCCAATTCCAGGGACATCGGATCAATGTCTCGCCCGAGTCGCGGCGCGAACTTGTGCGGGTGGCAGAGCAACTCAGGACTGGCCTAGGTGATCGTAAGGTAAAGATTTACGTCGTAGGACTGGCGCCGGATCAACCCGACGGATCGGTGCGATGGATGGTCTCGGCCCGGCGGGCCCGCGCGGTGGAAGCGGTCCTGCAGCGAATTCTGGCGCGCCAATTGCACACAGGACGGTGGACGTTGCACTCGATCGGCGCGGGTACGAGCCGACGCTGGCAGGAAACGTTCACGGTAAGCGGCTCGCCGACGCACATCGCGATCGTCGTGACAGGAGCGAAATACGATGGCTGACGTGGATTTCGGCATCAAGGACAAGGACAAGCCCAAGGACCCCGAGGCGACCAGGAAGCTCGTTTTGCGGATCGGGCTCATGGTCGGGGTGATCCTGGTGTTTGGCGTGGGCGGGTTTTTCATGGGCAAGCTGCTCCGGGCCGATCCCGAGACCGCCGCCGGGGCCCAGGACCCCATCCAGCAGGAGGCCGCCCAGGACGACGCCAAGGCCCTGGCGAATCTCGATGAGTCGGACGGGTACACGTATCATCAGCTTGAGCCCATCACCGTCACATTGAATGTTCGTCGCGGAAACCGCTACCTGCGGACGACGCTGTTGCTGAAGGTCAAGAAGGCCGACTCGAGCATCGTCGAGAAGACGCTCGAAAAGAACAAGGCCGAGATTCAGGACTGGATGCTGCGGTATCTTTCCAGCCTGACGGTGACCGACGTGCTCGGGCAGAAGAACATCAACCGGATTCGTCGTCGCATCCGTGACGAACTGAACGAGCTTCTCTGGCCCAACAGCCGACCTCGCGTCGACGAGGTGCTGCTCAAGGAGTTCAACGTCTCATGACCGCACACGCCGCCCAGGATCAGGACATTCTCGCATCGCTGCTGAACGCCATCCAGACCGCGCCCAAGCCGGAAGTGAGCGAGGACGAGGCTGCCCACGATAACGCGGTGGACTACAACTGGGACGCCCCCTCGCGGTTCCCGCTCTCGTCGCGCGACGCGCTCCAGAAGACCGCCAAGAAGATCAATCGCAAGGCCGTCGAGGCCCTCGAAGCGCTGACCGACGCGGGGTATATCCCTTCGGCGCCGACCGCGACCGAATATTACGGCCGACAGATCAACGAGCAGGTGAGCGACACGGACCTGTACGGGATCACCATCCTCAAGGGCACCGAGGAGGTCGGGCTGGTTTCGGTCGGACGCGAGATGGGGGCCGAGTGGACCTCGCGGATGCTCGGCGGCGGGGGGATCAACGTGGACGCTGAACGCCCGCTTTCCAGCATGGAATCGGCCGTCCTGCAGGACGCCCTGGCGGTCATCGTCGAGGCGGCGGTGGAAACACTCACCAGTGAGGGGTCGGCCTCGTTCCAGCCCGGCGAGAAGGTCTGCACATCCGAGCTGATCCCCGAACTCGATCCGACCGGTGAATTCTGCAAGATCACCATCCAGGCAGCCGATAACACCATCGCGGAGCTGGTCCTCGCCAGCGACCTGCTGGAACCGGCGGCGGGGGGCACCACCGAGCGGAAAATCGAGCTTGCCCCGGACGAGGCACGCGCCCGGATGATGGGGCACATTCAGCACATGCACCTGGGCGGGGCGGTCGAAGTGGGGGTCGCACGAATCTCCATGCGGGACGTGATTGCCCTCGAACCCGGCGACGTGCTCATGCTCAGGCATCGCCCCGGCGAGCCGGGAAGCCTCTCGGTCGCCGGTCGAGATCTGGCGTATGGCCTGCCGTCGCAATGCCAGGGTCGATACGCCCTGCACATCTCCTCCACGGTGGAGGAGGAACTGATGGCCGCGGCCAAATCGCCCGATGACCAGGACGAAACCGACGATCCGTCGCCCGAACCGGACGGGGACGCACCGCACCTGCAGGCGGACGTCTGAACCACCACGATCAACCCTTTTGACCGGAAGGTAGAACCCGATGGCCGATGCAACCGCAACCGATCAGAACGCCCAGCCTCAAGCCCAGGCGCCACAGGCCTCCAACGCCGAATCCGTGCAGGTTCACGACGTCGAGCTGCCCGAGGCCCAGGACACCTCCACAGGCGCGGGCAACGGACAGATCGACCTGCTCCTGGACGCCCCGATGGCCGTCACCGTGCGGCTGGGCGAGTTGGAGATGACCGTCCGGGAACTGGTGGAACTCAATCAGGGTAAGGTACTTACGCTGGACAAGCGCGTCGGCGAACCGGTGGACCTCTACCTTCGCGGCATGCGGTTCGCCACGGGCGACCTGGTGGTCGTCGGCGATCGCCTCGGCGTGCGGATCCGTGAGATCCTCAACACCCAGGACCACGCCTCGGTCGCCAGCTGACCCCGCTCGGCGGCGCGCGATTTTTCCGCGCGGCTGGGCGATTCTGAGGCGCCCAAAGCAGACCTTACCCCGTAACCTCCTGTGGTTGCGGGGTTTTTCATTGTGGCACGGCATGTGCATCTCGCAGGGCATGACGAACGTGCACACATTCCCCGCTCACCGACGCGTCCGCCTGGCGATTCTGGTGGCGGCCGTCGTGCTGGTCCTGGCGAGCGGCGCCGGCGGCGAGCCGGACCCCAACGCATCGACCGACGACGCCAACGTGCCCACGACCCGACCGGCTTCGGTGCCGGCAGGGCGGGACGAGTCGGCTCCGCTGCTGTTCCGCGACGACGCCAACGACGTCTCCCCGGGCGGCAGCTCCGACATGCTCTCGCGGATGACCGTTTCGATCGTCCTGGTGGGCGTGCTGGGCGTGGCAGCCTGGATCGCCATCAAGAAGCTCGGGCCTCGCGTGGGTCTCCAGAGCGGCAGAAAGGTCAACGTCGTCGAGACCGTCTACCTGGGCCCAAAGAAGTGCCTCCACCTCGTCGAAATCGACGGCCAACGACTGTTGCTCGGATCCACCGCCGACCGCGTGAGCATGCTCTCGCACCTGCAGGCGTCCGACGGCGTCGAGGGCGAGGCGACCTTCCACGTCGCCGACGAGGCCGACGCGCCCAACCCCGGCAATGATTCTTCCTCGGGAGGTGGGGAATGATTCTGCGGCGCGGCGCGATTCTGCTGACACTGGCGGCGGTCGGGGTGATGGCTACCCCCGCGGCCGCTCAGGACGACGGGCCCTACGACCCGGTCGTGGCGCCCGAGGTCGACGATCCGAACAGCAACTCGCTGCCGGATATCGAACAGATGCTCGCGCTGGTCAACCGGGCCGGCGACCCGAACGACCCCAACTCGGTGCAGTGGTCCTCGCCGATCAAGCTGGCGCTGGTCTTCGCGGGCCTGGCGATTCTGCCCTCGCTGCTGGTGATGGTCACGTCCTTCACGCGGATCGTGATCGTCCTCTCGTTCGTGCGACGCGCCCTGGCGACGCAGACGATTCCGCCGAACATGGCCGTCATCGGTCTGTCGCTGTTCCTGACGGTTTTCACGATGGCGCCCACCCTAAAGATGATCAACCAGAAGGCCCTGCAGCCGTACCTGGCAGAGGAGATCACCTTTGCCCGGGCGGGCGAGCTGGGGGGCGATCAACTCAAGCAGTTCATGCTCCGTCAGACGCGCCGCAAGGACATGCAGGTGTTCCTGGCGATGGCCGAGATCGAGCCCAAGACCGTGCGGGACATTCCGATGCACGTGATCATCCCGTCGTTTGCGATCAGCGAGTTCCGCACCGCCTTCGAGATGGGATGCATGTTGTTCATTCCGTTCCTGCTGATCGACATGGTCGTGGCGGGAATCCTGCTGTCGGCGGGCATGATGATGCTTCCGCCGATGATGGTCTCGTTGCCGTTCAAGATCGTGCTGTTCGTGCTGGTGGACGGCTGGAGGCTGGTGGTGGTGGGCGTGGTCCGCAGTTTCCACTGACGCTGGAGCAATTCCCCCGGCGCGGTATGCGCCGGCTGAAAGTGAGCGCAAACGCATGAACCCCGACATGGTGGTATACATCGGTCGACGGACGCTGGAGACGGCGATGCTGATCGCCGCTCCGTGCCTCATCATCGTGCTGATCACCGGTCTGTCGACGGCCATCTTCCAGGCGGTCACGTCGGTTCGCGACATGACGCTGGGGATGGTGCTGAAGATCGCCGGGGTCGGCGTGGCGCTGCTGTTGTTCGGCGGCTGGATGCTCCAGACGCTGCTGGGGTTCACCCACGAAGTGTTCACGTACATGGAGGCGATGGCCCGGTGACTCATGATCGACCCGTGGATTGCCATCCTGCTGCCGTTCATGCTGCTTCTGACGCGCATCTCGGCGATGTTCAACGTGTTTCCGGTGTTCAGTTGGGCGTCGATTCCGCTGCGCGTGCGTGTGACGATGACGCTGGCGGTGACGTTCTTCTTCGCGGCGATTCTGCCGGTTCCCGAGGTGGCCAAAGGTCACGTTCATTGGCTCGCCGCGTTGGTGCTGATGGGCGGCGAGGCGCTGGTCGGCGGGGCGATCGGGCTGGCGGTGGGCATCCTCTTCACCGCGGTCCAGCAGGGGGGCATGCTCACGTCCCGTTCGATGGGTTTCGCGATGGCCAACATCGTCGACCCGGTTACCGGCCAACAGGCACGGGTGATCGACCTGATCTTCCAGATGATCTTCCTGCTGCTGTTCCTGGCCACCGACGGCCATCACATGCTGCTGCAGATCGGGCATATCAGCTTCGAGATGTTTCCGGTCGGCGAGATGCCCGAGATCGAGATGCTGGTGGACGGCCTGATTCGCGCGTCTTCGGCGATGCTGGACTACGCCCTTCGCCTGGCGGCCCCGGTGCTGGCGGGGTTCCTGGTGCTGTCGGTGGTGCTGGGCGTGCTGGCGCGGATCGCCCCGGAGATGAACATTCTGATGATCGGTTTTCCCCTGCGGATCGCGCTGGGGTTGTCGCTGGCGGCGGCGGTCGCCTCGACACTGGACGAATTCGTGATGCAGCTGACCCAGTGGGTTCGGCTGAGCCTGTTTCTCTGACCCGAAGATAGGAGCCCGCGGACATGCCAGAGTCTGCCGGCGAAAAAACAGAACAACCTACAGATCAGCGCCTGCGAAAGTCCCGCGAGGAGGGGAACATCCCCAGCTCGCAGGAGGTCCCTTCGGCGGCGATGCTCGGGGTGCTGTTGATCTGCCTGGCAATGACCGGCCCGGCGATATACGACTTTTTCGTCAGCAACATGCGGGAGTCGATGTCGCTGCGCTACAACGGGCCCCTCGATGCCCAGGCGCTGGGTGCGATGTTCCACGACAAGGCGTCCGCGATGATCTGGCAGCTCATGCCCTTCCTGGTGGCTGGGGCGATCGTCTCGGTGCTCTCCAGCCTGCTCACCTCGGGGTGGTCGTTCTCGCCCAAGGCGGTCAAGCTGGACATCACCAAGCTCGACCCGATCAAGGGCACCAAGAACCTCTTCTCGCCCAAGGCGCTGGTGAACCTGCTCAAATCGGTGATCAAGCTCACCGTCGTGGGGCTGCTGTCGTATCAGTTCCTCAAGAGCAAGAAAGACGAGATTCTCGCCCTTCGGTACGACACGCCCACCGAGCTGATCTCTCAGGCCGCGGCGATGGTGATGGGGCTGATGCTCCGGATCGTCCCGGCGCTGGTCGTGCTCGCGGTGGCCGACACGATCTACCAGAAGTGGCATTACAAGAAGAAGCTCCGCATGACCAAGCACGAGGTCAAAGAGGAGAACAAGCAGCAGGAAGGCGACCCTGCCGTCAAGGGACGCCGGCGCAGCCTGCAGATGGAGGCAGCCCGCAAACGGATGCTTTCGGACGTCGCGACCGCCGACGTGGTGGTCACCAACCCGACGCACTACGCCGTCGCCCTGCGATATGTCCCGGATGAGGACGACGCGCCGGTCGTGGTCGCCAAGGGCGCCGATCTGCTCTGTGCCCGCATCAAGGAGCGCGCACGCGAGCACGATGTCACGATCATCCAGCGTCCGCACCTGGCCCGATCGCTCTACGCCACCACCGAGATCGGTCAGAGCATCCCGTCGCACCTGTTTACCGCGGTGGCCGAGGTGCTGGCGGTGATCTTCAACCTTCGACGCAAACGCCAGGGTCATACCGGCCCGGCCCGTAAGCCCAACCGACCCGACAATCGCCCCCGGAGATAACCCCCGTAACGGACACCCATGAGCCAGGACCAGCCACAACTCGCCGCCGACGAAGCCCCCCGCAAGGGGATCAGCCGACTGCTCGCGCACAACGACATCCTGTTCGCCGGCGGGGTGGCGATGATCCTGGCGACGATGCTCATTCCGCTGCCGACGTTCCTGCTGGACATGATGCTCTCGCTGAGCATCGCGGTGGCGCTGGGTACGCTGATTCTCGTACTGGCGACCAACGAGCCGGTCGAGTTGTCCACGTTCCCCTCGCTGCTGCTGGTGCTCACGCTGTTCCGCCTGTCGCTGAACGTCGCCTCCACCCGATTGATCCTGCTCAACGGCGATGCCGGCAAGATCATCGCCACCTTCGGGCAGTTCGTAGCCGGCGGAAACCTGGTGATCGGGCTGGTGGTGTTCCTGATCCTGGTGATCATCCAGTTCGTGGTGATCACCAAGGGTGCCGAGCGCATCAGTGAGGTCGCGGCGCGTTTCAACCTCGACGCCATGCCCGGCAAGCAGATGGCCATCGACGCCGACCTCAACGCCGGAACCATCGGCGAGGAGCAGGCCAGGCTGCGACGCGAGAAGATCGCCCAGGAAAGCGAGTTCTACGGGGCGATGGACGGTGCGTCCAAGTTCATCCGCGGCGACGCGGTGGCCGGGCTGATCATCACCGCGATCAACCTGGTCGGCGGCTTCCTGGTGGGCATGACCAAGGGCATGGACGCCTCCCAGAGCATGGCGCGGTTCTCCATCCTCGCCATCGGCGACGGGCTGGTCAGCCAGATCCCCGCGCTGCTGATTTCGACCAGTTCGGGTTTCCTGATTTCCAAGACCGCCTCCAAGACGAACCTCTCAGCCGACCTGACGCGGCAGATGCTCACCAAGTCGCGTCCGCTGGGGATTGCCGCGTTCCTGCTGGCGGCGCTGATCTTCGTGCCTGGCTTCCCCAAGCTGCCCTTCGCGGCGATGGCGATTTTCGCCGGGGTGCTCTCGCGCTCGCTGGGGAAGTCCAAGCGAGACGCCAAGAAGGCCGCCGAAGCCGAACAGCAGAAGGACCCCTCGGAGATACCGCCCGAGCCCGAGACGCCCATCGAGGAGTTGCTCGAGGTGGATCGCGTCGCCGTCCAGGTGGGCCCGAGGCTCATCAAGACGGTCGACCCGCGGCGCAAGGGCAGTCTCTCGCATCGGATCAGCCCGCTGCGGCGGAAGTTCGCCCAGCAGTATGGCATCGTCCTGCCCCTGGTGCGCCTGCGCGACAACGTAACGCTGGGCGCCACCGCCTATGAGATCCGCCTGCACAACCACGTGGTGGCCCGGGGCGACCTCGAGCCGGACATGTTCATGGCCATGGATCCGGGAACGGTGACCACGCCGGTGAAGGGCAAACCCGCTCACGAGCCGGTCTTCAGCCTGCCCGCCCTGTGGGTGACCTCCCAGCAGAAGGAGGAGGCCGAGTTGGCCGGCTACACGGTGGTGGACCCCGAGACCGTTCTGGTGACGCACCTGTCGGAAACGCTTCGGCGGCACGCCTACGAGCTTCTCAGCCGGGATGACGTCCAGACGCTGGTGGACCGCCTGCGCGAGAAGCAGCCCGCCCTGGTCAACGGCGTGGTGGGCGAGACCGTCTCGATGGGGCTGTTGCACCGTGTTCTGCAGAACCTCCTGCGCGACGGGATTCCGGTTCGCGACCTGGCGCACATCATCGAGGCCGTCGGCGACAACGCGTCCCGCACCCAGGACGCCATGCTGCTGACCGAGGTCGCCCGCAAGGCGGTGGTGCGTACGATCACCGAACAGCACTCCGACGAAGTCGGCCGAATGATCGCCCTGGTGCTGGACCCGCAGCTGGAGTACGAGCTGCGCAACAGCCTGTCCCGCGAGTCGGACGGGGAGGCGCTGATGCTCGCCCCGGACCGCGCGATGGACCTGACCCGCCAGGTGGCCGAGTCATGGCAGAACGCCATGGAAGCCGGTCACGACAAGGTGGTGCTGCTGTGTGATTACCGCATTCGGCCGCACCTGGCGGGGCTGCTGTCGCGTCAGCTTCCGCAGCTGCCGGTAATCGCCTACGACGAGGTCGCCAACAGCGCGAAGATCGAATCGATCGGGACGATCAACCTTGCCCCGGTCGGCGCCGAAGCAATTTCCAGTGGTTCGTAGCAGAGACCGCCTGCTCACTCCGATAGGAGAGCAGGTTGTTGGGAGAAGACGGTGAACCGAATTGCAGTTCTGATCGCGGTATTGGGCCTGTTCGTGCTGGCAACGGTCAGTACGGTTTGTGGTGTGCCCGCCCCGGACGCTGCCGTCCGGGCCATGATGGGGGCGATCATTCTGTACGTGGTGGCCCGGATTTCGGGGCAGGTGGTGGCTCGAGTGCTCGCCCACGCCATGTTCCAGCAAGGTCCGCCCGAGTGGCAAACCGAAGGTGCACCCAACGTGACCGTGACGGAAGAGCCAACAGAGGAACCGTCCAGTGAGCAGTGAATCCGACAAATCCAGCGGGTCGGCATTGAGGGCCCGGGCCACGGCCGCCTATGCGAACCAGTCGCGTGAGGCCGTCGAGGAACGATGGATTCTCGACCACCTGCCCCTCGTGCGCCACATCGTGCAGAAGATCGCCTCGCAGGTCGCCAAACGCGAGGACATCGAGGATCTCATCTCGGCCGGTACGCTCGGGCTGGTCAAGGCCGCCCGGTCGTTCGACCCCACCCGGGAAGCCGAGTTCAAGACCTACGCCTACATCCGTATTCGCGGGTCGGTCATCGACGAGCTCCGTCGCCGGTCGTTCGTGCCGACGGCCGTCCATAAGCAGATCCGGGCCGTCAAAGAGGCCTACCAGCAGTGGTTGAGCGAGCACGGTTCTGCCCCAACCGACGAGCAGCTCGCAGCCCTGCTGAACATCGCCACCGAACAGCTCTACAAGGTGCTCGAAGAGGCACGCAAGCAGCATTTTCTGTCCATTCATGGCCTCACGGACGAGTCGCCCGAGTTGGACGCCCTCGTCCCCGCCGACAACGACCACTGCCCGCAGGAAGAGGCCCAACGCAACGAAACACTGGGTCGACTGTCCAAGGCGATCATGGAACTGCCCAAGCGCGACCGGATCATCCTGATCCTCTACTACGAGCGCGATCTGACCATGAAAGAGACCGCCGCTGTGCTGGGGATCACCGAATCCCGCGTCAGCCAGCTGCACGCCAGCGCAATGTTCAAACTGTCAATGAAACTCAAGAGCAAATGACACCATGGCCCCCGAACTGGGACATTCCGTCAGTCGGCTGAGCAACGCCACGGAGATCCACCGCCTCGAGTCGGTCGCCCACGCCTCCGACGAGGTCCGCCGCCGACGCGACCGCCAGGAACAGCAGAAGAAACGACAGAAGAAAGAGGATCCGGAGCAACACGCCTCAGAAGAGGCCGACGAGATGGAAGGCAGGCTCCTGCCCGCACCGGATGAGGACGATTACGACGATGGCGAGACGCACCTGGACGTTCTGGTGTAGCCCCGCCGACAGGAAAGAACGGCAATCATGGACGTGCTGAAGAAGAACAAAGTGACGGCCGCCGGATCGCGACCCCTGGGGTCGGCCGGTGCGGTGCCGACGCCCGAAAGGGTCGCCCCGGACGGATTGCCCGCCCAGGCGGGGCCCGAGGCATCCCAGCCGTCCCCGGCAGCGTGCGGCGAGGCCCGCGCGACCGTCCATCCGCAGGAAGATGGAACGTGCGTCATCGAAGTGACCTGCTCGTGCGGGAACGTGATCCAGATCCAGTGCATCACCCAGTGACCTCCCTCCGACAACCAGGAGAATCAACCATGAAACGCATTGCCCTTTGGCTTGGACTTTTCGCCCTCGTGGCCGCTTCGGTCGGCTGTGAGCAGGTGACCATCAAGGCCGGTCCCGATCCCGAAGACATCGCCTCCGGCGAGGACCCCTACGCCGGCGAGCCGATCGGATACCTGCCCTCCACGAGCATCAAGGGCGGCGAGCAGTCCCGGCAGGCCGACTCCGCCGTCGCATCGGCCATGGAATTGCAGGAAAAGTACGCCAAGGCCATGGAACGCATGATGGAGATGCAGCGGCAGGTGGTGGCCATGGAAAAGGCCAACCACGAACTCCAGAAGAAGCTGGCCGCGATGGAATCGGCCCGGACACAGGACGCCCGCGAACTGAAAGACGCCAACGAACGCCTTTTCGAGATGAAAAAAGACCTCGAAACGTGGAAGAAGAACGTCTTCGGCTTCCAGGGCGAGATGCGACAGGCGCTGGTGGCCATCATGAAATCGCAGGAACGCGTCCTGAAGCTCCTCGGGGCTGAGCAGGTCAGCGTCAACCGGTCCAACTAGCCCGGAGACACCATGAACCGCGCACCTCTGCCCATCCTGTTGGCTGTGTTGGCCATCGCCTGCCTTGGCGGCTGCGTCGAGGTCGGTCCGTCGACCGCCCGGGCTGTTCCCGCGCGCATCGGCTGTCACAAGCCCGATCCCGCCGAACTGCGGCGTGTCCGCCGGGTGGTGTTCATCCACCTCGCACGGCAAGGCGAGGGCACGACGCTGGACGTTGCCGACGTGATGACCAAAGCCGTCCACGAAGCCCTGCTGGAGAAGAAACTCTTCGCCATCGAACTGGTCGACCGCACCAGCGAACTCTACCGCGATCTGAAGCTCGACGAGCCACGGCGATACACCATCGACGACATCCAGACCATCCGCAAGACGCTCGATTGCGACGCCGTGCTGATCGGTAAGGTCCGTGATTTCCAGCAAATGCCCCGCATGCAGGTCGGCCTGTATCTTAGCTTGGTAGATGTGAACGAAGGACGGGTCGTCTGGGGCGTGGACCATTACTGGGACACCACCGACCGGACCGTCCAGAGACGGATTAAATCCTTCTTCGAGCATAAGATGCGAACCGGGTATGGCCCCACTCACTACGAGTTGGGCCTGGCCAGCCCCCGGACGTTCGCCAAGTTTGTCGCGTGGGAGACGGCCGCCACGCTCACGCCCCCGCCCCCGAGGCCGAATATTCCGCCTCGGAGGCAGTGATCGTGCGCCATGCAAGCCCCATGATGAGCAGCACGAGCCGTGGGAACTATGCTTTGGAAGATGTGAATTATAAGTGATTTATGATCAGATCCGCTTGGCGGGTCGGCTTTGAGACGGAAAAAGCTCTGCCGTTTCTGGAGAAATCGTTCAAGCTCGCCGGATGATCCGCGAGAATAACAGTAGCAGGAGCGGTGGAAGGAGATGGACCCATGAAGATCAATGGACCATACGGATTCGAGCCTCCCGGCTTGAACAACCGCTCGGACAAACCCGGCAAGTCCGAACAGGGCGGCAAGGCCGGCAGGGCCTCTGGCGGATCGCTGGTGCAGGCTGCGCATAATTCGTTTGTCAGCCTCGCGCTGCAGACCGAAGAAGTCAACACGCAGGCGGTCAACGAGGCCCGTAACCTGCTGGAAAATGGTCAGCTCGACACGCCCGCTGCCGCCCGCAGGACGGCCGAGGCGATCCTCGACCTGGGATTCTGACCACAACCACAACGCAGAAGCATCACCCAAGGCCGACCCTTACCCAGGGTCGGCCTTTTCTTACGCGCTGCGGCAAGGAC
>CAZFPT010000011.1:0-45608 GCA_964521005.1 uncultured Planctomycetaceae bacterium | reverse complement strand
GCGACCTGCAGTCGCTGCGCAGCCAGATCGAACTGTACAAGATTCAGCACCACGATCGTGGACCGAACATCGACGAGAACGGTGACGAAGATCCCGACGCCGCCAACTTTGTGCTGCGGCTGACCGGTACGACTAACAATTGGGGCGAGATCGTCGCTGCAGGTACCGAGGGGGCCAAGGGACCCTACATGCAGGACTTCCCGTCCAATCCGTTCGCCGACACCGGCGTGCAGCAGACGGTCAGCCTCGCCGACGACAACCCTGCCGATGCCAGCGAGGCCGGCTGGTGGTATGACAAGGATACCGGCACGATTGAGCCCACGGTCAGCGAATAAGACCGCTCGGATCTGAACGACGCTTTCAAGCACGGCCGGGGGTCTTCCATAAGACCCTCGGCCGATGCTGATGCGCCGCAGGCTGACCCTTCCCCCCATGCGTGAGGACGGACCTATGCGAAACCGCGGATTCCACGGATTTGGTCGAGAAGCAGTTGACCGAGCCCACCAATCGCGGCGGCCATTGGCTGGCCGACCCGCCATGGGATTGCGGGCCGTACCTGCAGGATTGGCCGACCAACCCGATCAACGGGGAGGCGAACCTTCTGCCGGTCGGGCCCGGAGCGATGACCGCCCCGGTCAACGACGACAACGGCTGGGTCTATCAACGTTCGACGCTCACGCTGAAGAGCGGCGCGACGGGCTCCGATGAGGATGGAGTAGCCTTCTGGGACTATTAACCAATGTCGGCCGGGCGTTGAAACGAGGAGCCGCATGAGGCGGAACGCGATCAATCACAGGGGTGGTTTTACCATTGCCGAGGGTCTGATTGCCTCGGGCGTGTTGGCGATCACCGTCACGGCGATCATCGCTCCGTTCTCGACGGCGGCGCGCTGCGAGCATGAAGACGCGCGGATGGCCGTTGGTTCGTTCCTGGCCAAGGAGATGATGGAGGAGATCCTCTCCAGGCCGTTCGACGACCCCGATGGCGACGATGACGTCGTCGGCCCGGGCTCCGGCGAGAGCGGCCGGGATGATTTCGACAACATCGACGACTACCACGGCTGGACCGAGAGCTCCGAGGGCAGCGGCATTCGAGACATTCGGGGCAGGGCATGCACCGACTCGCGGGTCTCGAACCTGGTGCGGTCGGTCGCTGCCGAGTACGTCCGGCTGGACGAGCAGACGGTGTTTTTTGACGAACCCACCTTTATTCGCGTCACGGTGACGATCACCCACGACGGATCGGACTTCGTTACGCTCGTTCGCCTGGTCCGTCGGCCTGAGGAGGACTGAATCGCATGACTCGCGCTCGCTCGAAGATCAAAGGGATGACATTGGCGGAGCTTACCGTGGGCATGGTGATGCTTTCGGTGATCGCGCTGGCCGTGGCGGGGCTTACCGCCAGCCTCTCGGACGCCTACGCTGGAGGGGAGCGGTTTTACACCTCCCTCCAGGCATCGCGGGTCTCGATGTTGAGAATCGAGACAGAGGCCCGCAAGGCGCACCGGTTTCTTTCCGATGATGCTGGCAGCGAAGCGGCCATCGCGCTGTGGAACGAGGACGCCAATCACGACGGGAAGGTCAATCTTTCCGAGATCACTCTGTACTGGTACCAGGGCGCCACGGGCAAGCTTGTTCGCCAGCGGCTGATATTTCCGCCGGCATATCAGGCATTGGACTACGCGTTGGAAAGCAGTTCGCTGAGCGATGCGAATCTTGTGGTCCTGCTGATGTGGTGGTTCAAGCCATACCTGCAGGAGGCGGAATTGTGTGCGAACGTCTCGTCCTGCCGGTTCGTGACCGACGAGCGTCCGCCGAACACGAAGCTGCTTTCGATCCGGATGACCGTGGGGCAGACCGGCAAAGAGGTCCAACTGCAGACCGCCGTTTCGCTGGAACGGTAGTCGCTTGCCCCAAACGGGCCGAGGTGTTTTCATGAGTCGAGTCCGAGACAACCGAGCGAGAGGGTTCGCACTGGCACTGGTGCTGGTGGTGCTGGCGATCTCGGTGACGCTTGGGTTGGCGTTTCTCGCCTCTGCCTCGGTGAAGACGACCAGTTCGCGAAACCTTCGCGACGCCGTACGGGCCGACTACATCGCCGAATCGGGCGTATTCCACAGCCTCGAACTGCTCAAGACCCACGGCCTGACCGCCTTCGAGACAGACAGGGGACCCTACTACAGTGACGGCAGCACGGACGGCTATCTGCTGGCCGCACGCTGCACCGACACCGTCAACAACATCTACGAGGTCACCTCCATCTGCTCGGTCAACGGCGTCCGCCGAACGAGCAAGGCCTCGGTCCAGGTCACCAGCCGATTCAAGGACCGCGTCAATTCACTGGGGCCGTTGTGGTACTGGCGTCTGGGCGACGCCGGTGGGATGACGGCAGTGGATGAAACCGGCCGGGCTGACGGAACCTACCTTCGCACCGAAGGCGAGCCAGAAGGAAACGCCGGTTGGCCTGGCAATGGAAACGGGCCGGGTAATGGCAATGGCAACGGTCCGGGTAACGGTAACGGTCCGGGTAACGGCAATGGCAACGGCCCTCCATGGTACGGCAACGATTCCGGCAATGGAGGCCGGCCAGGCAACGGCAATGGTCGGTGGGACGCCAACGCCCCGGACGATGATGACGATGATGATGACGACGACGATGATGACGATGATGATGACGATGATGATGACGACGACGATGATGACGATGGGGATCGGGGTAACGGCAATGGTCGGGGCAATGGCAACGGCAACGGCAATGGTCGGGGCAATGGCAATCGTCGGGGCAGGGCGAACGGCCAACCGTTTCAGATCCACTGGCCCGCGGAGTCTGACACAGGTTTCCGCATGCCGGGCGTGGGGTCCGCTCCGGGTGAGGTAGCCGGTGCAATCATCGCAGACCCTGACGGGGCTGCCCAATTTGATGGCGTCGACGACTGCATCGATCTGGGCGAGGAGAACCTCTCGGGCGACAAGATGACCATTATCGCCTGGATCGATCCGGGCGATTTCAGTTCCACCGACGGCAGGATTATCTCCAAGGCCGACGGGACCTCCCCCAACCAGCACGACTGGATGCTCAGCTACGAGGACGTGGGCTCGCGGTATCGTCTGCGGTTCCGTCTCACTGCCGGCGGGAGTCTGCGCGAGTTACGGCCGGCGAAGGCCCGGCTGGAGGCGAACACGTGGCAGTTCGTGGCGGCTGTCTATGACGGCAGCGCGATGAAGCTCTACCAGAACGGCGAGCTGGTCGCCGAGACCTCCCAGAGCGGGAACATCGCCACCAGCACCAAAAGTCTCTGGATCGGCGGCAACCCGGATGATCAGACGGTACGCCCCTGGCCGGGGAAGCTGGATGAGATCGCCGTATTCGAGAAAGCACTGACGAAGAAACAGGTTCGCACCCTTTACAAGGCACGCTGGCCGGACGTGAAGGTACTGTCCTGGCTGGACTAGCCCAAGGAGCAGGGACATGAAGTCCGACGAAAAGACAATCCACGTGAAGGTCGACACCTACACCCGCGCCTGCCTGACCGTCCTGGCGGTGTTGCTGACGGTCGTGGTGCTGGGGCTATGGGCGACGCATACCCCCGCGCCGGACTCGGCACGGGCGGCAGAGCCGCAGATCTACGGGCCCACCAAGCAGCGGACCAGCATCATCGAACAACAGAAGGCAACCAACCAGAAGCTTGAGGCGTTGCTGAAATACCTCAAGAGCGGCCAACTGACGGTTCACGTCAAAGACGACCAGGACGCGGGCTCCGTCACCGTTGACAGGCCGAAGAAGGATACGGGAGGGAATGATGGCAAGATCATCATCCGAAAGACCGATCGCTGATCGGGCACCGGCATTTACGCTGGTCGAGATCCTCGTGGTGATCGTCATTCTGGCGATCGCGGCGGCGGTGGTGGTGCCGAATCTCGGCAGTGCCGCCGACATTCAGGTGCTCTCGGGCGCCCGTCGAATCGCGGGCGATCTGGAGTACGCCCAGAACTACGCGATCGCCACGGGAGACTCCGTGACGATCTCGTTCCGCGACAAGGACGACCCCAACGCCAATTCTTATGTCGTGAGTAACACAAGTGGCACCCTCACTCATCCGATCAATAAGACGGACTACGTAATCGTCTTCTCGTCCGTTGACGGCATGAGCGGCGTCTCGATCGACTCGGTCAACTTCGATGGAAACTCGAACGTGACGTTCGACGCCCTCGGCGCGCCAAGCAATGCCTCTGACGGCACGGTGACGCTCAAGAGCGGCAGCGATACATACAGGATCACGGTCGTCCCGGTCACCGGCAGGGTGCTCGTGACGTCAAATTAGGTCCGCGGAAAGGTTTGTCAATGCTCGACTTTCTGACAAAGAGAAAGGTTTCGCCCATCGCGGTGGATCTCGGGTCCACGGGCGTTCGGCTCATGCAGATCATGCGTGACGGCGACGATCTGCGCGTGACGGCCTCGGCAGAGGGACGGTTGGACGGCCCCCTGTCCGACGACCCCAGCCAGCGCCGCGAAGCACTGGCAGCCAAGATTACCTCGCTCCTGAAAGACGCCCCGTTCCGCGGGCGAGCCGTGGTCAGCGCCCTGCCTTCTCACGGGATTCACATCAAGAATGTCCGCCTGGCCAGGCAGGATTCCGACGCGATGGACGACGCCGTGCTGGCCGAGGCGACTGAGCGGTTTTCGTTTCCGATCGGTCCCGATGAGCTGCGGTACATCAACGCCGGGGCAGTCAAGGACGGCACGGAAGTACGCGACGAGATCGTCATGATCGCCACGCCGGCCGACGTCGTGGAAGAGCACCTCGCCACGCTGCGGGCGGCCCGGCTGAGTCCCGAGTGCATCGAGACCGAGCCCACCGCGCTGTTCCGTGCCTACGAACGCAGGCTCCGGCGACGCAACGACGCCGAAACGGTGACCGTCACCATCGACGTGGGCGAGAGTTCGACCCGCCTGGTGGTCGCCAAGGGACGCCACATTCTGTTCCTCAAACGCATCGACATCGGCGGGGCAGACCTGGACGAAGCGGTCTCCCAGCAGTTGAACCTGACGGTGGACGAGGCCCACGAGCTTCGCCACCAACTGATGAGTCAGGGCGATCAGCCTCGGCCTCAGCGACGAACGATCGATCTCGACGGCGAGAAGGACGAAGCCTCCCAGACCTACTGGGCGGTGTACGACGGCATGCGGGAGAAGGCCATCAGTCTGGCCCGCGAGATTTCGCTCTGTCTGCGATATTGTTCGGTGACGTTCCGCGGATTGCGGATGGACGATATCACCCTCGCCGGCGGGCAGGCCCACGACGAGGCGTTGGTGGAAGTCTTCGCCGAGCACGTGGGAGGGCGATGCGAGGTGGGTCGGCCTTTGCAGGGGATCGACGTATCCTCCAGCGAGCTGCAGGCCGAGCGACGCGGCTCGCTGAGCGAGTGGAGCGTCTGCACCGGGTTGGCGGTTCGGGGGCTGGAACTCTTTGAGACTCCGAGGGAGCACGGGCATGCACAACATCGACTTTCTGCCTAGACGCATCAAACACCAGCGACGGACGCGTCGGCGGCGCGTCCGCCAGGTGGGCGTAGTTTGCGCGTGCGCGTTGATCCTCATCGCGGTGGGGTTCCTCCGCCAGCAGGGCGTCGCCGAGGCCCGGGCCCAGTGGCGGCAACTCGACCGCCAGGTCCGCCAGGTGCACTCGCAGCTGTCCCTGCGCGAGGAACTTGAAGAGGAATGGAACGAACTGGTCCGCAAACAGCAGATCTCCGAACAGTTCGACACCCGACTGACCGCCCGCGACGTGCTGGCGGAACTGGGACACCGCCTGCCCGAGAGCATGGCGCTGACCGACCTCAGCCTGGAGGCAGACAGCGTTCTGCTGGACCCGGCCAAGCCCGCCAGTGTGCTGACAACCTCGTCGGGGCGCCCCACGGCGGTGGCTCCGCCGGCGACGGCGAGGCAGCGGATCACGCGGATTCGCCTGGTGATTACGGGGATGGCTCCCAGCGACGTGGAGATCGCCAACTTCGTCGGGCAGCTCGCGTCCAGCCCGCTGTTCGAGGACGTGAACATGGGCTACACCCGCGAGATCAAATACCAGGGCCGATCGGCCCGGCAGTTCAAGGCGACCTGCTTCACCGCCCGTTGACCGGAGGAAACGACGCACATGAACCATCTGAGTCGAGACAATCTGGTCGTACTGGGCATTCTGGCGTTGCTCATTGCGGTGGCGGTGTTCGGCGTGTACATGCCCCAGGCATCCCAGACGGCAGAGTACGAGCGGGCCATTCGCGCCGATCAGGTGCGACTCGAGCAGACCGAGCACAAAATCTCCGTCGTGCCGACGATGGCCCGGCGGGTCGAGGCGATGAGGCTGGAATACAAGGACTTCGACCGCAAGTTGCCCCAGCGAAAGGAGCTGGGCGACTTCCTGCGTCAGATCAACGCGTCGCTCGCCGAGCAGGACCTGACCAACAAGATGATCCAGACCGGTCAGTCCTCCCCGGAGGGACGCTTCCAGAGGCTGCCCATCACCATGCAGTTCTCGGGCGAGTATCTGCCCCTGTGCACGTTCCTGGATCGCATGGCCAAGACCAAGCGCCTGGCCCAGGTGCGCCAGTTGAACATCACCCGCGACGACAAGGGCACACTCGACATCGATCTGCAGATGAACATCTACTTCAAGGAAAGCTGACCCATGCCCGGACCAACCCAAAACCAGTGGACGTGGCAGGAACGGCTGATCGCCGAACTCAAGCACGACAAGAAAAAGGCTGTGCTTCTGGGCGTGCTGGCGATCGTCGCCGGGGTGCTGATCCTCCAGCAGTTGGCCGGGGCAAGCCCCGCCGAGAGCCGCGCGTCGGTCACGCCGGTTGGGCCGACGGCGTCCGGCCCGGAGGCCTCATCGACTGAGCTGTCCGCCAGCGGCGCCCGCGCGAGGGCGCTTACCGACGCCGCCCGCCGGCGCAATGAGTACCTCCAGACCATGGACCGCCGGATCGAGCGAGATTTGTTCATCCCGAATTCACGGTATTTCGCCCCCCGCCAGGAGGTCGACGCAAAAGAGCCCGTCGGCAAAACCCCCGAGATGATCGAGCAGGAGCGACGCAGCGCGATTCGCATGCAGGCCAAAGCACTTACGCTGCAGAGCACCATCGTGGGGTCGGTACCCACCGCGGTGATCAACGGGCTCGTTTTGCGCAAGGGCGACTGGGTCGGCGGCTTCGAGGTGACCGGCGTTCAGCCTCGCTCGTGCACCGTACGCAAAGATGATGTCTCCGTCATACTCAAGATGGAGTAACTCCCACACGATGTAACCAAAGGCCTGGCCACACGAGGCGAGGCGGCACAAGGAAACCAGTCGCTCACGGAAGCGGCGTGATGTCAGTAAGGAGTTGCGTGATGAAACGTTCGCGCAGAATGAAGACTCACGGATTCGGGATTACCATCGCCGCGGCGGCACTGCTTGTCTTCGCAGCCGGTGCCATACCCCAGGAAACCGACCCCGAAGCGGCCGACCCTGCCGTCGATCTGTCCGAGGCCCCTCGCCCGGCGTCCTCCGCCCAGGAGCCCCCCGCGGGCAACACGAGTGTGGAGATGGTGCGCCCGGACACGTTCGACGTCCACGTCAAGGACGCCGACCTGCGCGGCGTGCTGCAACTGTTGGCCACCCAGGGGCGCAAGAACATCATCGCCTCGCGCGGCGTCACCGGCGATGTTACCATCGACCTTTACGGCGTGACCTTCGAGAAGGCCCTCAAGGCCGTCCTCGATGCCACCGGGTATACCAAGGTGGAGAAGGACGGGTTCATCTATATCTACACGCCCGAGGAATACGCCTCCATCCAGGAAGCCAGCCGCGAGCGCAAAGTGAAACTCTTCCGCCTGGCGTACATCACCGCCGAGGATGCCCGCGCGCTGATCACGCCCGCGCTGTCCGAGCGGGGCTCGATTTCGCTCAGCCCGGCCGCTGCGACCGGCATCGCCACCAGCACCACCGAAGCCGGCGGGAACAACTACGCCTCGCAGGACCTGCTGATCGTCAACGACTTCCCCGAGAACCTCAAGAAGGTCGACGACCTGCTCAAAGAGCTCGACGTCCGCCCGCAGCAGGTGGTCATCGAAGCCACCATCCTGCAGGCGTCCCTCGATGAGAACAACGGGCTGGGGATCGACTTCACCGCGCTGAGCGGGGTGGACTTCCGGCAGCTCAACGGGACCACGGACTTCTCCGGTGTGACCACCGAAGCCGCCTCCGGAGGAATGCTGGACAACCAGATGGCGGGCCTGAGCACCGGCTTCTCCAGCAATGTCAGCACCGGCGGCCTGCAGTTCGGGTACGTCAACAACGAGATCGGGATGTTCCTTCGTGCCCTCGAGGGCGTGACGGACACCACCGTGCTGGCCAACCCGAAACTCATCGTGCTCAACAAGCACCGCGGGCAGGTGGGCATCGTCAAACGCGACGGCTACCTGACCACGACCGTGACCGACACCGTCGCCACTCAGACGGTGGACTTCCTGGAAACGGGCACCATGCTGGTGGTTCGGCCGTTCATCGGGCGCGACGGGTTCATCCGCATGGAGATCCACCCCGAGGATTCGTCCGGTTCGGTCTCCGTGATCGGCAACAGCGCGCTGCCCACCGAGACCGAGACCGAGGTCACCTCCAACGTCCTGGTCCGCGACGGGCACACCATCGTCATCGGTGGTCTGTTCCGCGAGTCGACCACGACCGGTCGCTCGCAGGTTCCCGGCGTGGGCAACCTGCCCTATGTCGGTTCGCTGTTCCGCAGCACCACCGACACGATCAAACGCGAGGAAGTCATTATCCTCATCACCCCCCACATCGTCGACCAGGACGTCGCCGAAGGCGTTGGCGAGCAGGTCCGCGGCGAGGTGGAGAAGATGCAGATCGGTGCCCGCAAGGGGCTCAACTGGTTCGGCCGGGAGAAGCTGGCGATGACCCACGTTCGGTGGGCCCGCAAGGAGCTCCGCCTGGGTCGGAAGGACCGGGCCCTTTGGCACGTGGACATGGCCCTGTCTTACACCCCCCGCCTGATCGACGCGATCCGCATGAAGGAAGGCCTCACCGAGCAGGAGTACTGGAAATCGAAGGTGCACGCAGGCTCGGCCCGCTACCTCCTCCAGCGCATGATCATGGAGGAAATGGGCAAGCCCACCTCGCGCATCGTTCCTCCTCACCGCGTGGGCGACCCGGACAAGATGGACGACAAGGTCCGCGAGCGTTTCGGCGTGACCAAGCGCCTGGTGGACCCGTGGCGGGGCACGCTGGAGTCCGACGAGAAGGCCATCGAACCGCGCCGTGACGAGAAGGCCATCAAGGAAGATGAAGAGCAGTCCCGCCATGACGAGCCGGTCGAGGACGAGGCCCGGATCGAGGCAGAGGCACGCCGAGAGAGCGAAGACTTCGCCTCGCCGCAGGGCTGAACGGCCCGTCGGTCCGTGTGCAATAAAGGCAAGACGCCGAATACCGGGTGCCCCCGAGGCGCCCCGAGATGAACCGGGAGCAATGGAATGAGACGCTGGATATCCCTGACCATGTTGGCTGCACTGCTGGTCGCCGGTTGTGGCGAGAAACCCGTCGACGAGGCGAAGGTCGACGCCTACAAGCGGTGGAACCTCACCCGCGCGAAGGTGCTGGTCTCCCTCGGCGAGAAGCAGCTTGCCGTCGGCGAGCTCGACAAGGCCCGCAAGACGGCCGGCGAGGCACTGCAGCTGAGTGAGGATTACGTGGACGCCCGCCTGTTGCTGGGCAAAGTCCTCATCGAGCAGGGCCACTACTCCTACGCGATCTCGCAGCTGGAGCTCTGCCGGAAGCAGGACCCCGAGCGACCCAGTTGCCCCTACCTGCTGGGCGTGGCCCGGGAGCGTCATGGCCTGTTGGACGAGGCGTTGGAGTCGTACCTGTTGGCCGAGAAGCTGGACCCCGAAAGTTTTCATCCCGTGGCGGCAGTGGGCGAAGTGCTCGTGCAGCTGGGGCAGATCGAACGGGCCCAGGAACACGTCGACATGTTCCTGGCGCGAACCGTGCAGGACGACGCGTCGCTGTATGAGCTGGCCGGTCGGATCGCCACCATGCGAGGCCAGGACGACCGGGCGATGCGTCACTTCCGCAGCGCCTGCGACCTCGCGCCGGACAACCCGGGCTATCGCGAGATGCTCGGACGAGCGCAGATGGCCAGTGGCGCTTGGGCCGAGGCGGCAGAGACGTTTCATCGGCTCTGCAAGATGGACGGCTACCAGCCCCCCGCCTGGGTGTACTCCATGCTCGGGCAGTGCCACATGACCCTGGACAACCCGAATCGCGCCCGCACCGCCTTCAGCAGCGCCGCGAAGCTGAACGCTCATTCCCCCGAGGTCTGGTGCGATCTGGCCAGGGCGGAGTTGGCCGGCGGGGAGACCGCCCGGGCGGTGCTGTCCGCGCGCGAAGCGCTTCGCAAGGACAGCAAGAATATCGACGCTGCGCTGCTGCTGGGCTACGCGCTGCTGCGATCGAATCAGCCGAGAGATGCCATCGGTGAGTTGTCCCGGGCGGCGATGAAGCACCCCAAAAGCAGCATGGTCCACTGCCTGCTGGGCAAAGCCCACGCCGCCGCCGGCGAGCCGGACAAGGCGAAGGGGTGTTACGCCGAGGCGATTCGGCTGGACCCGCGGAACGTGGCCGCCCGCGAACTGCTCAAGGACGCACACGAACCGGCGAAGACGGCCTCGAAAACGGGCAAGGACGCCGGCTAGCACGGAGGAGACCGATTGGACAGGGCCCGAATCATCTCAAGAGTGCTGGTCTCGTGTATCGCCGTGGCTGTGGGCGTTGCCTACGCGCTGACGGCACGCACGTTTTGGCCGGCGGCAGGGCAGTCGTGGGCGACGTCGCTCCTGCCGGCTGGGTGTCTTGCCGGCGTGGCGCTGGTGTGCGGATGGATGCTGTTGTCCATGCGCGAGGGGCTGGCTGGCACGGCCCGCCGCCTGGAGCGCATGTGTGACACCGGCGATATCGAAACCATTCGCGGCGGGACCAGCCGATCGGTCGGCCCGCTGATCGAGCCGTTGAACCAGCTGCTGGAGTCCGTCGGGCAGGAGGTGTCCCAGGCCCGGGCGGAGAAGCGGCAGATCGAGATCCAGTCGCGCATCGCCCTGACCGAGAAGCATCACACCGAGGCGATCATCTACAGCATTTCCGACGCCGTCATCGCGACCAACCGCTACGACGAGTTGATTCTTGCCAACCAGGCGGCAGAGAAGCTGCTGGGGTTCAAGCTCGAATCGGCCATGCGCAAGCCCATCGAGGAGATCCTGGACGATTCCACGCTGGTCCGTCTGATCGTGGAGATGCGGAATTCCGATCACGTCGGGCACCGGGAGGTCTCGGAGCATTCGTTCGATCGCAACGGCCTGGCCAAGACGTTCAACGTGACGCTCTCCGGCGTTGCCGGCCCGGCCGGCGAGCCGTTCGGCGTGGTGGCGGTGCTTCACGACGTGACGCGCGAGAAGGAAATCGCCCAGATGAAGACGGACTTCGTCTCGAGCGTTTCTCACGAGCTGAAGACCCCGCTGGCGTCGATCAAGGCGTACATCGAGATGCTCATCGACGGTGAGGTCGAGGACGACAAGACCTGCCAGGAGTTCTATCAGATCATCTCATCCGAGAGCGATCGGCTCAGTCGGCTGATCGAGAATATTCTTGGCATCAGCCGAATCGAAGCCGGCGTGACGAAGGTGGTTCGCGCCCCGGTGAGTCTGACCGGCGTGGTCAAGCAGGCCCTGGACGTGGCCCGTCCGCAGGCCCAGGCGAAGAACATCGAGCTGTGCGACCAGCTCGCCCCGGTCTTCTACCAGGTCGAAGCCGACCAGGACATGATTTACCAGGCGGTGCTGAATCTGATCTCCAACGCCATCAAGTACACCAACGAGGGTGGCTCGGTGACGGTGCGCGTGGGCGTGGACGAGGGTCGCGGCGTGGCCACCTGCGAGGTGGAAGACACCGGGCTGGGCATTCCCGCCGACGACCTGCCGCACGTGTTCGACAAGTTCTACCGCGTCAAGGCCAACAAGAAGCTCGCCAAGGGCACCGGGTTGGGTCTGACGCTGGTCAAGCACATCGTGGAGACGGTCCACGAGGGCAAATTGACCGTCACCAGCGACGAAGGTCATGGCAGCACGTTCGCGCTGGAGATGCCGGTTCTCAGCTGAGGCGCCGGCCATGAGGCGAAGCAACGAAAAAGAGGTGACAACGTGAGCCACAAGATACTGGTTGCCGATGACGAAGCCCACATTCTGCACGTGGTGTCGATGAAGCTCCGCAACGCGGGGTTCGAGGTGATCACCGCCGTCGACGGTGAGGAGGCCCTGGAGCTTTGTCGCTCCGAGCAGCCCGACCTGTTGATCACCGACAACCAGATGCCCTATCTCACGGGTCTGGAGGTCTGCAGGGAGCTCCAGAAGTCCGAGGAAACCAAGGGTATCCTGGCGATCATGCTCACCGCACGCGGGTTCGACATCGAGCCCGAGGAAATGGAAGGGGCCGAGATCGAGGCGGTGCTGGCCAAGCCGTTCTCACCTCGTGAAGTGCTTCAGAGAGTCAATCAACTGCTCGAAAACACCGCCGAAGCCGCTTCCTAGGAACCCTATGGAACCTGCCGCTGAGACATGTTCTGCGTCCGACCGCCTGGTGGCCGGGCTGTACGACAGACTGTCCGATCGACTCGGACAGCTGGGATTGAGTCTGACCCTACTGGGTCGGGCCGGGTCGGTGCTGGGCGTCTCGCGCAGCAGCTGCCGGCTCTGCTCGCTGTTGAAAGACAGTGACTCGGACTGCGAACCCGACCAGGTCGACCTCGCCCAGCGTGCCCTGGAGACGAACTCCCCGGCCTGCGGGCAGAGCACGACGGGCTGCGAGTTGCTGGCGATTCCCGTCCGTCAGCGTCGTCGGGCCATCGGCGTGGCCGTCGCCTGCCGCGCGCCCGACGCCCTGTACGACGAGGAAGGTCTCGCCCGCTGGTGCGACGAGTACGAGCTCGATCGGCTCACCGTTCAACAGGCGATGGATCATCTCCATCCGGGCAGCTCGGGCAGCACGCAGCATCTCCTGCGCGTGCTCGAATGGCTGATCGGCGACGAGATTTCGCTGCAGGTCGCCCAGGACGAACTGACCACCCTGAGCACAAACCTGGCAGCCACCTACGAAGAACTCAGCCTGCTGTACCGCATCAGCTCGTCGATGCGCGTCACCCGCGAGCCGGGCGACTTCCTGCAGACGGTGGTCGATCAGCTTACCGACGTGATGAGCGTCACCGGGGCGGTCGCCTGGTTGCGAAGCCCGTCCGGCGATGGCAGGGATTCTTTCGTGGTCTCCGGCTGTGAAGAGATCGAAATGGAAGGCCTGCGTAAGCTCATGACCACCGAGCTGGCGCCGCGCCTCGAAAAGGACCCCACGCCCATCGTGCAGAACGAGCCCGGCCAGAGCGCTCGCGACGTGCCTGCCTGGGTGGATCGATACGTGGCCGTCCCGCTGGTCAATGGCAAGAAGTTCCTCGGGATGGTGCTGGTGGTCAACAAGGTCCAGGAGGAGTTCGACAGCTCGGACATCAAGCTGGTCGCCTCGATCAACGACCAGGTCGCGGTGTTCCTGACCAACAACATGCTCTACGCCGAACTGCAGAGCCTGCTGATGGGCGTGTTGTACTCGCTCACCGAGGCGATCGACGCCAAGGACCCCTACACCTGTGGCCATTCGCGGCGCGTGGCGACAATCTCGCGCATGCTCGCCAAGGAAAGCGGGCTCAGCGAGGAACGCTGCCAGCGGGTGTATCTCTGCGGACTGCTGCACGATATCGGCAAGATCGGCGTGCCCGAGGCGGTGCTCTGCAAAGCGGGGCGACTCACCGACGAGGAGTTCGACCTCATCAAGCGCCACCCGATGATCGGCGCGAAGATCCTCGGCGGCATCCGGCAGTTGGATGCGGTGATTCCGGGCATTCTTACGCATCACGAACGGCTGGACGGGCGAGGCTATCCCGAGGGACTCACCGACAAGGACCTGCCCGTCGAGGGGCGCATGGTCGGATTGGCCGACGCCTTCGACGCGATGACCTCCAACCGCACCTACCGCAAAGCGCTCGAACTGGAGCAGGTGATCGCCGAGATCCGCAAGCACGCCGGCGGACAGTTCGACCAGGCGCTGGTGGACATCCTCCTGGCCAAGGACCTGGACGCCTATCTCCAGGAGATCCGCGACGACGAGCCGAACTTCAATCCGCTGAGCCTGCTGGAGGAGTCCATCGCATGAACGTAGGCGTCGAACATTATGGCCGATGTGTGATGCTCAACCTCAAAGGCGAAATCACCGAGGACGGGCTTGGTGTGCTGATCCAGACCATCAACACGCATCTCCAGGAGGACGGGGTCAGCGACCTGGTGCTGAACCTCGAAGAGGTGCCCTATATCGACAGCGTTTCGCTCGAATATCTCTGGGACCTTCGCGACCACCTGCACGAGGCCGACCGCCACCTTCGATTGGTGGGTCCGGATGAGAACGTGCAGAAGATTTTCGAGATCACCCGGCTGGAAGGGAAGTTCGACGTCTTCCACGACGTCGGCGAAGTGCTCAAGACGTTCCAGACGTAAGAGAGGACGTGGGGACACATGGGTGTCACGGTAGAAAACAGGAATCCGCAGCTCGGCGAGTTGCTGATCGAAAAGGGCTTTCTCACGGAGCAACAGCTTCAGGAGGCGCTGGGTCACCAGAAGCAGGGCTCCAACAAGCTCCTGCTGGGCGAGGTGCTCCAGAAGCTCGATTTCTGCACCGAAGAGCAGATCATGGAAGCCCTCTCGAAGGGCTATGGCGTTCCGTTCGCACGGATCTCGCCGCGCGTGGCCGACCCGAAAGTCATTGACCTGCTGCCCCGCGAATTCCTCGACCGACACACCGTGCTGCCCCTGTTCAAGGTCCGCAAGCGCCTCGCGCTGGCCGTCAGCGAACCCACCAACGTCTTCCTGCTGGAAGAAGTCGGTCGAATGACCGGCTGCGAGGTGCTGGTGGTCTGCGCCACGCCGAAGGACATCAAGGCCACCCTCGAAACGCACATGCCCTCGGCGAATGTCTTCGTCATCGACGACATTTTCGACGACGTCGACGGTAGCGAGCTGTCGCTGGTCGAAGACCGCATCGACGACATTACCGACCTCGAAGCCGTCGCCGAAGGTTCGCCGGTGGTGAAGCTGGTGAACTACCTGATCTTCCACGCCGTGCGCGAGGGGGCGTCCGATATCCACATCGAGCCCGACGATAATTCACTCCGCGTGCGATACCGCGTGGACGGGGCGCTGTACGAGCGAATCCGCCCGCCGGCGAAAATGCTGCCGGCCATCGCGTCGCGCATCAAGATCATGTCCGGGCTGGACATCGCCGAGCGCCGCCTGCCCCAAGACGGCGGCATCCACGTGATGATGGACGGCCGACCGATCGACCTGCGCGTCAGCACCATGCCCGGCCAGTTCGGCGAGAAGGTCGTCATCCGGATCATCGACAACCGCACCGTCCTGGTGAACCTCGAGAAACTGGGCTTCAGCTACGAGACACTGAAGGTCTGGCGCGAGGCCATCACCAGCCCCAATGGAATCGTCCTGGTGACCGGGCCCACCGGAAGCGGAAAGAGCACCACGCTCTACAGCTGCCTCAAGGAGCTCAACACCGAGGACGTGAATATCTGCACCGTCGAGGATCCCGTCGAGTTCAACCTGCCGTGGATCAACCAGTTCCAGGTCAACGAGAAGGCGGGCTTTACCTTTGCCGGGGCGCTGCGGTCGCTGTTGCGGCAGGACCCGGATATCGTCATGGTCGGCGAGATTCGCGACCCCGAGACCGCGCTGATCGCGGTGCAGGCGGCGTTGACCGGCCACCTGGTGTTCTCCACGCTGCACACCAACGACGCGCCGGCGACGATCACCCGCCTGGTGAACATCGGCGTCGAGGCGTACCTGGTGGCTGCCTCCGTGCAGGCGGTGCTCGCCCAGCGACTGGTGCGGAAGGTCTGCACCCACTGCAAGGAACCCTACGAGCCGAGCGACGCGATCCGCCGGGCCGTCGAAGAAGCCGCCGGCGAGGTGGAAACCTTCTACCGCGGTGCAGGCTGCTCCAAGTGCCGCAACAGCGGTTTCAACGGCAGAATCGGCCTTTACGAGCTGCTCGTGCCCGACGACTCGCTGCGCGACGCGATCACCGGAAAGCCCAATGTCAACGAACTCCGCCAGTTGGCTCTCGAAGCCGACATGCAGACCCTCCGCAAGGACGGCATGTCGAAGGTCCGCGCCGGACTGACCACGGTGGAGGAAGTCTTCCGCGTCACCCCCGGCTAGGCCGACACCAGCAATCAAGAGCGATCCATGAACCCTTCGCCAACGCAGACAACCGATCAATCCACCTCGCAGAAGTGGGATCCGCCGGGCAAGGCGGTCAGCCAGCCTGAGATCAGCGCCGCCGGGCGGTTTAGCGTGGGCGAGAAAGATCATTCCGCCGGCCCGCCGCTGCCTACGCGAAAGGTCCGCCCCGAAGACGTCATCTACTTCTGCTCGCAGCTGACGGTGATGGTGGAAACCGGCGTGCCCCTGGCCGACGCACTGGATGCCATTGCCTCCGAGGCAGAGCACACCGGCGTCAAGGCGATGGTCCATGACCTCTCCGAGCAGGTCAAGACCGGCGTGGAGTTCAGCCGGGCGCTGGAATCCTATCCCAAGCAGTTTCCCTCGATCTTCATCTCGCTGATGCGGGCCTCCGAAGTGTCCGGCCAGATGGGGATGATGCTCCAGCGCGTCAGCGATTACATGGTGCAGGAGCGAGACGTCCGCCGAAAGGTCAAGGGAGCGATGGCGTATCCGCTGGCGATGCTCTCGTTCTGTATCGTCGTGGTGGGTTGCCTGCTGGTGTTCGTGCTGCCGCAGTTCCAGTCCATTTACGAGGGAAAAGGGGCTGTCCTGCCTGCACCCACGAAGTTCCTGCTCACCCTCAGCGATACGATCATCAATCAATGGTATTTCGTGCTGGGCGGCGGCATCGCGTCGGTGGTCGGGCTGGTCATGTACGCTCGAACCGACGGCGGCCGACGCGTCCTGGACTACCTGCGCATCAGCCTGCCGGTGATCGGGCCGATGTACCGCAAAAGCTATCTCTCACGCTCGTTGCGGACCCTGGCGACGATGACAGCCACCGGCGTGGGCGTTCTGGACGCGCTCGACATCACCGCCCAGGTTGCCGGGAATCGATACTACGAGGATGTCTGGCGCGGCGTCTCCGAGCGGGCCGAGGAAGGCAAGACACTCGCCGAAGGGCTGCGCGGGAATCCTTTGATCCCGGCCGGTATCGCCCAGATGGTTTCCGCGGGCGAGCAGACCGGCAGGCTGGACTCGGTGCTCGATCGCGTTGCCGATTTCTGCGACGACGAGCTCAACCAGGCCATCAAGACGATGACCAGTTTCATCGAGCCGGTCATGATCATCGTCATCGGCGGACTGATCGGCGCCATCGCCATCGCGCTGCTGCTGCCGATCTTCAGCGTCTCGAAAGTGATGTCCAGCTGAGAGACCGAAACGCCAGAGACGCCCCAACCAACGGGCCCGTCGCCAATCCGGCGGCGGGCCCTTTCATTGGGGTTCTCGCGGGCCAACCGTGGCCGGAACCCGCCCCGAAGTGCGATGCGAGACCCTGTAAGAATCGTATATAAAGAATCTTGCACGCACCCAGAAGTCTCTGGGCTTCTTCGTGGCTGCTAGTTAAGTCCCTCCCTTCCTATGACGATACCCATAGCGTGGACAGGCCAGAGAGGCCTGTACCTGGACAACCCGGAGGAGTGGAGGGAACCCACCCATGCGTCGAACAAATGCAGTTGGTTGGATTGTGTCTATCGTGGCTTTGAGTCTGCTCTGTCAGCCCGCCTCGGGTATCGTCATGACAGAAGACCCCAGCCTTCATACCGTCGACCCCGAGAGCCCCTTCGCCATGGTGGGCTACCTGAACACCGCCGGTGGAACCTCCGGCGTGCTCATCGGCCCCGACAAGGTGCTCACCGCGAATCACTGCGTCGCGGACATCAGTTCCGCGACGTTCAGCCTCGACACGACCGAGGGACGAAAAACCTGGGTCGTCGAGAGCAAAAGCGTCCTGGCCGAGATGGACCTGGCCGTCCTGACGCTCAGTGAGTCCACCGGCCTGCACGGCGCTGCCGTGTACGAAGGCAACGACGAGCAGGGTCACCTGGCGGCCATGGTCGGCTACGGAACCAGCGGCGTCGGTCAACCCGACCCCGCGCAGTTCCCGGCCGGAACCGCCCGCGTGGGCTACTCGATGATCGACTACGCCCTCAGCGTGTACCTCATCTCGCACTTCGATCGGCCCGGAAGCTCGGGCAGCCAGGGCGCCGATGAAGGGGCCGCAACTGCGGGCGATTCCGGCGGCGGGATCTTCATCCAGATCGAAGGCAACTGGGTGCTGGCCGGTCTGCACCGAACCGTGCGGGACGGCGACAACGACGGCATCTTTCCGGAATACGGCGACCAGGCCCGGGGCATTCGCCTCTCCCAGGCAAGCAGCTGGTTGGCCGACCACCTGAACCCGGTGCCCGAGCCTGGCACGATGGTGCTTCTGACGCTGGGCGGCCTGGTCCTGACGGTTCGCCGCCGCAGACGATAGGCCCTGCTTTCTGACGGACTGACCTCAAGGCCATGGTTGCTCCCACCGGGGCGGCTGTGGCCTTGCCATGCGCCGACCAACCGCCCCGGCTCGCCCGAGCCCAGCCGACGATTTCTCTTCCACCCCACGACTTCCCCGCGATCTTCTGCTACAATCCCGCTCGCTCGATGGGCGGCATTTCGAGCCATACAGTGGTCCCTTGCAGCGCGGGAAGCAACGACATGAGTCCGAAGGAAAAGCAGGCAGGGAAGTCCGCTTCAGACACGTCGGACGCGGGCGACCTGGGAGCGAATCGGAAACTGGGCAACGTCGAGGGCTGGGTTACTCCGCGCGGGTTCCTGGCGGGCGCCATCGCGCTGATCCTGCTGCACGCGGGGATCATGGCCCAGGATATCAATCGTCCGTTCTACGGGCTGCACAGCTGGGCGGCTGCCAGCGGAGCGTGGGCGGCCCGCGTCCACGTCAAGTACGGCTGGGACTACACCGGCGGGGTCACCACGTGGGCGGTCGGCGACCCCCCGCCCGCCAACCCCGGACGTTACATGGACCATCCGCAGTTGGCGGTGAACCTCAAAGCCGTCTTCTTCCTGTTGACCGGCCCGAGCGAGTGGGCCAATCGGCTGTACGGAATCATCTGGTCGGCGGCGGGACTGGCAGCCATCCTGGCGGTGTTCCACGGTCTTCTGGGACGCACCCGCGCGCTGCTGGCGGGCTGGTTCATGGTGCTGTTCCCCATCACGGGATACTTCGGTACCGGCGGCCCGCTTACTGCTTTGGCGCTGCTGGCGATCTACTGCTACCTGGTCATCATCCGCGGCATGCCTCACTGCCCGACGCCCGGCAAACGCCACTGGCTGGGGTTGGTGGTCGGCCTGTTCTTCATGCTGCAATGGCACTGGGGCGGTGTGTTCTACGCCCTGGCGATCGGCGTGCACTACGTGGCTGTGCGGGTCTGGCAGACAGAGAAGAACCGAAGCATCCTGGCGGTGCTGGTGGGGCTGTGGGTGCTGGGCCCGGTCCTCCTGTTCGCCCACGGGACCAGCTACTGGTGGTTCGTGTATCCGTTCAGTTTCGGCGTCGGTATCGCATGGCTGTTCGTCCACCGCCGTATTCCGGACTGGCGCGTGCCGCTGACGGTGGTCCTGGCACCGCTGGCCAGCCTCGGGACCAATCTGGCGATTCTCCTCTCCGGGTACAACTGGGACGTCACCAAGCTCATCGAGCTCTACAGGTGGCGGTCGGCCAAGGGCGAGATGCCCGAGTTCCGCTGGGCTGCCTGGTTCCACAGACTCGGCGAGTATGCGCTGACCAACTTCACGCTCAGTGCGCTCATCGTCGGCTGCGCGTTCTTCGTGGTGGGGTTGGTACTGCTGGTGGTTCGCTTTCAGCTGCGTCGCTACGGGTTGGCCGGTTCTGCCCCGGACACCAAGGCCCCCTCCGGCGGTGAGTCTCAACCTGCTGTCGCATTCATCGATCGATTCGCGATGTTCCCGGGTTGGATGCTCCTGCTGATGCCCGCTCTGCTTCAGCTGTTCGTGCTGCGCGGGGCGCTCTGGATGCACCAATCGTGGGAGAGGCCGTTGGCGCCGGTGCTGGCCGGCTGCTGCGCGATGGGGGTGCTGTTGTTCCGCCGTATCGGAGCGACGGCTTCGCAGCGGTACCCGAATCTGGCCGGCGGCGCGTTCGCCCTGGTGCTGACGCTGTTCCTGAGCTACCAGTGCTGGGCGGGCACTCAGCACTACTACGGGATCCGCTGGCAGAATCCCCAGAAGATCGAGGCGTTGAAGTGGCTCAACGAGAACATCCCCGCCGACAGGCCGTTGTTGAGCGTGGACTCGTTCATGACCAACCAACACTCCTCCAAGGGTGCCTTCCTTAGGCCCGAGATCGCGTGGTACCTGGACCGCCGGGTCGTTCAGCCCATCAGCATCGAGGAGATCGGGACGGTCTTCCAGCGAAGTCCGGGCGAGCCCCGTCAGCGGCTGAGCCGGGCAGCCGATGCGATCATCCAGGCCGCCCGCAAGGCCCACCGGGAGACCGGCGCGCCGCTGCTGCTGATGTACGGCAATCCGGACGCCGTTATGCGGCAGCAGTCGAAGGCCGACCTCTATGATTTCCTGGCGTATTTCGTGGCGTCCGAGTTGCCGGTCGTGCAATTCTACCCCGGCCATTCGGGACGACGCGGCGGGCCGGACGTGCCCTCCCAGGCAGGCATGCGGCCTTGGATTATCTTCGACCTCCGTGACGCCAACCAGACCACCCAACCGGGATCGAGGCGTTGAACGCCAAAACCCGCAGTGCCATCATCGTCGTATCCCGGGCGGCTGAGACACTCGGCCTGGTCGCCTTGCTGGCGGTCCTGGCGAGGTGGATGTCCAAGGACACGTTCGGCACGTACACCCAACTGCAGCTGGTGGTCACGCTGCTGGTGACTGTCTGCGGGTTGAGCCTGCCCTCCAGCCTGTATTATTTCGTGCCCAAGCTCGGCCCCGGGCGACGGCGCGAACTGCTGACCAACACGCTCATCGTTGCGGCGATCTCCGGCGTGCTCAGCGCTGCCGTCATGCTGCTTTCGGCCGAAGGCGTGGCGGTACTGTTCGACAACCCGCGTCTGGCGGCGATCTTCCGGATGTTCTGGCTGTACCCGGTGGCGCGGATGTTTCTCATGCTGGGTCGGCCGTTTTTCATCAGCATTGATCGACCCGTTCGCGGAGGCGGGTATCTCATCGCGACGATCGCCGTGGAGGCCGGCGTCCTCATCGTCCTGACCATCGCCGGTTGGCCGCTGGAACGCATCCTGTACTGCCTGGTGGCGGTGGAGTGTGCATTGGCGGTCGTTATGGTGGCCGACATGGCCCGGCTGTCGGGGCGGGCAGGCGAAACCCCCCGGCGCCGAAGCCTGTTGCTCGGCCAACTGGCGTACATTCTCCCCGTCTTTGCCGCCACCGTCGTGGGCGTGTTCGGGAAGTATTTCGACAAGCTGCTGATTTCCGTGTACTTCGAGCCGGCCGAGTTCGCCGTCTACGCTGTGGGCGCGATGGAACTGCCCGTGTTCACCGTGGTCACCATCAGCGTGTTCAACGGCATCATGCCCGAAATGGTCACGCACTGGGAGAAGGGCAACGCGGCCGAGGCGCTTCGGCTGTGGAAGGGCGCCGCCCGCAAGTGCAGCCTGGTGGTCTATCCGGTGTTCGCGATGTTTCTGGTCTGTGCGCAGGACGTGATCCTGCTGCTGTTCGGGCCTCCGTTCCGCGAGGCGACCTGGCCGTTCGTGATCTACCTGCTTGTCCTGCCGGTACGCATGGCCGTCTACGGCGCCTTCATGAAGGCCATCGGTCAGACGCGTGCGATCCTCGTCGGCGCCCTGCTGGCGTTCATCGCCAATGCAATTATCAGTTTCGCGCTGATCTGGTTGGGGGGAGGCGGGAGACTGTCGTTCCTCGGACCCAGCATCGGGACGGCCGGGTCGGCGTATGTGGTGGTGGTGTTCTATCTGCGGCGAATGGCCCGGGCGACGGATCAGCCGGTGGGCGCGGTGATGCTCTGGGGCAAGCTCGGGAAGATCCTCGCCGTCTCGTTGTTGTGCGGCGGTGCGGTGTACGTTCTGCCGTTGAGCGGGCTGCATGTGGGGCTGCGTCTGGCGGTCAAGGTCGCCGTCTTCGGCACGGCGTTCGTCTCGGTGGCATGGTGGGGGGGCATCCTGCAGGCCGACGAGAAGAAGTTACTCCGCCGGCTGATGCGTATGTTGTCCGGCTCATCGACCTGAGTGCTGTTGCCCAGCACCAACATCCTCCAGCGTGTCGACGATGAACGTCGTGACGTCGATCATCTCGTCCAGAAGACGATCCCGGGCCTGCGAAGCTCGGGGCTGTTCCGACGGATTGGCCAGGATCTCCCGGGCCCGGTCAATGACGGCTGACTGCTCGGAAACCCGCCACGCCAGGCCATGCCGGCTGAGCAGTTCGATCGTTCCTGCATCGAGCGAACTGACATAGATGGCCGGGGTTCCCAGCAAGGCCGACTCGGTCGTCATCGTCGCGCCCTCGCCCACGTACAGCGACGCCAGCGCGAGCACGTGGTGAATGCACTCCAGCGGAATCCGCAGCCGATAGGGTTCCAGCGACGCGACGGCAGCCCCCTCATAGGAAATGTAAGGCCTGGCGTGCGGTTCGATCGCGCGGACGAGTGTCTCCAGGTCCGCGATGCCGTGTTGTTTGACGTCGTGCCGCGCTCCCCATGTGCTCGTGCGGATGATGCAGTAGGGCGCATCGGGATCGATTCCCAAGCCGGCAACCACGCTTGGGTCCGGCGTGAATCGCTTCGGGTGCAGGTAGGCCAGCTCGTGCAGTCCCGCGTAGCGAACCTGCTTCTTCCCGGCATCGAGGCCGAAGCATTCCGGCGTGCAGATTCGCGTCGCGAAAGGCCAGGTCAGCCGTTGCGGCAGCCGACCCGGTTCGGTGTCCGTCCAGACGACGCTGGGTTTTCCCATCAGCCGACCGACGTGAGCGACGAATACCCCTCCGATGGCCGTCAGTACGTCTGGCCGAAAGCGCCGGGCGTGTCGCCACAGCAGCCAGTCTCGCCTCAGCATACGCAGTGGGGCGGTTCGCGGGTTGCTGCCCGTCTGGGCGATGGGCGTCGCATCCAAACCGAGGCCCTTGAGCAGCTCCGGGGGAACCGAGCCGACTCGATAGGTCAAATCCACCACGTGGCCTCGCTCTCTCAGCTCGGACACCCCATGCCGGAAGAAGTGTGGATGGGCTGGGTGGGTCAGGTCGATCAGGACGCGCACGGGATCGCTCCTCCGACCTGCTCCAGCAGGTGCACCTGGAACGCCGTCACGTCGGTCTGTTCGGCCAGCCAAGTGTCGCGGTAGTTGACGGCAGCGGCGCGAGATTCTTTCGGCCTGGTGGCGATCTCCAGACAGGTGCGGGCGATCGTGTCGGCGTCAATCGAACGGGTCATCAGTCCGGCGTTGACGAACATCTCGATCGTGCCGGCATCCAGCGTGTTCACGTACACCGACGGCGTGCCCAGGACGGCGGCCTCCGAGGCCATCGTCGCCCCCTCGCCGACGTACAACGACGCCAGCCCCAATACGTGATGGATGTGCCGGTACGGAATCGCCAGCCGATACCGCTCCAGCTCGGCCGGCAGCTCGCCCTCCACGGTGACGTAAGGCTGAACGTGCCCGGAAAGCTCCTCCACGAACCGCACAAGCCCGGCGCGATCAAACCCGTGATGCCCGACGTCGTGATGGGCCCCCCACCCCACCAGGCGAATTACCGCGTAAGGCCGATCCGGGTCGATGCCCAACTCGGCCACCAGCGCCGGGTCGGGCGTGAACCGGTCGGGGTGCAGATACGCCAGCTCGTGACAGCCGGCGTAGCGAATCTGCTTGGTTCCCAGGTCCCGCGTGTAGCACTCGGGCGTGCAGATGGCCGAGGCGAACGGAAACGTCAGCGCGTGGGAGAGGCGGGCATGCTCCGTGTCGTCCCACACCACGGCAGGGCGACGCAGCAGGGCACCCACGTGGGCGGCCCAGACGCCCCCGACACCCGTAAGCACGTCAGGCCGATATCGACGGGCAAAACGCCACAGCGACCAGTCGCGTCGGATCAACTCGCCGGCCAGCCCTGTCAAACCTCGGCCCGCAGCGCCCAGCACGTGGTGATCGAGGTCCATTTCGTCCAGCAGCGTCAGCGTGATGTCCTTGTTCCGCGCGGTGATGACGACGTCATGGCCGTCGCGGGTCAGCCGGTCGACGGCATGACGAAAGAAGTGCACATGGGCGGGATGTGTGACGTCAACGAGCACTCTCATCGCGGTGGATTCCCGTGGGTCCCGGTCACGTCTCGCCATCCGTCGCCGGGCGGTTCCGCCGGGGCCGGCGGTGTCGGCGGACGCACAGTTCGCGGTTCATCTCCATGTCGAACCACATCGCGAACAGGGCGAACTGAACTGCCGTTACCGAGCAGAACACCCACAGCAGCGCGTTCATCTGCGGGATGGTCCCCACGGCGATCCAGATCCAGATCATGCGGACGAACAACACCAGCCCGGCCAGCGACAGAAACGCACTGGACAGATAGAACAGCACCAGCGGATGGAAGTCGCGGATGATGTACTTCGCGCCCATCCGCCAGAAGAATCGCTTGAGAATCAGCCAGCTCATGCGCGGAACCACCCGCATGAGTTTCATCTTGGACTTCTCGCCGACGTCATACACCGGGCGGATGTAAACGTCGACCACGCGGAAGTCGTACACGTTCAGCCGCACGAGCATGTCGTTGGGGTAGCCGTAACTGGGGTACATCTCTTCGATGTCGACGGTTTCCAACGCCTCGCGCGAGATGGCCGTGTAGCCGGTCTGCGAGTCGGCCACGTGCCAGTATCCGCTGGCGAGCTTGGTCAGCAGCGAGAGGAACGCATTGCCGAGGTAGCGATGCGTGGGGATCTTGTTCCAGGCGTCGCGATAGAACAGGCGGTTTCCCTTGGCGTAGTCGGCTTCTCCCTCGGCGACGGGGTCGAGCAGTGTTTCCAGCTCGTCGGGGTCCATCTGCCCATCTCCGGCCATGACGGCAGTGATGTCGATCTCGCGACGCAGCGCCTCACGGTAGCCGGTCGTCAATGCCGCTCCGACGCCCCGGTTGGTCTCGTGTCGCAGGAGGGTCACGCGCGATTCGTCGCCGCCGTCGGAGGCGATGAACTCTTCGACCACGCGGCAGGTCTCGTCGGTGCTGAGGTCATCCACGACCAGCACGTGGTCCACGACAACGGGCATGGTCTCCAGCACGTCGCGGATCTGCGTTTCCTCGTTGTAGCAGGGCACGACGACGCCGATGCTGTTGTCTTTGTACATCGCGGGTCTCCGGGGTCTACTGCCGGGGCGGTCGGGAATCCAAAGGCGAAACGATACCGCGCCCGGCAGCGCATGTCACGTCCGGATCGAACCCGGCCAGGGCGAGCGACAGGATGGTCACCCTCGCCCCTACGGAGCGCGGAGATCGTCCGGCTGGGCCTTTTTGAGAGGTTTGACAATCAGCTTCCATCCCCGTTTCTTCTCGGGGCGGAAGAGGTCCTCGTCGAGTTCGGCGTTTATCTCGACGTCATCGAACGTCACGGTCGTCCGTTTGACGATGTCGCGTCGGCGGAGGGTTTTGCGGCGGGCCCAGTGCTGTTTCCTGGTCGGGTCGCCCTGGTGGGAGACGATCTTCACCGGGCGGTGCGTATCGCGATCGATCCACATCTCGAGCTTGAGGAAGTTCACGTGCTGACGGTAGCGGGGCTTGGTGACCAGTTCGATGCAGGACGTCCCGTTGGGGTCGGAGCTGATCGGCTTGCGCGTGTCCAGCTCGAAGAAGCGGACCATGTCCTCGGTCTTCTGCCCGAACGGCAGCGGGAACGGCCCGCGCCCGAGGCGCATCGGCTCGACGCGTTGCCCCTTGCGCGCCACCTGGATGCGATGGATCTGCTTGACCCGCTCCTTGGCGATGGTGAACCACTGCCCGTCGAAGGCGTAACGGATCCGCTCGCGGATGGCTGGGCCCTTGTTGCGCTGCAGCGTGTTGAAGTGCACGGCGAACCGGTCGGTCGCGTTGGGGTCGTTCGGGTCGCCCTTGGCGTGAACCACCGTACCCTTGCGGATCTCCCGGGTGCCCTCGAGCCGGTCGTACACCTGGTAGACGATGTTCGCGCGGATGGTCCGGTAGGTCCCCGCCGACTCCATGCCTTCGAGGATCTTCGCGACGGCAGGGTCCAGCTTGGGCTGGGCGGCGTTGGCGTCCGCCGGCTGGGTGGTGGTCGCGTTCGGGTCGGCTGCCGATGCGCCCAGGGAAGCCAGTTGCAGGACCACCACGCCGAGGAGCATCGCAAACGGTCTGGTTCGTGTTCGTTTCATGGGTTCCATTGTAGGTCTTTCGTTGCGGACCCCCAAGCGGTTCAGCCGTTAGTGGAATCGTGGCGAAGTTTGCTCACCAGTTTCGGGATCGCGCGGGAAAGCCCCAGCGTCACCGCCACGCCCAGCAGCACCAGGACGGCGATCCAGCCGGCGTCGGTTCGCCACGAGCTCAACCAGTACGTCACGCCCGCGATCACGCCGTATCGGATGAACCGCCCGGCGAAGTTGGCTGCCGCGAATTTCACGCGCGGGTAGCGGTAGGTGATCGCCAGCAGGCGAATGACGTCCACCGGGATGGGCATGACGTTGAACACCGCCAGCAGGAAGAACGGCGAGCGGGAAAACCACTTGGCCGATGTGTCGTAGACCTTCGTGTGCCGCACCTTCGCGACGTGGCGACTCCGCAGGATCCACGTGAACAGGTGGTAGTCGTTGAGATTCGCCACGGTCGACGCCAGCGCGCCCACCGTCGCCACCAGCAGCGTCGTGCCCGCCAGCGAACCGGCGACGGCTGCCTCGCGAGTGGCCATCGCGGCGACCACCGCCCCGGTGGGAAGGGGCAGGAACGTGGTGCATACCGAAGCGTACATCGCGAATACCAGCAGCTTCGCCGCGGGTGGCATCTGTCGCATCGCCTCGGCTACGCCGGACATCGACGCTTCGCCCTGCCAGCCCCGCTCGCCCAGCAGCAAGATCACAGCCATCACAGCAGCGATGAATCCGACGATGTAGAAGAGGAACCAGCGCAGCACCGAGACCGTGTCGGCCGGCGGGTTGGCGGGCACGAGGGTGGCGGGTTGCTCGGGGGCGCTCACGAGACCGTCTCCCGCGTCTGGCCGGCAGGGGCAATCACGCCGTCCCGCATGCACACCACGCGGTCGGCCTGGTGGGCCACCTCCGGCGAGTGAGTGATCATCACGATCGTCTGTCCTTCGCGGCGGTTGGCGTCGCGAAGGATCTCCAGCAGCTCCGCGGTCTTGGCACTGTCCAGGCTGCCGGTGGGCTCGTCCGCCAGCAGAAGGGCGGGGCGATGGGCCAACGCGCGGGCGATGGCCACCCGCTGCTGCTGCCCGATCGACATCTCGTGGGGCTTTCTGCCAGCTAGCTCGCCGATCCCCATTGACGACAGCAGTTCTGTCGCCCGCCCGCCGGGGCAGAGGCCTCGAACGCGCATGGAGATGTCGATGTTGCCCCTGGCCGACAGGGTGCTCAGCAGGTTCAGCCGCTGGAAGACGAACCCGATCCGCTCGCGTCGGAGCTTCGTGCGCTCGCGGTCGCTGGCCCCGACGGGTTGGCCGGCGATGGCGAGCGTTCCCGCATCGGCGGGGGTGATCAACCCGAGCACGTGCAGCAGCGTGCTCTTGCCGCACCCGCTGGGGCCCATCACGGCAAGGAACTCCCCGACCCGGACGCGCAGGTCCAACCCGCGCAGCACGCAGACTCGCCCGGCCCCGTGGCCGAGGGATTTCTCCAGCCCGACCGCCTCCAGCAGTACCGATCGGTCGTCGCGGGTCGTGTTGTCCGGTTTGTTGGTCATCGTGTTTACTCCATCGCCAAGGCGGAGAGCATGTCCACGCGGGTCGCCCGCCAGGCGGGATAGAGTCCGCTGAGCAGTGCCCCGCCGACGGCCACCCCGATCGCCAGCCAGATCGTCCCGCCCGTGATGGAGACCGAAAGCAGCGTGTGCTCCTCGAGCCCCCACTCAGCCAGCGGGGCCAGCGCGATCCCTGCCCCCGCCCCCACCAGCGAGAGGATGAGCCCTTCGGTGAGGACCTGGGCGACCAGGAACATTCGCGACGCGCCGGCCGACTTGAGAATCGCCAGGTCCCGCGTCCGCTGGATCACCATCGTGTACAGAACCACCATCGTAAACAGGAAGGCGATCACCAGGGCGATTCCGTTGACGATGTCCACGTAGGTGTAAATCATGCGGTATCGGTCGGTAAGCATCGTTCGGTACGACGCCAGGGGCAGCACCTTCTGCCCGATGGACTCGGAGATTTCCTCGGCCACCGCGCGATGATTGAGGTTCTCCGCCAGTTGCACGAACATCAGCGTGCTTCGCTGCAGGGCGGGGTCCACGAACAACCACTGGGCCGTCCGGCGGGGGATGTACACCCGCGCCAGTCCGCCGGCGGGGACGATGCCCACGATGGTCCACGTATGCCCTGCGGCCGAGACCGCCTGACCCACCCGGTAGCCTCCCGCCTCGGCCAGACGCGAGTCGATCACCATCTCCAGCCCGTCGTGGGCGGGGTCGGCCAACTCGTTGGCGTCGATCTCCAGAACGTCCCTGCCTTCGCGGGGCCCGGCGGTGACGCGCTGCCGGATCCAGCGGGCGAACGCCCCCTCGGGGTCGAACAGCCGGCCGCGCTGCACCTTCCTGCCGCCCAGGACCACGGGCATGTCCTCGGGGTCGATGCCGATGACCATCTGGCTTTGCCCGGCGAGTTTCATGCTCCAGATGTTCACGGGGACCACTCGGCTGACCGCCTGGGGATGCTTCTCGGCGATGGTCTCCACGTAGCGGTCGGGCAGGCTCAGTGCCGAGAGGTTGGCCACGTCGCCGGTGAACACGCCGGGAAAGACGATCACGTCGGCGTCGACTGCCTCCCATCGCTGGGCGATTTCCTGCAGCGTACCGCGCGATAGCCCGGTGAGCGTCACGAGCATGCAGATCCCGATGGCGACGCCCATCGCGCTGAGAACGCTGCTGAGCTTGTGATGCAGGATGTTTGCCAGCGGAAGTCGGAACATCTCAGCGGATCCCCAGAAGGTCCAGCAGTTCATGCAGGTCGTCGATCACGTGACAGGCCAGGTCCGCAAAGTCCGGGCGATCGGGACGGCGCAGCAGCACGCTGATCGCACCGGCTTCGTTGGCGGCGACGATCTCGTAGCGGAAGTCGCCCACGCACAGCGTCCGCCGGGGGATGACGCCCATTTCCTCGCACGCGCGCAACACGCCGTCGGGCTCGGGTTTGATCGACCCGTCATCCCGCGACCAGGCGACGTCGAACTGCAGCACGTCGAACTGTTCGAAGGCAGCGAGCATCGCCTCTCTGGCGTTGCGGGTGAGCAGGGCGGTCTTCAGACCCGCTGCGCGGATTCGCGTAAGTACCTCGTGGGCACCGCTCACCAGCGAGGCGTTGCGCACGCCGGTGAGTTCCCGCTCCAGGAGCAGGGTGTTGGCGTGGGCCCGGCGATCGGCGGGCATGTGGGCGATGGCTTCGAGGATGCCCGTCTCGGCGGGGATGTTCAGGTCGCGCCGGATCCCGTCGAAGTCGATCGCCGACTCGACGAGCGTCCCGTCCATGTCGAAGATCACCGCGTCATACGACCGGTCCTCGTGCTGGCGTGGCGTGTTTTCTATCATGAGAGTGCGAGCAATGTACCGTGCAGGAGTGCGTTTATCTATGGTAGAATCAGCCCTGTGACGCCCCGAATGCCCATCACGCCGCGCCGCAGACCGGCGCGATCCCTGCGTCTTGCCGCGGCCTTGGCTGCCTGGCTGGGACTGGTGGCCGTCGCCTCGGCGGCCCATCCGTGGTGGAACGACCAGTGGAAGCATCGCCGGAAGGTTACCGTCGAGAACCCCAAGCCCACCCTGCTGGACGGGGAGGACTTCGCGGTGGCGGCCGTCTACACCGCCGGCAAGTCGGCCGGCGACGGGTCGGACATCCGCGTGACCACCGCCCAGCGACGCATCGTGCCCTCCCGCGTGCTGATGACCGGCCCCGGCGACCGGGCTGTGGTCGCCTTCGCCATCCGCCCGAAGGTCCAGACCTATTACGTCTACTTCGGACACCGCAAACCGCCCAAGCCCGACGAAACGCTGGAGATCAAACGCGGCGTGCTCATGGAGACCTGGAAATACCCCGGCGGGCAGGCGGGCAACCTCAAGCAGGCCCGTCGCGTGCTGGACGAGGCGAAGACGCTCCTGGGCAGGGACGTGCGCGATCGACTGTTCATCGGGCACAACCCGTTCGGCCCGCAGGCTGCCATCGTCTCGCGATACACCGGCTGGCTGATGTGCCCGGTCAAGGGCGAGTATCTCTTCTCGATTTCCAGCTCGAACGCCTCCTTCCTGCTGATCGACGATGTGCTGCTGATCTCCAACGGGGGGTGGCATGGCCCGCAGCGGGACATCCGCAAGCGCGACCGCGTTCAGCTCGACGCCGGGCTGCACAAGGTGACGTTCCTTCATGTCAACCCTGCCGGCACGCCGGTGGCGGTGCTTGCCTGGAAGCCCCCCGGGCGAAAGCGCGTCACCTACATCCCGCCGGCGGCCTTCGCGCCGTTTCACCAGGCAGAGCCCGGCCTCATGGAAACGCTGGGCGACAGCGAGACGGTGGACTTCATCCCCACACACGCCGGCGAGACCTTCATGAAGAACCGCTACTACCAGCGGTTCGTCTTCGAGGGGCTCAAGGACGGCAAGAGCGTCTACCGCAAGACGCTGCACTGGGACTTCGGCGACGGGCAGACCGCCACCGGCGACAAGCCCGAGCACGTGTACCTCTCGCCGGGGATGTACAAGGTGACCGTCCGGGCGGATACGCACCTGGGCAAGCGGACGCGGACGCATCGGGTGTTCGTGTCCCGCCCGTGGGATCGCGTCACCAGCAACAAGCTCGACGCCGTGCGCGACTACGCCAAGCGGGTGGCTGAGTATGACTTCGCGAAGCTGCCCCCCCGCGCCAATGCCGAGGCGATGCTCCTGCTGGCACGCGGCAAACAGTCCGAGGCGCTGCTGTCGGCCGGCGAGGCATTGCTGCGGCGCGAGAAGGCACCTGGAATCGTCCTGCCCGAGGCGATGGAACCTTACGTGGAGCTCCTCTCGGCCCGCGGGAAGGAGCTCGAGGCGGCCGGCGATCTGCTCACCGGCGCGAAGATCGCCACCACGCCGGACGCCGCGGCGCGATTGATGGTGGACGCCGCCCGCATTCTCCTGCGTCACGGCAAGACCACCGAGTCGCTGCAGGTCTTCGAGGGCGTGGTCCGCAAGTACGCCACGGTCACGACCGACCCGGCCATCCGCGAGGCGCGGATCGGTATCGGCGACGTCTGGCGCGCCGGGGGCGACGCGGACAAGGCAGCCGCCGCTTACGACAAGGCCGGCGACAAGCCGTATCACGAACAGAAAAAACCGGCCGTCGAGAAGGGCGACTTCGCCCGCCACGTGGAGGCCTATCTCCGCCAACGGAACCATGACGACGCCGAGACCTACCTGAAACGCTGGGCGATGGCGTATCCGGGCGAAAAGCTCGATGGGTACTGGTCGCTGATGGCGACCCGGCTGCTGGTGGGACGCAAGCAGTACGACCGGGCGGTGCTGGAGGCGGAAATCCTCGCGCGCGTCAGCCCGCGGAGCAACCACGTCCCGCAGCTGTTGATGCTTGCTGCCGAGGCGTACCTCGCGCTGGACGCGCCGAACAAGGCTGCCGCCACCTGGAAGCGCGTGGTGAAGGACTACGCCGAATCGCCCCTGGCCCTGAAAGCGGCGGAGAAACTCGAACAATGACCCGATCCCATCCCTCGCAAACTCTCGGAAAGGGCCCGCTGCTGGGCGCGATTCTCGTGGTCTACTGGGCACTCGGGGCTGCCGGGGCGCTATGGGTAAGCTGGTCGACGGCGTCCGGTTGGCTGCACTGGGTGTTCGTCGTTGCCGGAGCGGCCATGCTGCTGATGGGGCTCATGCTGTACGTCGAGTCGCTGCGGCGGGTGATTCCCGCGATGCGTCAGGGCCGACTCTGCCGGCAGGGCCCCTACGCGATGTGTCGCCACCCGATCTACCTCGCCTGGGGGTTGCTCATCGGCCCGGGCGTGTTGCTGCTGGCCGGCTCGTGGTTGGGAGCGTTCGGCCCGTTGCTGCTGCATTGGCCTGTCCGTCGATTGGCGCTGGCGGAGGAAGTCCCCCTTCGCGCGGAGTTCGGCGAGGAGTACGCCGCCTACCGCCAGGAGGTCCCGCTGCTGCCCGGGCTCGCCAGCGACACCAAAGGTCGCGGCTCCGTTTGACGCGCCGGGTCGTCTGGACATTCCCCCGGCAGTGGGCTATGCTTTGGCTTAGGTCGGGCGACGTTCCCCCGGCCGACGTTTCTGAGGCATCTGACCCCGCGAGTTTCCCATGAGCACTCTTCCCTACAGCGTTTCGCAGGACATTCCCGTTACTCACGAAGCCGACGTCGTCGTCATCGGCGGCGGACCGGGCGGGATCGGGGCGGCGGTGATGGCTGCCCGCAACGGCGCCACGGTCCTGCTGGTCGAGCGGTTCGGCTGCCTGGGCGGAATGGCCTCGATGGGCGAGGTCCAGCCCTTCATGCCAAACCACGTCCAGGGCGTCTGCCTGGACAAGCCCGTCTACACCGACTGGCTGGAACAGATGTACCAGTACCGCCCGCCGAAGGATGCCGACACGTCCACCCGTCCGGGCGAGTATCTTCACGGGTCCTACCGCGAGATCTCCAAGGACGTGGCGATGCTGGCGGCGGAGGACCTCTGCCTGCAGGCCGGCGTGGAGTTGCTGTTCCATCACACGCTGGTGGACGCCGTTGTCGACGACGGAAAGATCACGGCTGCCGTGCTGCACAGCAAGTCGGGCTTCTCTGCGGTGCGGGGCAAGACGTTCGTGGACGCCACCGGCGACGGCGACCTGGCTGTTCTCGCCGGTTGCGAGTACGAGCAGGGCGGGCCCACCGGTCACTGTCAGCCGATGACGCTGTGCTTCAAGCTGGCGAACGTCGACGCCGACCGCATGCCCTCGCGCGGCGAGATCACCGAGCTCTATCACAAGGCCCAGGAGGCCGGCGAGATTCACTGCCTCCGCGAAGACGTGCTCATGTTCGATTGGTTCCAGCCGGACGTGTTCCACTTCAATACCACGCGGATCATCCACCGCTCGGGCACCAGCGGATTGGACCTTTCCGCGGCTGAGCTGGAAGGTCGGTCGCAGCTGCGGGAGTTTCTCCGGTTCTTCCGCGCCCGCGTGCCAGGGTTTGAGAACTGCCGGATCCACTCGGTCGCCCATCACATCGGCATCCGCGAGACCCGTCGCATCAAGGGCCTGGCGTGGATCACGGTGGACGATTACAGGAACTGCTCGAAGTTCGACGACAGCATCGCCCGGGTACACTACTTCCTGGACATCCACAACCCCGACGGCACGGGCACCGAGCGGCTGATGCTGCCCGACGACGACTGGTACGAGATTCCCTTCGGCTGCGTGGTGGCGAAGGATGTCGGCAATCTGCTGATCGGCGGGCGTCCGATTTCCACCGATCACGGCGTTCACAGCTCGATGCGGGTGATGCCCCCGGCGTGTACCGTGGGTCAGGCGGCCGGTCTGGGAGCGGCCATCGCCTCCAGGGAGGGCATCAGTGCCCATGACGTCGATGGCAGGCTCGTTCACGATACACTCCTCGATCAGGGCGCGAGTCTGTAGCCCGGCAGCGTGCGGCGCGGGGATCGCCCGGTTTTCCGGCTGGACAAGTCCGGGGCGGATTGCGAGGATAAGCGCACGGCGTTGGCTCAGGATGAGAGACGTTGCCCCGTTTGCCAAGGAGTATGCCATGTCCGCAGAAAACCCGTTGCCTCATGATGATGACGACTTCGACGCGCCCGATCCGCTTCCGATTCAGCGGGACGATCCGGACGAGTTCGAGGACGACGAGATCGACGAGGAGCTGGACGAGTACGATGAGTTGGATCTCTTTGACGAGGACGAGGACGAAGACGAAGCGGATGACGAGCTCGATGAGGACGAAGACGATGACGACGAGGAGTATGAAGTCATCGAGATCGAGCTGGACGAGGCGGATGTCGACGAACTCAAGGAGATGTACGGCTATCGCCTGGCATACGAGCTGATCGAGAGCGAGGCAGAGGGGCTGTATGAGGAGATGGACAAGCTCTGTCAGCTGGCGCCCAAGGAGCGGGCCACCAAGCTGCAGATGCAGGCGGTGAACAAGGCGATCCAGCGGGCGAAGGTGCTGCTGGAAGGCGACGCGATCATCGATGAGATCGCCGAGTTCCCCATCCGCCGCGAGTTGCCCGAGTATCGCGACGCGGTGACCGTTCTCCGCCAGGTGCTCCAGGCGCTGAAACGCTACGCCGAAGGAAGCAGCGCGTATCTGTGGAGCCCGCAGTTCGAGGCGCAGCTCGAGGCGGCCGGCGTGAACGAAGAAGACGCCACCGACCCGCTCGCCGAAGCCTGATCCGCCAATCACACCGAAAGGGAGACGCACATGGAAGACAAGCACACGATTCTCGGGGTTCACATCACCGATCGGCTGGAAGAAGCGGTCGACGTGCAGAAGGTGCTCACCGAGCACGGCCAATACATCAAGACGCGCCTGGGGCTGCATGACACGGGCACCGGTGCGCCCGGGCTCAATGGGCTCCTGCTGCTGGAGATGGCTGCCGACGACGACGTCATCACCGCGATGGCGGACAAGCTCAATGCGATGAAGGGCGTGGAAGTCCAGTCGTTGGTGTTTTACCACCCCTAGGCAATGAGCCCGGCCGACGCGGGCGAGCCCCGCTATCTCTCCGAGAGCGACGTCCTCGATGCGCCCCTGCCCGAGCGGGCGGTCGGCGTGCTGGACGAGGTCAATCGTCGCGTGGCGGCGGCAGAGTCGGTCGAGGCACTGATCGATTTCCTCTTCGAGACCACGCGGGAGGTCTGTCCGGGCGACCGGATCGCCCTGGCGTTTGTGGATGAGACCGGCCGACGGGTGATCGCTCACACGGCCCGGGCAAGCTATCAGCCGTTGAAGCTCCGACAGGGATACGCCGAAGACCTCCAGGGAAGCTCGCTGGAGCGGATCATCGCCGAGGGGTACATACGCCTGATCGACGATCTGCCCGCGTACCTGGAGGCCCATCCTCACAGCCGATCGTCCAGGCTGCTGGTGGCCGAGGGCGTTCGTTCGTCCATGACCTGTCCGCTGGCGGTGGAGGGGCGAAACGTGGGGCTGTTTTTCCGCTCCTCGCGACAGGAGAACGCCTACGACCGGAGCACCGTCCGCATGCACCTGGCGGTGGCTGAGAGGCTTGGCCAGGCGGTGGAGAAGGCGTATCGCATCGAGCAGCTCACGCGGGCGAACCGCGCGTACAACGAGATGCTCGCCTTTGTCACCCACGAGCTCAAAAGCCCCGTCGCCTCGATGATGATGGACGCGACCGTTCTGGCCGACGGCTATCTCGGCGAGCTCAACGACGAGCAGCGCGACAAGCTCGCTCGCATGCAGAACAAGGGACGCTACCTGCTGGACCTGGTCGAGGAGTACCTTTCGCTCGCGCGGCTGGAGGGGGGCGAGGCGACGCTCAATCTCAAGCTCGGGGTGGATCTGCGGGTCGACGTGATCGACCCGGCTGTGGATATCGTCCGGTCGTCCATCGAGGGCAAGCAGCAGGAGATCGCCATCGACGCCCCGGCGAGCGGTCCGGCGGTGAAGGCGGATCCGGCGATGCTGAAGATCGTCCTGGTGAATCTGCTGTCCAACGCCTCCAAGTACGGCCGGCAGGGCGGGGCGATCCAACTCCGCGCGAACTCCGACGAGGAGGGCTTCTCCGTGGCGGTGCGCAACGAGGGGCCCGGGTTCACGCCGGCCGACCGCGATCGGCTGTTTCGCAAGTTCTCGCGCCTGGACGATCCCGAGCTGCGAAAGGAGAAGGGCACGGGCGTGGGGCTGTACACGGTCTGGCGGATCGTGAACCTCCACGGCGGTCGGGTCGACGCCATCAGCCAGCCGGGCCAGTGGGCGGAGTTTTCGCTGGGCATCCCCCAGCCCCCGGCGAGGTGAATGCCTGGCGCACCGGGCGTCTGGTCGGTGTTGGCCGAAGGCGCCTGATGGGTCGGCCTCGTTGAGGACGCTGGGACAGATCCATGGGCTGGAAGCCCATGCGACGCCTGAGCAGTAGCGCCGCTTTTCGCTGCAAGCGGACTTTCGGAATGTCGATAGAAGGATAGGTTCTCCGGGGCGGAAGGATTTGCGGGGTCCGCGCCGGACCCGAACCACGAGCACCTGTCGGAAAGGACACACCATGGCCACTGTCGAAGACATTCTTCTCAAGAAGGGGGCGAACGTCATTGCCGTCGTCCCCGAGACGTGCGTGAGCGAAGCCGCCATTCGCATGAAGGAAGCCAACGTCGGCTGCGTGGTGGTCGAGGAGCATCCCAACACGATCATCGGCATCGTCACCGAGCGCGACTTCCTGCGGCGGGTATTGGCCGAGAAGCTCGACCCGATGGAGACCACCGTCAAGGACATCATGAGTGCCCCGGTGCTCACCTGCCACCCGCGCGACGAACTCAGCGGCTGCGCGGGCATGCTGGAAAAGCACCACATCCGGCACGTCCTGGTGGTGGACCGTGACGAACCGGTGGGCATCATCTCCCAGCGCGACGTTTTGGCGGCAATCCTGTCCTGACCTCGCTGCCGCGGTGTCTCAATTTATCGGTGGGCTTCGAGGCAGGCAACGAAGCCCCCGAGCAGGCCTGGGCTTTGGCGGGTCCTGCGAAGCCCTTCAATTGCTGCGTCGCCGGCGGTATCGCCCCGGCGGAACGCCCATGATGCGCCCGAATCTCGCGTAGAACTGGCTGAGACTCTCGTATCCGCATTCCAGGGCGACGGCGGCGATGTCGGCCGACGGATCTTCCAGCAGTCGGCAGGCCCGGGCGATGCGCAGAGCGGTAAGGTGTTCCCCGAATGTTCGCCCGGTGTACTCCCGGAACGCCTTGTGGAAGTGGCTGCGACTGAGCCCCGCCCGGCCGGCCAATGCCGCAGCCGAGATGGGCTCGGAGAACCGTTCCTCAAGAATCCACAACGCCTCGCGAATCTTCGCGTCGGATCGGGCCCGGGGCGCACTGGCCAGGTTCGCTGCGGCATGCTCGCCGATCATCGCCAGCAGTTGCAGCGCCCGGGCTTTGAGACGGATCGCCCCTGTCCACTCGTCGGTTCGTCCTTCCTCGGCCATCTGCTCCGCTGTCCTTCGGATGGATTCCCGCGCTCCGGCCAGCCCCGCAATCAGCGGGCCGGCGGTGTTCGCATGTCGAGTCAGCCTCCAGAGCAGGTCGCAGACCTCGCGGTCGCCGCTGGCGGCGGGGTTGAACGCCCGGCTGCGGATGCGTACCGTGACGATCTCGGCAGAATCCGTCTGCTCGGGCGCGATGCGATAGAGCATGCCCGCCGGACATAGCAGAACATCACCCTGGCGGGCGGTGGTCTGCAGGGCGGGGGTCTCGGCCGACACCGAATCGCCCAGCGGGATATGCAGGTACGTTCCCCCGTGCAGCCGCCATTGGCGCGAGACGCGAATCCGCCGCCGGTCGCATTCAATGCCCTTCCCGCGGAAAGGGGCGATCGATGGGGCAGGGCCGGCCGGGTTGTGTTTCGCGGTAGAAGACAATACCGGAAGTATAGCAGAGCCGTCCGGAAGACGGCAAGGCCCGTGGGTGCTATTATGGAAGAGTGGCACGCTGCGAGCCTGTCCCAAGCCAGAAAGGAAACGGACGATGCAGGAATTTGAGATCGGAGATGTTTTCTATGAGAATCCGCTGAGTTCGCCTTCGGACGTGGACGGCTGGGTTCGCGAGGGTGAGCCCATCACCAGCTTTCCTGCCGGCGCGATGAGGCTGGAGAACGCCATGGACCCCAAGGAGGGGCAGGCGGCGAACTATCTCTTCTGGTGCCCTGTGCCCATCGAGGGCGATTTCGTCGCGACGTGGTCGTTTCGCCCCATCCGCGAGCCGGGGTTGGCGATGTTCTGGTTCGCCGCCAACGGTCAGGCCGGCCGGGACCTGTTCGACCCGTCACTGGCCAAGCGCAGCGGCGAGTACCGCCAGTATCACAGCAGCGATATCGACGCCTATCACCTCTCGTACTTTCGACGCAAGAACGTCCAGCACGAGCGGACGTTCCACACCTGCAACATGCGCAAAAGCGCGGGGTTTCACCTCGTCACGCAGGGTCCGGACCCGATCCCCTCGGTGATCGACATCCTCGAGCCCTACCGGATCGAGGTGGTGCACTGCAACGCCTGGGTGCGCCTGCGAATCAACGAACTGACCATCTTCGAGTGGTTCGACGACGGCAGCGTCGGAGGCCCGGCGCGGAAGGGCGGATACATCGGCTTCCGACAGATGGCTCCGCTGATTGCCGATTACGCCGACCTCGTCATCCGCGAGGCCAGACCCGCATAGCCCCATCGACCGCCTCGGGCGGGGAGACCCCATGAGTACTGTGATCCATACGTTGCCGATCCACCAGGCCGAGCCTGGCCCGGTGTTCGATCGCGTCAATCCTCACCACGCCAATGACCGCGCCTTCGCCGAGTGGGAGGCCCCGCTGGTGTGGCATCACCAGAAGAGTTACCTGGAGGTCGACGAGTTCTTCCGGGGCAGGCGGTGTCTGCATTTCGCCTTCGAGCGGCGCGTGCCCGAGGAGGTGTGGTTCATCGGGTGGCATCTCTGGTACGACAACGCCCTTGTCCACAAGACGCCGATAGCCGACGGCGTGCTGCGGGCCCGGCTGGGCTACGAAGAGACCACCTTCGGCTACGGCGGCGACAACCAGGAGCACGTCGGCGCGTGGGTGGGAATCGTTGCCCGCATGCAGGATCTCCGGCGGTACTACTTCCTCACGTTGGAGTATCCCCGGGGCGTGGTGCTGTACCGTCGACAGGACGATCAGTGGACCGAGATCGCCTCGCGGCAGGTGCATCTGGACGTGTGGACGGAGTACGAGTTGACGCTGGAAATGAACGGCCAGATGTTCACCGCGATCCTGGACGGCGAGCCGCTGTTCACGGCGGCGGATTATACATGGGGCAAGGGCTGGTGCGGGTTGCGGGCGTCGTGTACCAGCGCCGTCACCGAGTTCACCATCGAAGCCGATCGGACGTCCCGCATTTCGACGGTCGAGGAACCTCGCGATGAGCAGACCGATGCGTCGCTGCCCGAGCCGGTCGTCCTGCGCGAGATCGATTGCAGCGCCCACGGCAAGCTGTCCAAGACGATCCGCCACAATGCGTCGGTTTCACCGGTGAACGCGCTGGGCACTGATCGGCCTCAATTGCTGGTGGATCTGTTCGACGCCCCGGACGGCAGCACGCACGTGTTGATGGACGAGGAGGGTCACGTCCTGTGGAAGACGGCCCTGCCCGGTGCCGGCAGGGTTCTTCCCGCCGCTCCCCGCGACGATGGCGGGCAGGATTTCTACGTGGTCACGCCAGAGGAGTTGATGCGAGTGGACGGGCGGACCGGTGAGGTCCTCCAGCGGGCCGAGGCACCTCTCAGCAGCACCGGCAGAAAGCCTGCCGCCGGCAACGGGCCGTTCGTGACCGCCGACCTGGACGGGACCGGACGACGCGACCACTTCTTCGTGACCTACGGCGCGAACGGCGAGGACATCGTGGCGATCCGCCCGGATCTGTCGGTCCGTTGGCACGTCGAGACCGCTGTGGGTAACGGGCATGGCCACCACCATTCCGCCTGCGACGTGGACGGCGACGGGCGCGAGGAGATCTTCGCCGGCTGCATGTTGCTCAGTGCCGACGGCGAGACGCTCTGGAAGCAGGAAGAGATCCTGCGTCGGCTGAAGGTGCCCAACGGCGGGCACGTGGATTCCTCGGTGATGGGCTTCTTCGCCGGTGGCGACGGGCCGCCCACCTTGCACATGGCGTCCAGCTCTGCCGGTCATCTGGTGTGCGACGCCCGCACGGGCGAGCTGCTGGCCGCCCATCCGCAGGGTCATGCCCAGAGCATCACCGCCGGCGTGATCGTTCCCGGCTCGGAGCAGATGCACGTCATCTCGACGAATCGCTGGGGCAGCTATGGCGTCACGGGTGTTTACGACGCCCTGGGTCGGCGGGTGTCGCGCTTCACCCCGGGGTTCGTCTGCCAGCACACCATACCGTTGAACTGGACCGGCGGGCCAAGCGAGCTGCTGCTGGTTTGCGACGGGCCGGGCTACCGGGGCATCTACGACCACTTCGGGCGTCGGCTGATCGAGCTGGATTCGCTCGTGCCATACTCCGACCCGTTCGCGCAGCGCTACGATCGCGCGGGGGCGTTCCGCGCCCCGCTGGCCGACGACCCGCGCGACGTCGTCATCCTCCGTGTCGGCCAGAAGCTTCGGCTGATCGCCCCCTCCGGCGATGCCCCCTCCGACGCCCGCCTGCGCGTGCGGCGGACCAACGTCAGCTGGTTGAGATAGCGTGAAATCCGGTCTTATCGGCCGACACATGGGGGCGGTTGGGCGGTTATACTCACTCCGGGGTTGTGGTATGCCCCGGTTGAATGAGAAATCGCTCCAATGAGGATAAGATCATGCGTGGTACGTGGCTGAAGGCTGCAGCGGTGATGACGTGGATGATGGTGGCGGGTCTGGCGGTTTGGCCGGCGGTCGCCCAGACGGGTGAAACGCAAGCAGAAGCAGCCTCGGCGGATTCCAACGCTCCGCAGCGCATCGCCTTACGCGGTACGCAGGGCGCGATCCGCATTCCCTTTACCATGCCCGAGGACGGCATCGCCTCGGTCGGTCTGTACACCCCGGAAGGGCAGTTGGTGCGCATCATCGCCCAGGGCGTGGAGCTCGACAGGGGCCGGTACGACGCCCTCTGGGACGGGATGGACCTGTGGGGTTCGCACGTCCCTGCCGGGACCAGGCTGGAAGCCCGGGTGTTCACCCACCAGGGCGTGCGGGCGTATTACGAGTTTGCCGTCGGACGGGGCGATTGGGACAAGGAGTCTCCGGCGTGGATGACGCGTCCGACCGGCGAAGGGCTCGAAATGCGAACCGGAGGCTGGTTGGGCGACCACACCGGCCCTGGGGCGGCCGCGGCTGTGGGCGATCGCGTGTTTTTCGGCTGCCGCGTCGCCGAGCATGGCCACTCGATGATGGCGACCGACCTGGAAGGCCACAAGCTCTGGGGTGGCAGCCCGGGCGGCTGGGGCGGACCCGACGAACTGCACGGCGTCGGCGACGAAGCCGTCATCGGCCGAATGAAGAACAGCCTCTTCCGCACGGAGGCCGAGACGTACCGCAAGACCTCGCTGGGCGGGACCGGGCGATACCCCATCCGCGCGATGACCGTGCATGACGGTAAGATTCACCTGATCCTGCACAACTACAAGGTCGAGCAGTCGCCCCTTCGTATGGTCGGCGGTGATATCGATTGGCCTGGCACGGTCCCCCAGACGCTCAGCGGCAAGAGCGTGGAGTTTCAGATCTCCCCCAAGGCCCGGATGGCGGCTACATTCCGCAGCGGGCAGGGGCACTTTCAGATCGGGACCGCCCCGGTCATCAAGAACTCCGAGGGGCACATGGTGGTTCCCTGGGAGTCCGAGCAGTCCATCGGGACCATCGCGATTCAGCGGATCAAGGGTGTCGAGAAAGTCATCTTCTACACGCTCAAGAAGGGCCTGAAGTACGACCAGCGCAAGCACTCCGTTTTTGGCGAGGAGAAGGGTACCGACAGCCTGGATCTGGACGGCGGGCTCGGCGGTGGCGGCGGTCTTGGCGGGGCGGATCTGAACCCCATCGAGATGAATCCGTACTGGAAGAAGGCCGCCGAGACGAAGCTTGATCGCCGCGTGAACTACGTGACTTTCGAAACGCCCCGGAAGACGCACGGGATCTATCTGCGGTTCATCCTGGACAAGAATACGCGGAAGAAGAAGGGTCGTGGCCCGTACTTCAGCCTCTGCCGCCTGATGACCCGCCCGTTCAATCGCGTCGAGCAGAGGCCGCGCGTGACGCTTCCGGAAGGTGCGACGGGCGAGGTAACCACGAAAGACCGCGTCGGCTGGGAGTTCCGCACGCCGGGGGTGGTCAGCGAGATCGCGCCGGCCGATGTGATTCTCGATTACGGCAAGGACGTAACCTTCGACGTGATCGCTTTCCTCAACCACCAGACGCCCAAGTACAGCGTGTATCTCTACACCGGCAAGGGAGACCCCGCCGAGGCGAGCGAGGATGAATGGGAAGAGGTCCGCCGACATAAGCCCAGGCGGAAGCGCAAGTACGGCTATCTAGCCGCCCGCACGAACAACAACGACACCTACTTCCACCTGTACCGCACGCGGACTGCCCGGGCGATCCGGCTCCACTACATCGACGGTTCGCTGCGCGGCAAGAAAAGTCTCAGCTGGACCAGGAACGACCCGCGCCGGTTCGTCTGCGAGGACGTTCAGCTGCTGAAGATGAACGAGAAGCGCGTCCCTCCGCCCTCGCACGTGGTGCAGGTGCGGTCGGCCTCCGAGAACAAAATACTCTCCGAGACGCTCGTGGACGGGCTGAACGTGACGAAGTTCGCCTACGCCGACGACGGGACATGCTACAGCGTGGTCGACGGCCGACTGTGCCGCTCGACACCCCGCCAGGGCAAGTGGGACCACACGGTGATCGGCGATGTGAGGCTCGGGCGGGTCGCCAAGATGAACGTCTATGGGGAGCGCATCGTGATCGCCGATCGCGGCGACGACCCGGCCGTCTACGTGACCGACCGGCAGGGCAAGCTGTTGCACACCATCGGCGGCAAGGGCAGGTTCACCATCGGCAAGTGGGACCGCGACAAGGTCTCGCGTCCGGTGGGCGTGACGATGGACAAGAATGACAAGATCTGGATCGCCGAGAACATGTACGCCCCCAAGCGGATCACGCGGTTCAACCTCGACGGGACCTGCGAGAAGGAGTTCATCGGCCAACCCGAGTACGGCGGCGGGGGCTATCTGGACCCGGACCTGGGCAGCTTCTACTATCGCGGGCTGGAGCACGCGATCGACTGGAAGGCGGGAACCAGCCGACTGAAGGCGATGAACGATCGGCCTTACTCCGAGCAGACCCCGACCTTCGACGCCAGCACGTTCGGCTACACGCGAGGCGGACGGGTGATTCACCACAACGGCAGGAAGTACGCCGTGGGCGACCCGGGCGGGGGCTTCTGGATCGCCATCAAGGAGGAGTACCGCTGGAAACCGGCCGCCATTGTCGGTCCGGCCAACTCGATTGTGCTCAAGCGCAAGGAGTGGAGGACGCACTGGCTCAAGAAGGACCTCAACGGGAAGGGTTTCATCTGGACCGATGAAAACGGCGACGGCGAGTACCAGGTTTCCGAGGTGACGCTGTTCGATTTCGAGGAGTTCGGCTGCAACCCGGCGGGGGGCGCTCAGTGGGGGGCGGAGATCGGCCCGGACCTGACCATCTGGACCACCAACGGCCGATGGGTTCCGTCGCGATTCAACGAGCATGGTGCGCCGGTGTACGAGCTGAACAGCTTCCAGAAGTTCCGCTACTTCGAGAAGTTCCCGCGATACACGGGCATGGAGAGCTTCGGCTCGCGTGCCAAACCCGCCCCGGGCAGCTCCAGTGTGGTTACGCAGAACGGCCGATGGGTCATCGAGGCCCAGCCGTACCTGATGAAACCGGACATGACGGTTCTGGGCGGCACGCCTGACCCGCGCCCGCAGGAGTACAAGCCGCCGATCGTCGGGACGAAGGTGCAGCAGCCTCTGGGCTACGCGGGCTCTGCCGTCACTGGCGGCGGGGCGGTTCGCGAGGTGGCGGTCACCAACGGCAACAACGGGCGATGGTCCATTACGTCCGTGGACGACCGCATTCTGCTGGACGTGATCTTCACCGGCGAGAGTGGCGGCTGGAGCAGCGTTCCCGAGAAGCGGGGCTACGAGGTCACCGGTCATTCGCATCCCAGCGAGACGTTCTTCGGGCATTTCCTGCGGGCCGACGACGGGAACTTCTACTGTGTGGTGGGAAAGGGGTCGCACGCCATCGTCCGCGTGGAAGGGCTGGACAAGATCCGCGTGCAGCGCGTGGACGTGACCGTCACCCCCGACCTCTTGGCGAAGAACAGGCAGTTGCACAACGTCATCATCGAGCAATGGAAGGCGTGGAAGCTCGCGATGAAGCGCAAGCTCGCCAACCGCCAGCTGTACTTCCCCAAGGCCGAGAAACGCCTCAAGCGGGGGCAGCGCGTGGACGGGTACCTCGACGAGTGGGGGCAAATCACCGCCCTGCACGCCGTCGACGAGCAGCTTACGCCGCTGGATCCACCGGCGGAGTATTTCTTCGACGTATCCTGGGACCAGAAGGGAATGTACATCGCCTACCAGGGGGCGAGCTTCACAGGCTCCAGCTGCACCGAGGCGAAGTACGTGTTCAAGAAGGGCTTCGCGCTGGACCTGCGCGTGCGGACCTCCGGCTCGAAGAGCAAGGACCCCCTCCCCGGCGATCAGCGGATTGTCTTCGGGCCGGTGGACGGCAAGTGGCAGGCGGTGCGGTATGATTACATCGACGAGGAGATTCCCGAGGACCAGTGGGTCGAGTTCGTCTCGCCGGTGGTGACCACGCGGATCGCCCGCGTCGAGACGTTGCCCGAGAGCAAGGCCAAGGTCGTCTTCCGCCACACGCTGGGCAAGGAGATGGATCTGACCGTCGAGAAGGACCCCGGCCCGCTGGGCCCGAAGGTCAAACAGCGCAAGCTCCGCAAGGGCGAGAAGCACTGGGCGGCGGAGATGTTCGTGGCCTGGAGTGCGATCGGCCTGACCGGCCCGCCCGGTTCACTCAAGGCGGACGTCGGCGTGATGGTCCCCGATTCCGGCGGGCTCACCGTGGACAAGCGGAAGTACTGGTCCAATCCGTTGGCGGATCGGCCGGTGAGCGACCTCGGGCTCGAGGCGTCCATCAAGCCGGCGTCCTGGGGCGTGTTCCACTTCGGTGAGAAGAAGGAGTAGCGTCGCATGCCCCCCACCGCCCGGCAGGGGCCAGTTGTCCGTGCGACGGGAATGCGTTGCATGGGCATCTTGCCCATGGTCTGTTCTGTCTTATCCAGGCCTTGACGCACTCTGTTCCGCCTTCGGCGAACACGGGCAGGATGCCCGTGCTACGATGGTGTCGCATGGGCATCTTGCCCATGATCTGTTCTGTTTTACCAAGGCTTTGACGCACTCCGTTCCGCCTTCGGCGAACACGGGCAGGATGCCCGTGCTACGATGGTGTCGCATGG
>CAZFPT010000010.1:0-47283 GCA_964521005.1 uncultured Planctomycetaceae bacterium | reverse complement strand
GCACAAGGCCGCCGGGCGAAGCATAGACACAAAGGACACCAAGGCGCAAAGGGCACAAAGAGAAGCTTGGTGCTCTCCGTGTCTTGGCGAACTTCGTGTTCCTCGCGTCGGACTCAACACAAAGAGTGCAAACGAAAGATCTATCAGCCCCTTCGTGGCCTTCGTGCCTTTGTGTCCTTTGTGTTCACGCCCTTCGCGTCTTGGAGGCCTTTGTGTTGAATCTGGGGGGGCTCGATCAGGTCGGGTCGGCGAGGTCTTCGTCGCCCAGCAGCGTGTAGCCGTGGCGGGTCAGCGCGTGGCAGGCGAGGGTATGGTCGTCCACGTGCAGGACCATCACGGGATTGCCCCGGCTGTGCTCGGCGAGGGTGTAGGCGAAGTGGATGCTCAGCTCGGCCCGCATCAGGAGGCTGCAGACGTCGGTGAGGGTTTCCTGGGTGGGCATTTCCACCAGCAGCACGCTGCTTTCGGTGAAGCGGTAGTCCTCGCGTTTGAGGATCACCCGTCCTTTGCCCGGGTCGGAGAACACCACGCGCAGGACGGCCCAGTCGGTCGAGTCGATCACGCTCATGCCCATGGTGACGAGTTGTTCCTCATCGAACATCCGCAGCAGCTCGCCCAGTTGTCCGATGCGATTGACCAGGAAGACGCTGAACTGCGTCGCGCAGGGTTCCTCGTGGCCTCGTTTGGTCTGCTCTTTCGCGGATGCCATACACTCGCCTCATTCTGTGCCCGCCCGGCGGGGGGCTGCTCTCATTTTCGGCTTGTCAGGCCCGGTCTGGCCAAGTAAAAGACGAAATCATGAAACTCTCAGCCATCGTTTCAGGGATGATTGTGGCTGTCGGGCTGACCGGTTGTGTCGAGCGGAAAATGCTCATCACGACCGAGCCGGCCGACGCCGTGGTGCAGGTCTCCGACGTCGAAATCGGCAGGACTCCCGTCGAGAAAACCTTCACGTGGTACGGCGATTACGACATCATCATCCGCAAGGAAGGGTACGAAACACTCAAGACCCATGCGAACCTCACCCGCCCGTGGTACGAGGTTCCGCCGCTGGATTTCTTCAGCGCCATCGCCCCGTGGACCTGCCACGACCAGCGGTATCTGCATTTCAAACTCAACAAGCTCCAGCTGCCCGAGGACGACGAACTCATCCGCCGGGCCGGCGAAATGGAACAGCGGAACCTCCAGCCCGTCGGCGAGTGAGCGACGTTGCCTATCCGCCCGAGCCTTCGGGTTCCAGGGCGTCTTCCACCAGCTCGTTGGGGTCCATCGGAACCTCCGGCTGGGGCCAATGGTCCGGGGCCTGCTCGAGTACGCTGCGGAGAATCACGTCCGAAAGCTTGAACGTCCGCAGTACGTCCTGGCGGGTGACGCGCCGTTCGGTCTCGTTGCCCAATCGCCGCAACAGCGTGAACCCGCCCGAGTCGATCGTGTAGGTCATGACGCCCGTGCCGCCGACGGCTCGTTGGGTAAGCGTCTGGGCGCCCTTGATCTCCTCCGACGGGCCTCGATGTTCGAAAATCATCTTGTGAAACTGGATCACCCCGTCCTTGGGAGGCTGATAGTCGTAGATGATCTCGAATTTCGCCTCGGTCTCTTGCCGGGCGACCATCGCTCTCACCAGAGGCAGCGAACCCTCGGGGATGTAGTTGTCGCCCGCGCCGGCCTGGGATTTGAGCCAGCTGTTCTCCACCCGCTGGTTGAGATGGATGCTGCCGTCCTTGAACGTCGTGGTCGTGTCACTGTTGAGCGTGATGCTGTTGGGCAGGATGTTCACCCGCCCGGCGTTGTACAGCGAGCTTCCCAGGCGATTGCTCAGCTGCCATGTCGCCCAGTGCCCCTTGATGCGATCCTCGCCTTGGCTGATCATTACCTCGATCCCGCGGTAGGTTCCGTCCGCGTCGCGTCGGTGGGCGTAGTACTTCCAGCCGACCGGCTTGCCCGAGATGGTGGTGATCGTCCAGTGCTCGCGGTCGGGGCTCCAGAAGGCGTCGGCACCTTCCTCTTTCAGGGCAGCCATCACTTCGGCGCCGTTGCGCGTGAGCCGTCCGGTGCCCTGCGTCAGTCCCCACGCAGCCAATACGCTGGCCACCAGCACCGCAAACATGATGATGCTGATCGTTCGATGTCGGCTGGCTGTGTCCATTTCGTTCTCGCCTCGCATGTCGATATCCTACGCAGGGGACGGGGCAAATGCAAAGCCTGTTGACCTCGACGCCCCAGCCGGTAAGACTACCCCACCGACAGACGAATCCATCGGCTGGAGATCCACGTGAGCGCGAGAACCGATCAATCCCGACCGTCATCCACCAACCCCGCGCCGGCTTCGCCGCAACGATGGCGCGACTGGCTGATCGCACTGGGAATGATGCTGCTGGCTGGGGCGCTGCTGACGCTCGCCCACCCGCCGATCGACCTTTGGCCTCTGGCGTACGTCGCGCTGGTTCCGTTTCTTCTCGCCACGAAGCACATCCGGTCGGCCCGCGGCGTGATCCTCGCCGGCTGGCTCACCGGGGTGTTGTTCTGGGCGGTCAACCTCCATTGGCTCAGCTGGGTTACCCCGTGGGGCGTGGGCTACATCGCCGCGGTGTTGTATCTGGCGGTGTATTGGCCGGTGGCAGCATTGCTGCTGCGGGCTGCCTTCCGCGCCGGTTGGCCTGCGTGGGGGACGCTTCCGGTCTTCTGGGTGGCGCTGGAGTTTGCCCGCGCGCATGTCATCAGCGGGTTTCCGTGGTTCTTCCTGGCCCACACCCAATGGCGGCAGACCGCACTGATCCAGATCGCCGACGCAACGGGCGTCTACGGCGTGTCGTTCTTCGTGGCGATGGTCAACGGGTTGACCTGCGACGCATGGACCGCCTGGCGGGGCCAGTCAAAGGGCACTGCCGGCGACGCACCCAGCCGTCGCAGGCTGATCGTCGGGGCCGTCGTGGCAGCGACCTTCCTGGCGGGGCTGCTGGGATACGGGTTCTACCGTCGCAGCGAAACCCGCAACGTCGCCCGCCCCGGGCCGGTGGTGGCGGTGGTGCAGCGGGCGTTTCCGATTTCGCTGTGGCATGACACCTCACGCATGGAAATGATCGAGGAATACTACCGCTCCACGCGATACGAGCTCGCCTCGGCGATCGACCCGAATGTGGGCTGCGACCTGGTAGTCTGGCCCGAGACGATCCTGCCGGCCGGCCTGAACCGGGAGTTTCTCACCATGGACATGGCCGCCCTGAGCGACGAGGACGTCGCCGCCCTGGGCGGGAAAAGCGTGGAGGAGGTCACCCCCGAGCAGATTGAACGTGGCAGGGTGGGCCTGATGGACCAGCAGGAAGGGCTGCGCAGCCTGGCCGGGCAGATCAGCGCGCTGGCGAGGCGTCTGGGGTGCCCGATTCTCGCCGGCGGCTCGACGATTCATCACCGCCCCGACTACGATCGCCCGATCGACCGGTGGCGCATCCGCAACAGCGTGGTGTTCTTCGACGGAAACGACCTGCCGGGCGAGGGGGTTTACTCCAAGATGCACCTGGTCCCGTTCAGCGAGTACGTTCCGTTCCGCGAAAGCGCCCCTGCCGTCCACCGGGCACTGCGGTGGTTCGTCCCGGACGTGATGAGTCAGCTGGACTACGGCAGAGAGGTGACGTTGTTTCCCGTGGTCGGGCGGAAGGGGCGGACGGGCGGCAGATGGTCGGCGGCTACGCCGATCTGCTACGAGGGCACGTTCGGGCGCATCTGCCGCGAGATGGTGATGTCCGACGGCGCCAAGCGGGCGGATATCCTCCTGAACCTCTCCAACGACGGCTGGTTCGCCGTTCCCATCGGCCGCGACGAGTGGACCGGCTCGGCAGAGCATCCTCAGCACCTGGCGCACTACGTGTTCCGCGCAATCGAGACGCGCTGTCCGGTGGTCCGCTCGGTGAACACGGGCGTCAGCGCGTCGATCAGCTCCGACGGGGAGCTTCTTTCGGTGATCTCGCGGGAAGGCCGGTGGGCGATGGTCACCGGCGTGTTGCTCCTGGACGGCCAACCCGGCGGCGGGGTGGTGCAGCGGGGCCCGCAGGTACTTGTTGATCGACGGGTGTCCCTGTATAGTGTCGCCGGCGACGGGTTCGCCATCGTGGTGGGCCTCTCGGCGTTGGGTGCGACGCTCGCGCTCATCGTGCGAGGCAGACGCGGATCAAGTCGAAGGAACGGAGTCACATGAATTCAACGCGATGCAAGGGGTTCGGTGCGGTTCTGCTGGTGGCAGCGGTGCTGCAGGTCGGCGGATGCGTTCAGGACGGCAAGAAGGAAGAGACGCTGCAGATTCGCCCATCCCAGGCACTGATCGACGCCCGGACGGTTCTGCTGCGATCGGTGGATCACGAAGACCCCATCGTTCGGGCATACGCCCTGGAATCCACAGCCGACCTGCTCGGGAAGGACGCCGGCGGGGCGCTGATGCAGGCGCTGAACGATCCTGCCTACAACGTGCGGTTCGTCGCGGCGATGGCCATCGGCGAGATCCGCTACGCACCGGCCCGCGAGAAGCTCCTGGAGATGTCCAAGCCCGTCAAGGGCGTCGGCGAGCCGGACTACCGCGTCCTGTCTGCCGTCGTGTACGCCCTGACGCAACTGGGCGACGACGAATACACCCGCAAGCTGGCCGGCGGACTGGCAAGCCTGCTGCGCCACCGCGAGCCGGAGGTCAGGGCGGCCGGCGCGTGGGCGATGGGCGCCATCGGGCATCCATCGGCAGTGGTCCCGCTGAAGGGCATGGTCAAGGACGAGCAGTCCGACAAGGCCCGCCAGACGATGATCGAGGCGCTGGCGGTTCTCGGCGAGCAGCGCTACCAGCGGTTCCTCGAAGCGAGCAAGTACTCGGACATGGAAAACCGCGTCTCGGCCGTCCGCACGATGGGCCGGGTCGGAACCCGCGAGATGGAGGCGGTGCTTTCGGACATGGCGTGGTCCAACCAGCCTCCGCAGGTGCGGGCGGTGGCGATGGGCGAGTTGGCCGAACTCGACGCCGGCAGCGAGGAAGGATTGCAGTACATCCGTCAGTGCGTTCGAGGCCCGCGCAGGATGCTCGAAGACGCCATGGCCGGTCGACGCGAGGTGGAAAGCGGCGAAGTCTACGACCTCCAGCAGATGGCCGCCGAGGCGTTGGGCAAGACCGGCCGGGAGGTCGCCGTCAACGATCTGCACCCGCTTCTGGACAGCCCGGACCCTGCCGTTCGGGTGGCTGCTGCCACGGCGGTGATGAAGCTGCTGGAAGCGTATCGCCCGGAATCGGCCGACGGACTGGGCGAACAGATGGAGCAACGCGCCGAGGAGATCGAGGCGGTGCATGAAGGTCGCGTTGACGATGTCCCGGACAAGAAACTGCAGACCTCCGGGGCGAAGGACTGACGCGGATGTTGCCGGGCTGGAAATTTGCTTGACTTGGATTTGCCCGGACCTACAATCAGCGTCGGCATTGCCCTCCGTGGCAGCGCAATCATCATATTATCTTGACGGTTTGCCAAAGTCATTGGAGTTCCCGAGCCGCCGATCGGCTCTGTGAGTGTAAGGAGACGTCGCTTGAGCATTCTAACGAAGGTGTGCATCGTCCTGCTGGTTGTTGTGGCGTTGCTGGTTACGCCCATTTTCATCACGCAGGCAACCGTCCCGGCGAACTATCGGATGGCATTCGAGCAGGAACTCCAGCAGAAGAAAGCCGCCCTGCAGACCGCCCGCCAGTATCAGATCGCGGCGGCCAATGCCCGCGACCAGCTGACGCGCATGCAGAAGGCCGCCTCGTCCAGCAAGGCCGAGCTTCAGCGTGAAAAGGCCAGTCTCCAGCGCCAGCTCGACGCCAGGGAACTCCGCGTCGCCCAGCTGACCGGCAAGATCGACAACGTCGAACAGTCGCTGGAAAAGCTGCAGACCTCCTACAACAAGGAAATCGAGTACCGCGATTCGATCGTCGCCCAGCTGAAGTCCAGCCAGGAGGAAGTCGACAAACTGCGGGCCCAGAACCGTCAGTTGTCCAACTCGCTGCGGCAGGAGCAGTCCCAGGTGGCCCGCCTGCAGAAGGCGCTGAACCTGCAGGAAGAGATCGTCGCCGAGAAGAATCGCCAGATCGACGAACTGAACGAGAAGATCGTCCAGTTGCAGCGCACCGGCGGGACGGCCGTCGCCAGTGACGATGGCGAAGGCACGGTCGCCGCCCCGGCGAACATCTCCGGTACGGTCACCAGCGTTCGCGACAATCTCGCGAGCATCAACATCGGCTCCGCCCAGGGCGTGAAGGAAGGCATGAAGCTGATGATCTACCGCGGTGATAACTTCGTCGCCTACCTCCGAATCGAGGAGGTCCGGGTGGATCGCGCCGTCGGCACCGTTGCCGATCAGCGACTCCAGCCGATGCAGGACGACAAGGTCGCCTCTCCCTCGGCGTTGGAATAAGGAGGCACCATGACCCAGATGCAACAGAACGCGCAGGTCGTCGAGGTCAAACCGCAGGCGAACATCTACACCGTGCTGGTACTGGTCGCACTGATCGCCCTGATCGCAACGGCAGCGATCGTGGTGATGAACCTCACCAACTCCGTCGCCGACGGCGGATACGGGTTGGAGTTCGGCGACCTGTTCAAACCACTCACCGACCCGCTTGCGGGTGCGGAATAGCGAAACCCACACCGGCGGCCGGCGTTCCAAACGTCGGCCGTCGCTGTATTGCAGGCCGTCACCTCCCGCCGAACCCGGCGCGGTGCAGCGGGCAGGGAATGCCCGCGGTGAACGGGGCAGGGGGTCGTTTCCCGACCGTTCCCAGCAAAACAGGCTGGACCGGAACCTTCCGATCAGCCGACAAGACAAGAAGAGATAACGGACTATTTCTACTGGCATCCACGCCACATAGGAAATCGCGGCCATGATCTTCGATCCCATTTTGGGCCTGTTTTCCCTGGACATGGGCATCGATCTGGGCACCTGCAATACGCTCGTGTCCATTCGAGGCCAGGGCATCGTCCTCAACGAGCCTTCCGTGGTCGCTGTCCGTCGTGGCAGCAACAAGGTGCTTCACCTCCGCAGCGGCAGCGCCGTCGGGCTGGTCGCCAAGGAGATGCTCGGAAAGACGCCCGGATCCATCACCGCGATCCGACCCATGAAGGACGGCGTGATTGCCGATTTCGATATCACCGAGGAAATGCTGGGCTACTTCATCAAGAAGGCCCACCGCCGACGACGCTTCATCAAACCCCGCGTGGTGATCTCCATCCCCTCGGGCATCACCGCCGTCGAGAAACGCGCCGTGCTCAACTCCGCCGAACGGGCCGGCGCCCGCCGGGTGTACCTCGTGGAAGAGCCCATGGCCGCCGGGATCGGGGCGGGGTTGCCCATCAACGAACCCACCGCCTCGATGATCGTCGACATCGGCGGCGGAACGACCGAAGTCGCCATCATGTCCCTGGCGGACATCTCGGTGTGCGAATCGATCCGCGTGGCCGGCGACGACATGGACGAGGCCATCGCCGCCCACATGAAGCGAACCTACAACCTCATGATCGGCGAACAGACCGCCGAACGCATCAAGCTGGAGATCGGGTCGGCCGCCGCGATGGAAGAAGAGATGAGCATGGAAGTCCGTGGGCGGGATATGATCTCCGGGCTGCCGCGGAAGACCGTCATCTCCTCCGAGGAAATTCGCGAGGCCCTCAAAGAGCCCGTCGGGGCGATCATCGACTGCGTCGTCCGCACGCTCGAACGGGCCGAGCCCGAACTCGCCGCCGACCTGGTGGACAACGGAATCACCCTCGCCGGGGGCGGGGCGCTGCTGCGGGGGATGGACACCGTCCTGTCCAACGCCACCGGCCTGGAGGTCACCGTTGCCGACGACCCGCTCACCTGCGTTGCCCGCGGGACGGCCGTCTATCTGGAGAACATCGAAGCATGGAAGGACACGATGGACTCCGACGAGGACGAATTCTAGCACGCCGTCCCACCGACCCACCGACCGGCCATCGGACGCACACTCGCCGGCCTACCCGGCCTGCGACGCACCCAGCCGAACGTAGTTCATCGCCCCCAATGCGGTGCGGAACCGCACGATCTCGCGATCGCCGGGGAACACGTGACGATGGACGGCTGTCGCGTTCGGGCCGGCCACCCCGATGAACACCAGGCCGACCGGTTTCTCCTCCGTGCCGCCACCGGGCCCGGCGATTCCCGTGATGCCCACGCCCCAGTCGGCCCCGATCGCCTCGCGTACGCCCTCGGCCATCCGGCGGGCGACCGGTTCGCTCACCGCCCCGTGTGCGGCGAGGACGTCTTCGCTCACGCCGAGGATCGACTGCTTCACGCCGTTGTCGTACGCCAGCACACCGCCTCGGAAGTACGTACTCGCGCCGGGCACGTCGGTGATCATCTTGCCCACCAGGCCGCCCGTGCAGCTCTCTGCCACCGCGAGGGTCGCCCCGGCATCGCGCAGGCGATCGCCCATGACGCTGGCCATGGTTTCGTCGCCCTCGCCGATGATCAACTCGCCCAGGCGGCGGCGCAGCTGGTCGGCGTCGCTGCCGGCCAGTGCGTCGGCCTCGGCGCGGGTGGAGCCCCGCGCCACGATCCGGATGGACACCCGGCCGGCCTTGGCGGTGGTCCCGATCGCGGGGTTCCTGCCGCGACGCATGAGGTCGGAGATTCTCCCGCCCAGGTCCGACTCGCCGGTTCCGAAGGTGTGCAGAATGCGATGGACGATGGCGGCTTCGCCGTCGGGCAGGCGACCGGTGACGTGCCGGCGGAACATCTCCCGCATCTCGTGCGGGACGCCGGGCATGAGCACGACCGTGGCGTCGTGGAGCGTCGCCAACGCGCCCGGCGCGGTGCCCACGCCGTTGGGCAGCGAGTCGGCCCCGTCGGGCACGTTGGCCTGCACGATGTTCGTCTCGGCCATCGTTCGCCCGCGACGCTCGAAGAACTCACGGATCTCCGCGAGGCGCTGCTCGTCCACGTGGAGATCCACCCCCATCGCCTCGGCGAGGGCCTCTCGCGTGACGTCGTCGGCCGTCGGCCCGAGCCCGCCGGTGACCAGCACCCAGTCCGCCTCGTTGCCGGCCCGATGGAGGGCGGCGGTGATGGCGGATTGATCGTCCGGTACGGTTTCGTGACGGGTCGTGGCGATTCCCCGCAGCGCCAGCTCGCGCGACAGCCAGGCGCTGTTGGAGTCCACGGTCTGGCCGGAAACCAGCTCGTCGCCGATGGCGAGAATGACAGCCTTCATCGCAGCAGAGTCCTTTCGATCAGGGCATCGCAGTGGGGGCATCGCAGGGGCAGGCCTTTGCGCAGCTCCTCGCGCGGGATGAGCCGGTCGCAGCTGGGGCAGGGCAGGGAGGCGTCGACGTCGGTGTCGCCCTCGTCGCCCTGGGCGCGCCGGGCGGTTCGGTGGAACATGATGGCCGCCGGGATCGCCGTCAGGAAGAACGTGATGAGAAACCATCCCGCGGGCGATCGGCCCCGGCGACCCGCGGAAACCGCCACGCGAATGCACGAGACGATGTACAGGGCCGCAAGCACCCCAGCCAGCGTGAAATGCACCGGCTGCCAGTTGTCGAACAGTGATCGGATCGTGTCCATTCCCCCATCGTAGCAGCCTTGGCGAGGGGGGCAAACGGCAAATGTTTCGCTCGGCCGTTCCGAAGGGTATACTGTCATTCGTCTTGCAGGAGAACTGATGTGAACCGACGTCCTCTCATCCTATGTGTGCTGGTCTGGCTGGCGGTCGGCTCGGCCGGCTGTGGCAGTGAGTTCACCCGAGGCCGCGGGCCCGGCGGGTCGCGCGTGACGTCGTCGCGGGCATGGACGGTCTCGGGCGACCTGTCGCACCCGGAACACATAGCCGACGATCGCGACGCGACGGTCGCCATCAGCGGCGGATCCTACCGCGGGGCGGAGGTGACCGTGGACTTCTCCAAGCCCTGCCTGCTGAACATGATCGTGATGCGACACGGCAGCGGCCACGAGATGGGCTTTCCGCGCCGGATCGCCGTCGCCACCAGCATGGACGGGGAGAACTGGAGCCATGCCATGGTCGCCCTGGGAACGCGCCGCGTGACGGTGGTTCCGTTGGTGACGCCGACGCTGGCCCGCTACATCCGCCTGCGAGCGCTGGAAGAAGGCTCCGAGCCCTGGGCGGTCGCCGAGCTGATCGTGCAGTGAGACGGCGAGCCGGCCCGGTGGACGCCGTCCGGCACTGCCGGCCGAAAGGACCAGACGCATGACCGACGATCACAACGAATCCACGCAGCAGCCTGCGGACAGTTCCCACCCCGACGGGCGCTATCTCGCCCTGGTGGCGGGGTTGCTGATTGTCATCATCGGCGTGCTGGCTGCCCTGTGGCAGCGTGAGCGGTCGGCGGCGGCAGAGGCGATGCGCGAACTGTCGCAGCTGCGGGCCCAGCAGCAGCGCCTTCAGTTGGCCAATCAGGTGATGGCCTCCGAGCAGGTCGGGCGGATCCAGCCTCTGCGGCGCGACGAGTGGACGCTCGGGCAGGCGACGGTCGACGGCCGATCGCGGCAGGTATTCTTCCTGGACGCCAACGCCGCTCGGCGATTCGGGTTGGCCGCCGGTGACGTGGCGATCGTCCTGGAGCCCGACGGCGCCGATGCCGGCACTCCCGATGCAAATGCCCCCGTCTCCGGCGGATAACGTGGCATCCGACCCGTCGCCGAACCGATAGTATCTACAGGGCGAATCCCGTCCCGTACCCCGTACCAGGGACCGAATCGTGGCCAAGCTGCTCCGTAAAATCTCGGCAGAGGGACTGCTGATCGGTCTGATCTGCGTGTCGCTGGCGATGGCGCTGCTCGGGCCGACCCTCTCGATGTACGTCCGGCGTCTGACCGGCTGGGCGTTCGCCCCGTTCGGCGACGCGGGGATGTACGCCGTCTCGGTGGTCGGCGAGACGGCCGACGACCTCACCGCCAGGCCCCTCAGCGGCAGCGACGCCCGTCGTCTCCGTCGGCGCGTGAAGGAACTCGAATCGCAGGTGGAGAACTACCGCGCCGCGGTGGAGTCGCTCGCGACGCGCCGTCGCCAGGAGGACCGCCTCCTGCGGGCGCTCTACCTCAGTCAGCGCAAGCTCTTCAGCCCCATTCCGCCGGCGGAGTTCCCCTGGGAGCTGGTCGCTGCCCGCATCGTCGGGACCGACTCGCTGCCGTACGGCTCGGGGCGGATGCTCTCGGCCGGCTCGAACCTGGGCGTTGTGGACGGGGCGAAAGTGACCACGCGCGTCGTGCTCACCGACCGATCCAAGGCGATGATCGGATCGAAGCTGGCGACCGTCTCGTCGCAGGCGTTGGTGGGCGAGGTGATCGATTCCTGGGCATTCGGCGCCCGTCTTCGGCTGGTGACCGACCGGTCGTTCGCGGTCAACGCGCTGATCCGTCGCAGGGTGGATCCCAACGATCCGCGCACGGTTACGGTGGTCTCGGAGGGCAACGCCTCGAAGCAGACGCTCACGCGCGCCCATCCGCTGGTGATTGTCCGGGCTGTGGGCGACGGCGGCGAGGGGCTGGTGTGCGAGGACGTCCCGGAGATCCACAACGTCCAGCCCGGCGATGTGCTTTACGTCCAGGAGAACCTCTACTACCTGCCCGCCCGCGTACGGATCGGTACGGTCGACCGCGTCGAGAAGCAGATCAAGAACCCCAATTTCGTGACGCTGCACGTCAAACCATGGGCGTCACTGGATTCGCTGCGGAAGGTTTACGTCGTGGTTCCCTCCAAGCCGTGGTCCGAGGCGCTGCGGGGAGGGCAGTGAGCATGAGCTGGATTCCCTATCTCATCGCCCTGTTCGTGACGGCAGCCCTGCAGCAGGGGCTGGCGCCGTTGTGGACGTTCGGCGGCGTTCGACCTGACCTGCTGGCCGTGCTGGCGATGCTGGCGTCGCTCCGTGCCAGGACCGGCGCCCGCGCTGCCCTGGCGTGCTGGGTGGCCGGGTTGATGGTGGACCTCACGACGGCCACCGGGCCGGCGGGTCCGACGGTGGTGGGTCCGATGAGCATCGGGTACGTCCTGGGCGGGGCGCTGGTGTTCCGCGTGCGGGAGTTGTTCTTCTCGGAGCATACGCTGGCCCAGGCGTTCCTGGCGGGAGTGTTCTGCGTGATCGCCCATACCGTGTGGATCGTGGCGCAGATGATGCTCGGTCCGATGGCGGCCGGCGTGGGCGATTTCACGCGGGCGATGGGTCGGATGCTGAGCATTTCGCTGGCGACGGCGGCAGTGGCGTTCATCCTGTCGATTCCGCTGCGTCACGCCGGCGGGTTGATCGGCCTGCCCGCTCCCCGGGCCGCTCGCCGGCGAGGCCGACGGGTGTGATCGGGCTTCATTCACGCCCCCTCCGGTGAGTATACTGAGGATCCGGAACCTGCAATGTACAGACGACGCATTCTCATCTTCATGGTGGTCATCGGGGCGGCCCTGGCGGGCGTGATCGCGCGCCTGGCGTACCTGCAGATCGTCCGCGGCGACGAGCTCCGCTTCCAGGCTGCCCAGACCCTCCAGGGCGAAGACCTCCTGCCGGCAAGGCGAGGCAGCATCACCGACCGCAACGGCAGGATCCTGGCGATCGATCGGCCTTGCTTTGATTTCTGCCTGGACTACCGCTTCATCATTTCGGATCCGGACTGGGTCGCCCGCCAGATTCGCCTGATCCGCCGGACGCGACACGTGGACGACGACCGGGCCCGGACCCTGTACGCCGAACGCAGCGAGGCGACGTGGTCGCTGGCCAAGCGGTTGGCCGACCAGGCCGAGGAGAATCTCGGCGACCGGATCGGGTCCATCCGGAACCGCATCGAGGCGATGCGGGCGCATCTGGGTTTCGAGATCCGCGAGCAGCGTCAGGCCCATCCGGTGGTTCCGGGGATTGACGAGTCGGCCGCCAATGACGCCCGCTCCCAGCTCCATCGCACCATCGGGGCCAGCGTGCGTCCCAGCCACAAGCGGTGGTACCCCTACGGGGCCTACGGGTGTCACATCATCGGGACGATCGGTCCGGTGACGGTCTCCGAGCAGTCGGCTGGCAACCTGACGGCCGAGGACGAACCCGACCGCGTCGAGCGGTTGCAGCGCAACTATCTCGCGTGGGACACCATCGGCAAGACGGGCGTGGAGAAGATGGCCGAGCCCATCCTTCGGGGTCGGCGCGGCTATCGGCGATTGATGCATGGCCGCAATGTGCTGCGGAAGGTGCCCGCTTCGGACGGCTCGGACGTGCACCTGACGATCGATATCCGCCTGCAGCAGGCGTTGACGGAGCGTCTGCTGGCCGAGCCCTGGAACGGGGCGATCGTCGTGCTGGACATCAACAGCGGCGAGACATTGGCGATGGTCTCGACCCCGGTGTACGACCTGAACCGCTACCGCCGGGACGCGTCAAGGCTGTACAACTCGCGCGACTCGCAAATCAACCTGCCGCTGATCAACCGGGCGGTGTACCGCGCCTACCCGCCGGGTTCGACCGCCAAGCCCATCGCAGCCCTGGCGGCGTTGGGGTCCGGAAAGTACACCCCGCAAACGACCATCCAATGTCGCGGCTATCTCTATCAGCCGGGCAGTTTCCGCTGCTATCACAGCATCGCACACGGGCCGGTCGACCTGCGTCGCTCACTGAAAAAGAGCTGCAACGTGTACTTCTACACCATCGCCGAACGCATCGGTCGCCAGGAACTGCTGTATTGGTTCCAGGGGCTGGGGTTCGGCAAGAAGCCCGGGACCGGCCTGCCGGAAGAGCGGGCCGGCACGCTGCCGACCGACACGTTCATCCGAGATCACTACAGACGCCGCCCCCAGCCCGGCGACGGACGATTCCTTGCGATCGGGCAGGCGGGGTTCACAGCCTCGCCGCTGCAGATGGCCTCGGCGATCGCCGCGGTGGCGCGCGGCGGGGCGTACCTCTCGCCCGTGCTCGCCCTGGAAGGCGCGCCCAAGCAGGTGCGCCGGGACATGCCCATCCCCCAGGCCCATGGCGACGCGGTGCGCGAGGGCATGTGGGCGGTCATCAACGAGCGAGGCGGGACGGCCCACGGCGTGTTCGGGCCTGCGCCGCTGGACTTCGTCGCTTGCGGGAAGACGGGAACCGCCACCGCCCCGCCCCAGAAGATCGATGCCGACGACGACGGAAGGCTGGACACCATCGTCAACCAGGGCGACATGGGATGGTTCGTGGGGTTCGCGCCGTACAAGAAGCCCCAGATCGCCATCGCGGTGGTGGTGGAGTACGTTCAAAGCGGCGGAGGGCGAACGGCAGGGCCCGTCGCACGCGACGTGTTCGAGCTCTGCCAGGCGTTCGGTTACGTCACTCCCGACAGGGCCAGGTGAGGCGTGAAGGCAGCGGTTCGACAATACCTGCGGTACACGTCCTGGCCGATCCTGCTGGCGATGATCGGGCTGATGATCATCGGCGTGACGGCCATCGGCGTCTCCGAACGGGCAGCCGGCCAGGAGATCCACCGCGCCAAGCTGCAGATGGCGTACGGTGCGATCGGCCTGGCGGTGTTCTTCGTGATGACGCTCATCCCGTACCCGCGCATCGGGCGGTTGGCGTACGGGCTGTTCGCCGCGACGCTGGTGGTTCTGGTGGGCGTGCTGCTGCTGCCGGAAACCCGCGGCTCGCATCGCTGGATCGACCTGAAAATCGTCAAGGTTCAGCCTTCGGAGTTCGCCAAGCTTTCGTTCATCATCCTGCTGGCGTGGTACCTCCGCCACGGCGACCACTACCGCACGCTGAAGGGGCTGATCGTGCCCTTCGTGCTCACGTTCCTGCCGATGGGGCTGATCTTCATCGAGCCGGACCTGGGAACGAGCCTGCTGTTCCTGCCGACGCTGTACTTTATGCTCTTCATGGCCGGTGCGAAGTGGAAGCACCTGCTGGGCATCGTCGCGGTGGGCACGGTGCTGGTGTTCCTGCCGACACTCCAGAAGGTCTCGCCGAACTGGGACCCGCGCGTGACCGAGGCGCGGCGGGCCCTGTCCTACGCGCGGCTGGGGGAAGGCGATGACGAGACGCTCCTGATCGCGGTTCCGCTTGCGGTGATGAAGTCCCACCAGCTCGACCGGGTCGACGGCTGGTTGCGGCAGGGCGATCTGCGGGTGGCCATGGACAAGGGCTTCCAGCTGCACTGGAGCAAGATGGTGCTCGGCGGGGGGAAGGTGACCGGCTCGGGCGACTGGGAGTACGCCGAACAGTTCTATCGCATCCTGCCCGACGACCACACGGACTTTATTTTCAGCATCATCGGCGGGGAGTGGGGGTTTGCAGGCTGTTGCGTGGTGCTGGGGCTGTACGGGGTGATCTTCCTATTCGGGCTGGAGATCGCCGCGACGACCGACGATCCGTTCGGGCGGCTGCTGGCGGTGGGCGTGCTGGGACTGTTGCTCAGCCAGCTGATGATCAACGTGGGCATGACCATGGGCCTGATGCCCATCACCGGAATGACGCTGCCATGGCTGAGCTACGGCGGATCGTCGTTGGTGGTGAACTGCGCAGCGGTGGGGCTGTTGGTGAACGTCGGGCTGCGTCGGCCGATCTTGCTGTCGCGTCGGGCGTTCGAGCATGGCGAAAAGCGCGAGAAGCCCCCCGGCGTCACCGGACCCATTGCCGAAGGCGATTGGCGCAGGCCCGACCAGGGCGAGCAGGCCGAGTCGGCTGAGACGTCTACAACGGCGCGATGAGATCGTGCGAGTAGTACTGCACCCAGACGAAGGACAGGCCCGTGTACACCGCGATCAGCACCCAGCAACCCAGTTCCGTCCAGAGATGGCGGCGGTAGGTGAGCATGATCAGCGACGAGATCGAAACCAGCGACAGCTTGAAGATCACCAACGCACTCGTCGAGCCGATCAGTGGTCGGGCGACGGGGTTGAGTTCGTGGAAGCCCCCGATGTCTCTGGCGCAGAGGGTGAGCCCGAGGTCGGCGAGGTTGATCAGCCACAGGGCGAGGATGAGAAGTACCACGCGCCGCGCCCGACAGGCGTTGGCGTCTTGGCGGAGGGCGCGGAAGCGAATTGCCAGACGATTCCACAGGCCGGCCGGCTTGCGCGCATCGGCCGGGCTGAGTGATAGAAGTGGGATGCGACTCATCTCAGGCCTCCGCGTCCGGTATCGACCGATTGGACAGGCGGGTTAACGTATGAACGCGGAATTTCTTTCAGCCCAAACGTGTGACACGCCGCCACTGCCGACGGCCAGGCCGCTTGCGGACGACATCTCTTTGGAGGTACGCGAGTTGCGTTTCTCGGACGGGGCAGCCACGCGCGTTTGGCGACTTCGCCGGGAGGGGGGCTGTCCGGGCCTGCCGCTGCTGTATCTGCATGGGATTCAGTCGCATCCCGGGTGGTTTGTGGGGTCGGCCCAGGCGTTGGCCCGCGAAGGCTGGGACGTGTATCTGCTGACGCGCCGGGGCAGCGGAACCAGTGCCGCCCCCCGCGGGGATGCTCCGTCTGCCGATCGCCTGATGACCGATCTGGACGAACTCACCGAGCTGCTGCTGCACCAGACGCGGGCCGAAACGCTCGCCGCGGTGGGTGTGAGCTGGGGCGGAAAATGGCTGGCCGCCTGGCTGGCTGGCGGCAGGGCGGCGGTGTCGGCTGCGACGCTGGTGGCGCCGGGAATCGCGCCGCGGGTGGACGTGTCATGGACCACGAAACTCGCCATCGCCGGAAGCTTGCTGTGCTGCCCCACGCGACGGTTCGAGATTCCCCTGGGCGACCCGGAGCTGTTCACCGACAACCCCGAGATGCAGCGGTACATCGCCTCCGACGACGCCAGCCTGCGCCGCGCGACGGCACGCTTCCTGTACGCCAGCCGAAAGCTGGAAGACCGCCTCAGACGCTCGCCTGCCGACGCCATTTCCACGCCCACGACGCTGCTGCTGGCGGAGACCGACCGGATCATCGACAACGACGCGACCCGGCGGATCTTCGAGAAACTCGCCCCCAGCCGAGGTCGAACGCACACGCTGAGCGGCGCCCATACGCTGGAGTTCCAGCCGGACCCGCAGCCGTTCTACGAGGCGCTGGTCTCGTCCCTCGCTCCCGGCGTGCCGACCGAGGACGCGTCGTAGCGGGTTCCCCGCCAGGTGACCGAAGAGCCGGTCGTGAGTTTCCACAGGGCGGTCCCCAGGCATTTCAGCGCGATCACGCAGCCCAGCGGGTACGTCCAGAACAGTCCGCGTCGCCCGCCCAGCAGCGCGTAGAACCGCCACAGGACGGACCACTGAATGCCCACCGCCATCGTGCCCGCGACGGCCGCCGTCAGTGCGCCCGCCCCGCCGAGGGACGCCCAGCCAAGCCATCCCGCCACGGCCACCCCGTAGGGCAGCAGGCTCATGAACAGCACCAACAGCATCGAGGCGACGATGCGCGACGCCTTGCCGAACGTCCCGAGGAAGATTCGCGTCCAGCCCCCGACGATCGCCCGCAGCGAGGTGTACATCCGCACGCCGTAGAGCCCCACCCCCGGGGCCACGCGGAGGGTGAGCCCGGCGCGTTTGGTCAGCCTCGCCAGCCAGAGGTCGTCCTGGATGCGGTCGCGGATGGGCTCGTGCCCGCCGACCTGGTCGTAGGCGCGGCGCGACATGAGGATGAACGCCCCATTGGCGTACACGTGGGGCTTGCGGGGGTTGTTGACCTTGTCCGGGTGACACCAGATCATCATCACGCCGCTGCAGACCGGCTGGACGACGTTCTCCCAGAACGTGCGGAGTTCCATCTCGGGCAGGACGCTGAGCAGGTCGGCGTCGAGCTCGTCGGCCTTGGCGACGGCGGCGGCGAGCGTGTGGGGCGTCTTCTGGGTGCAGTCGGCGTCGATCATGCACAGCCATCGGCCTCGGGCATGCTGAATGCCCGTGTGCATCGCGTGGTTCTTGCCCGCCCAGCCCTCGGGAAGGTGCTCGATCCGCACCAGCGTCACGCGGCTGTCCTGTTCGACGTAGCGGGCGGCGATCTCGGCAGTGGCGTCGTCGGAGCGGTCGTCGATGACGATCAGCTCGAAGTCCGGGTAGTCCTGCATCAGTACGCTCTCGATGCAGCGGGCGATGTTCTCTTCCTCGTCCTTGGCCGCCACCAGTACGCTCACCGCGGGCCAATCGCTGCGGCCGGGCACAGCCGTCCCGGCCACCACCATCGTCGAGCGGTGCTGCCGCGAAATCTGCAGATGTCGCGAGGCCCACACCAACGCGATCAGCCCGCAGAAAACCGTCAGAACGATCCAGAGAACACTCATGCGCCACGCTCCCGCCAGGCAACGACGGTTGCGGCGATGGCCTCGCGCACCGGAACATGGTGCGACTCGGCCGCCTGGCGGCAATCTTCAAACTCCGGCGAGGCGGAAAGATCATGGCCGTCCCGGCTGCCGACTTTCACGCGGATCGGCCCGTAAGGCGTTTCCACCGTCTCGTGGCGACGGGCGAGCCTGGTCCGCTCGCAGGTGCTGCGCCGAACGCCGAACGTGGGAGTCTCCTCGAACAGCAGCGTCTCGGCGGCGGCCCGCTCAGCCGGGTGAACCAAGGCCGAGAGAACCCATCCCGGGCGGGACTTCTTCATCGTCGCCGGACTCGCCCAAGCATCGAGGCAGCCGATGCTCAGCAGCTTCTCGATGGTTGACCCGAGCACCTCGCCGGAGACGTCGTCGATGTTGGCGGTCAGCTCGATGACGCTGTCGGTCTGGCCTGCGTCGTCGGCCTGGCCGATCAATACGCGCAGGAGGTTGGGCACGTTCTGCCCTTCGCGCGTGCCGGCGCCCCAGCCGATCGCGGACAGGTCCATCGCCGGCGGCGGGCCGAACGTCTCGGCCAGTTCGGTGAACAACGCAGCGGCCGTCGGTGTGGTCATCTCGCCGGGGTTCGCGCCGGGTACGGTTTTCGCTCCGACCAGCAACTCAGCCGTGGCGGGGGCGGGAACGGGCATGGTTCCGTGGTCGCACTCGATGGTCCCGCTGCCGAGGGGGATCGGCGCCACGTGAACGCGGTCCACGCCCAGCAGTTCCATCGCCACAGACGCCCCCACGATGTCCACGATGCTGTCGACGGCTCCGACCTCGTGGAAGTGGACCTTTTCGATCGTCGTCTGGTGGACCTTCGCCTCGGCCCGGGCCAGGCGGGTAAAGACGGCCTTGGCGCGGTCGGCAGCGCGGGCGGGCAGGTCGGCGGCGTCGATCATCTCCGTGATGTGGTGGAGGTGGCGGTGAGGTTGCTCGCCCTCCTCCACGTCGACGATGAACCGCTGCCCGGCCAATCCCATGCGCGTGGCGGTCTCGGTGCGGAGCGAGTAGCCCTCCAGCGGCAAGCGGGCCAGGTGGGTTCGGAGCGTCTCAAAGTCGGCTCCGGCGTCCAGCAGTGAGGCGCAGATCATGTCTCCGCCGGCCCCGGCGAAGCAGTCGAAGTATGCGATGGTCATTCGGTGCTCTCCTTGTGTGTGTCCGGCGAGTGTAGAACTGCCCGTCCGCGAAAGCAAGCGAAGTAGGCACGTCGCACGGCCTTCCAGGCCGTGACTGCCTCAGACCGTAGGGCTGGCAACTTGTTGCGGGCGCAACACCGAAGACGGAAACAGAACAGACCATGGGCAGGATGCCCATGCAACGTTACGCGCGAAAGCAAGCGGGCCGGGGCGATCCGCGCGCCTAGGATGCACTGCAGGCGAAGGTTTCCGAATGACTTGTATCCACGGATCGAGAGGCGAGGAATGATTGAAATAGACATGGAGCTGACCCCCGACGCGATGGCCGACCGGCTGGCGAGGTTCTGGGAGATTTCCGGCAGGAAGATTCGCGCGATGCGCGAGCAGTACGACACGTCACAGGGCTCGCCGGTGTTTACCGTCGCCGGCCGATATACCACCCGGGGCTGGACCGAGTGGACACAGGGCTTTCAGTTCGGCGGGGAGATCCTGCAGTTCGACGCCACCGGGGAGGAGAGCTTCCTCGATCTGGGGCGATCCAGCACGCTGGAGGTGATGGCCCCGCACGTATCGCACATCGGCGTGCACGATCACGGGTTCAACAATGTCTCGACGTACGGCAACCTGCGTCGGCTGATGCTGGAGGGTCGCATCGAGGCCGACCCGTGGGAACGGAACTTCTACGAGCTGGCGCTGAAGGTCAGCGGGGCGGTACAGGCGGCGCGGTTCACCCCGCTTCCCGACGGCGGGGGGTACATCTACTCCTTCAACGGCCCCCAGTCGCTCTTCGCCGACACGATCCGTTCGTGCCGCGCTCTGGCGGTCAGTCACATGCTCGGCCACGTGCTGCAGGGCGAGAACGACGTGAAGATCAATCTCCTGGGACGGATGATCGACCACGCCCGGGCGACCAGTCGGTACAACGTGTACTTCGGCGAAGGCCGAGACAGCTACGACATCCGCGGGCGGGTGGTGCACGAGAGCATTTTCAACATCAACGACGGCAACTATCGCTGCCCGAGCACCCAGCAGGGCTATTCGCCGTTCACCACGTGGACCCGCGGGCTTTCGTGGGTAATGTCCGGCTACCCGGAGCAGCTGGAGTACCTCGCCACGCGAAGCGACGAGGAGCTCGAACCCCTCGGCGGCAGGGACGAGGTGGAAGGGCTGTTCCTCAAGACCGCCCGGGCGGCGTGCGATTTCTACATCGAGCACACGCCCACCGACGGCGTGCCCTACTGGGACACCGGAGCGCCGGGTCTGGCGAACATGGGCGACTACCTCGACCGATCGGCCGATCCGTACAACGACCACGAACCGGTGGACAGCTCCGCGGCGGCGATCGGCTCGCAGGGGTTGCTGCGTTTGGGGCGATACCTGATGTCCCGGGGCGAGCAGGACGCCGGGAAACGCTACTGGCAGGGGGGGCTGACCGTGCTGAACACGCTGCTGGACGAGCCGTACCTGTCCACCGACGACGCCCACCAGGGGCTGATCCTGCACTCGATCTACCATCGCCCCAACGGCTGGGACCACGTGCCGGCCGGCAGTTCGGTCCCGTGCGGGGAGTCGAGCATGTGGGGCGACTACCACGCCCGGGAGGCGGCGCTGTACGTGCAGCGCGTCGCCGAGGGCGGGCCGTACCTGACCTTCTGGGGCGGGGAGTGACGGACGCGGCCGGCGGCTGGCGAAGTGATTGCATTTTGCCCGTCGGCTGATAGGCTCTTCCCGTAGTGCTGCCGATTCGCGGTGGCCTGAGGCGAGGAGAGAGCGATGGCTGGTGAGCGTGCTGTGGTGGTCGGTGCCGGTGGGATCTCGCGTGCGTGGTTTCCGCCGTTGATCGAAGAGAAGGTCGACGTGGCGGCCGTGGTGGACCTGAACGTCGAGGCCGCCGAAGCGAAGATCGCTGCCCATGGCCTGGAGGCCGAGGCGTCGAGCGATCTGCGGGCGACGCTGAAGCGGTGTCGGCCTGACTTTGTGGTGGACCTGACCGTGCCCGAGGCGCACTGCACCGTCACGTGCGAGGCGCTGCGAGCGGGCTGCCACGTGATCGGCGAGAAACCGATGGCCAACTCGATGGCCGAGGCGCGGAAGATGGTGCGCGCCGCCGAGCAGGCCGACCGGTTGTACATGGTCAGCCAGTCGCGTCGCTGGAACCCGATGCATGAGACGGCGAGGCGACAACTGGCGAAGGAGCGCATCGGGACACTCTCGTCGGCCACGTGCGACTTCTTCCTGGGAGCCCATTTTGGGGGCTTTCGCGCGGAGATGGACAGCCCGCTGATTCTGGACATGTCCATCCACCACTTCGACCTGGTCCGATTCATCACCGGGGCCGACCCGCTGGCGGTGTACGCCCACGAGTGGAATCCGCCCGGCTCGTGGTACAAGGGCGACGTCGCCGCCAGCTGCATCTTCGAGATGACCGACGGCGTGACGTTCAGCTATCGCGGCAGTTGGTGCGCCGAGGGGCGGCAGACCAGTTGGAACGGCGATTGGCGGTTCCAGGGCGAGCGCGGCAGTATGATCTACGCCCAGGACGAGCTGCCCGTGGTGGAGGTGGCTGCAAAGAAGACGGGCTTCCATCGCGACTGTAAGGCGCTGAAGGTGTCGGCTGCGTCGGTGAAGCACTTCCAGATGCACGGAGCGTTGCGCGAGATGCTGGCGTACCTGCGAAAGGGCACGGTTCCGCAGACCGAGTGTCACGACAACATCAAGTCGCTGGCGATGGTCTTCGCCGCGATCGAGTCGTCCCGGAAAGGCCGACGCGTGGAGATCAAGACCGGCGTGTAGGGGCGCCGGGCGGTTCGGATTGCTTTTCGGGATCGATCGGGTCTTCCCGGCATCCGGGTTGCTCCGCTTCTCCCTCGCAAGCTCGGTCGAATCGGCACAAGCCCGGGCACCCGCTCGGTCGAACCGGCACAAGCCCGGGCACCCGCTCGGTCGAATCGGCACAGGCCGTAGGGCTCGCAACTTGTTGCGGGCGGAACTGCTGTCTGTATGAGGAGACGCCCGGCAAGCAGGACCTCAGACGGTTTGCCGGCGGATTGTCACGGCAGTGATTTCCCTGCACGAAACAGAAAAGCCCCGGCCGTCGGAGTGACGACCGGGGCTTCGGTGTTGCTTTCGGATCGGTGGTTTACGAAACGCGGAGGAGTTCTTCCAGGCGTTCCTGCGGGGCGTCGAGCCCGCCGATCATGGTGTAGACTCGCAGGGAGTCCTTGTTGTCCTCGTAGATGCCACGGTGGACGGTCGCCTGTCCGGTGATGTCGGTCAGGATGTCGAACGCGTGGTTGACGCTGTCCTGCAGACCGGGCGTGTCGGCCATGATCTGCTTGCCACCGACGACGATCGCACCGGCGACGCGAGCGGTGTCGAGGTTGAACCCGCCGGCCAGCAGGGTCTTCTCGAGGTTGCCCTTCATCGCCTGGGAGATGTCGTAACGCCGCTGGAAGTAATCGACCTTCGTGAGGCCCATGATCTGGCAGCCGCCGGCTTCCATGATGGACTGGTAGTCCACCGAGTCGAAGCTGGTGTAGGGGCTGGCCAGGGCGCTGAGGCGATTGAAGATGTCGAACAGACCGGCGACGGTCGTGTTGATCGTCGGCCAGAAGTCCTTGACCGTCAGGCCCGGGTACATCCGGGAGATCTTCTCGTTGTCCACGATGATCAGCGGGCTGATCTCACCATCGGCGGCCATCCGGCACAGCTCGGTGGTGACTTCGTAGGCATTCCGCCCGACCTTGGGGGAGGCGGCTTCGCCGTCGGTTGGCAGGGTGCACAGCACGCCGATGCGCCGCTCGGGATTCCGCAGGCCGATGTGCTTTGCGCAGGAGCGGATCGTGTCGATCAGCGGGATCGCGCTGCCGGAACCCGTGCCACCGCCGGCACCCATGGCGATCATGACGTGGTCGACGTTCTCGGAGAAGATCTGCTCGAGCGAGTGGATGATGTCCTGGCGATACTGGACCGCCGCCTGCTGGCCGCGGGCCATGTCCTTGCCGGCACCCTTGCGCCCGATGTCCATGAGGATCTTCTGATTCTCGGGCAGTTGGAGGTCCTGGAGGTCATGGTAGGCGGTATTGATGGCGATGGCCTTGCCGTAGCCCAGCTCATTGAACGCGCGGACGAGTCGGCCGCCACACTGGCCGCTACCGATCCAACCGAACTTCGTGGAACCCTTGGTGGTGTCCTTGACGCCCGACTCGGGTGCCGTCTTGGGGGTGTACTCTTCGAGCATCAGCGTGGGGACCAGTTCCTTGTTCTGGCTCTTGGTCTGCGAGCTGGAGGCCTTGGGGGTGGTCTTCTTGCTGGCGGTGCGCTTCTTCGGCGTGCTCTTGGAGGAGGCTTGGCTCTTGGTGGCGCTCTTGGCCTTGGAGCCGGTCGAACTGCTCTTGCTCTTGGCCGAGGAGCTCTTGGACTTCGCGGCGCTGCTCTTGGACTTCGTGTTGCTGCTGCTGGTCTTCGCGGAGGAGGACTTGCGGGCGTTCTTCACCGCCGAGGCGATGCGCTTACGCTGGTTCTCCGCCGACCGCTTCGTGCTGCCGGACTTCGTCTTGCTCTGCGTGCCGGCTTTGCTCTTGCTCTTCGTGGTGGATGGTGTCATTCCCATTCTCCTTGCTGGTGTACTGGAATCCTGATTTGTCGCTTCGAAGCAAATCTCTACGCGGGAAATCGGAGCCAGCCCGCGACAAATTGAAGAGAGGATAGGAAAAATAAGAAAACGTGCCCATGGGAGAATACGTCCGGCACGCGCGCAGGGGCGGGATCAGTCGAAGATTTTGCCCGGATTCAGCACGCCGTTGGGGTCCAGCGCATGCTTCAGCGAGCGGAGCATGTCGAGGTACTCCGGGGAGACGAACATGCCCATGTACTTCTTGCGCTTGTGCCCGATGCCGTGCTCGCCGCTGATGCGCCCGCCGAGGTCGGCCGTCAGCGTGTACAACTCTCCGAGCACCTTCGGGAACGTCTCGTTCCACTGTTCCATGGACCAGTCCGGATTCTTCACGATGCGCGTGTGCAAATTTCCGTCCCCGGCGTGGCCGTAAGCGGGAACGCGCACGCCGTAGGTCTCCGCCAGTCGCTCCATGCCCGTCACCAGCTTCGGGATCGCCGCCATCGGGACGACGAGATCTTCGTTGCCCTGATGGACGGAGATGATGGCGAAGGCCTCGGCGATGTTGCGGCGCACCTTCCAGACCCGCTCGGAGGTGGTGGCGTTGTCGGCGACGTACACCTCGATGGCGCCGGCTTCGAGACACTGCTCGCCGATCGTTTCGTACTCGCGAATCACCTGCCGCTCGTCCGGGCCGTCGACGGTAATCAGCAACATCGCGCCGGCCTGCTGGTAGGGGATGCTCTCGTTGAGGTACTCGCACGCCGCCCGCACGCTGGAGCGGTCCATGAACTCGATGGCGGTGGGAATGATGCCGCCGCGCGTCATGATGCGCGGAACCGCGCCGATGGCCTCCTCGGCCGATTCAAACAAAACCAGCAGGTCCACGTTGGCCTTGGGCAGCGGCAGGAGCTTCAGCGTGATCTTCGTGAAAATCCCCAGCGTTCCCTCCGAGCCGACCATCAGGCCGATCATGTTGTAGCCGGTGACGTCCTTGATGAGCTTGCCGCCCAGCTGCACGAGATCGCCGGTGGGAGTGACCACCTCCAGGCCCGTGACGTATCGGCCCGTGACGCCGTACTTGACGGCCTTTCCGCCGCCGGCATTCTCCGCGACGTTGCCGCCGATGGTACAGGTCTCCAGACTCATCGGGTACCCGGCGTAGAACAGGCCCTTCTCCGCGAGCACTTCGTTGATCTCCGCGGTCACCACGCCGGGCTCGACGACGACCATCATGTTCTCCTCGTCCACCTCGAGGATGCGGTTCATCCGATCCACCAGCAGAACGATGCCGCCGTGGAGGGGAACCGCTCCGCCCGAGAGCCCGCTGCCGGCACCGCGGGGCGTGACGGCGATCCGCGCGCGATTGGCCAGCTTCATGATCGCGGCGATCTGGGCGGCCGAGTCCGGACGGACGACGACTTCGGGCATGTGGGCGTACTCGGGGTCCGGGATCTCGTCGTGCGAGTAAGGCTCGAGCTTGTCGGCGTCGCCGTGGATGACGTACCGCTCGCCGACGATGTCGATCAACTCGCGGACAATCTCAGCCGTGACCGGGTTGTACGTCTTGGGGGGCTGGGAAACCATTCGCGGGTCAGTCAGCTTTCTCCTGGCGCGCCTGGTCTCTCAGTGCTCGCAATTCTTCGGTCCGCTCCTGCCACCAGGCCAGTTGCTCGGCCGGTGAGAGATGGGCCAGCTTCTCCTGGAGGACCTTCGCACTGCGCCGTTTCATATCAATACAGTCAAATGTCTTGGTCTTCATATGTCACGATCTCTCTTGGCGACCGGATTTCCAAAGCCCCCCAGCCTTCAAGGGCGTTTACCTGATTATACCGTTTGATTTTGTCCAGATGCACAATATGTCGGAAGTTCCAACTGACGATGATGCTGGACCGATTAACTGTTGCCAAGGCGACATGGAGGGCGTCATCAGTGGATGACTGTCCCAGTATCTCGGCCTTGAGATAGGCCTGTTGAAGAGCGATAGCCTCGCTGGTAACCGATGCGATCTCCATGCTGGCCAATGAGTCACGAAAGAACCTGAACACTCGCTCAGGAGCCAATTCGACCTCAGCCCGCACCAGTTCTGACGCCATCAGGATGAGGGAACCCTTCTCTCCTTGTTCAAAGAGCCTCCTGCTGGGCTCTAGAAATTCGTCGTCAAAAACCCCGCCGAAAACGGAGGTCTCTACGTAAATGGGACCGTGTGGCTCGCTCATGTTTTTTCCCTCTGGCCCGGTGGCGAAGACTCCTCATCCACCACGCGGACGTTGACTTTCTTTCTGCCGCTGGGGGTGTATTCGTCGTCTTCGCCGGTGGGTCGTCCGCCGCGGTGCATCCCGGCCACCTCGTTGACGCGGCGCTGGAACTCGTCCAGGCCACGGCGGACGCGGCGTTTCACCAGCCACGCCGCCAGCAGGCCGGCCGGTAGAGCGACGATGGCGACCACCACCGAGACGATGAGAAAGGCCACGCCCAGGATCGCCCCGAGGACGCCTCCCACGACGCGCTGCAGCAGGCCCGCCTCGCGCCCGGGAAGCTGAAAATGAAATCGTACCTGTCGGCTCATGATGTATCCTCGGAGGGTTGGTCGTCTCGTGCTTCGCGAAGGGTATCGGTCAGGGCGGGCAGTACCTCGTGCATGTCGCCCACGATGCCGAAATCGGCCACGCGGAACAGCTGCGCTTCGGGATCGCTGTTGATGGCCACGATCGTCTCCGCGGTCTGCATGCCCGCGAGATGTTGAATGCTCCCGCCGACGCCCGCGCCGATGTAGAGCTTCGGTGTCACCGTCTTCCCGCTCAGGCCGATCTGGTGCGGATAGCTCAGCCAGCCCCGGTCCACCACGTCGCGGGTGGCGCCCAGGGCGGCGTCCAGCACGTCGGCGAGTTGCTCGACCACGGGCAAATTCTCCGCCTTTTTCACGCCACGCCCGACGGCCACCACGCGATCGGCGTCCTGCAGCGGGTGCTCGTCCTCGGCAGGGATGAACTCCACGCGACGCACGCGGGACTCGGGCAGCGCCGCCGGGGGTTTCATACGCTCGATCTCGCCGCTTCGTTCGGGCTGGGGCCTCGCCGGCTGGGTGGATCGCGGGCGAACCGTCGCCATCTGCGGCCGATGGTTCTCGGCCTTGATCGTCGCGAGGATGTTGCCCCCGATCGCCGGGCGGGTCTGAAGCAGGTGGCCGGTACCGTCTTCGATGTCCAGCACGGTACAGTCGGCCGTCAGTCCGGCGTGGACCTTGATGGCGACGTAAGGCATGAGCGTCCGCCCGGTGGACGTCGCTCCGGCCAGCAGGATTTCAGGTCCCCGCTGCTCGATGATTGCCGCCAGGCAGGCGCCCCACGGCTCGGGCAGGAAGTGCTCCAGCGACGGATGTTCGACGGAGATCACCCGGTCGGCGCCGCACGCGATCAGTTCGTTCAGTTCGGCCTCGGCGATGCTCCCGGCGAAAACGACCGCCACCAGCTCACAGCCACGCTTGTCTGCCAGCTCGCGCCCACGCGTGAGCAGTTCATAGCCGATGCGCGTCAGTCGGCCGGCCTGCTGCTCGGCGAAGATCCAGACGTCCTTGTACGTCTCGGCGGTCATATCAGCTGACGCTCCTTGAGGAAGGCCGTCAGTCTCTGGACCGACTCGCGGATGGAGACTTCGTCGTTGGCCACGTGCGTTTCGCACTCGCGGGCGACGGTCGGACGGAAGATTTTCACCACCTGCGTGGGCGAGCCGGACAGCCCCAGCTCATCGGGGTCCACGCCCAGTTCGTCGGCGCCCCAGGCGGGTACGTCCACCGCGCGGGAGTGCTGCTTGCCGCGAAGCGTGGGCAGACGCGGGTCGCCGATTTCCTTGATGACGGTCATGACCGCAGGCAGGTCGGCTTCAATGACCTCGTGGCCGGCTTCGACGAGTCGATGCACGCGGGCGGTGCGACCCTCGACGGCCGCGAATTTGCTGACGTACGACACGATGGGCCAATCGAGAAACGCCGCGATCCCCGGGCCGACCTGGCCGGTATCGCCGTCGGTGGCCCGCTCGCCGCAGAGAACCACGTCCACGTCGCCCAGCCTGCGAACGACGGCCGCCAGGGCATAGCTGGTGGCCCACGTGTCCGACCCGGCAAATTCCTTCCCGCAGGCAAGCACGCCGCCGTCGCAGCCCATGGAGATGGCCTCCCGCAGGGCGGTCTCGGCGCGGGGCGGACCCATCGAGATCGCGATGACCTCTCCGCCATGGGCCTTCCGCAGCCGAAGGGCCGCCTCGATGGCGTACAGGTCCAGCGGGTTGACGATGGCATCGACGCCCTCGCGGATCATGGTCCCTGTCTCGGGATCCATTCTCACCGCGTTGGTCTCGGGAACCTGCTTGATGGGAACGACCAGCCGCATGAATCTCTCCTGCCCCCGACACTGGGGTGAACCCCCGTTTCTACCCGCACGGCAGGGGGGTGGTCAAGGTGGTCGATCCGCCGCCGGCCCCGGAGAATCGCGTTTTCAGCAAGCCCCCGACGTGACTCGGGTGCCGTAGCATGGGCATCCTGCGGGGGGGGCTTCACGCGTCGCGCGGCCTTCCAGGCCGTGTCTGCCGAAAGGCAGAGGTCCGCGAAGGCGAAACGGGATTGCGGGCCAGCCGCAGGGCCCGCAACTTGTTGCGGGCGCAATCGCGGATCGATGCGGGTCGATCACTCCTTGGAACTTGTCATTTGGAATTTGGTTCTTTTGCTTCTCTACCCCGCCGGCGCTTGTCTTACTCGAATCCGTTACAGGCGAGACGCCTGTCGTACAATGCCGAACGCCGGGAAACACCACGGGCCCGGGGGTGTCCCGGGCCCGTGCGTGCATCAGGTGGAAGCAACCAGCATCACCTTCAGGTCGTTTCTGTTTATTCGCCCGCTCCGACGAGGCGGTACTCGGTCAATGCCTTCATGTAGTTGGCGCGCTCGAAGGCGATGGGCTCGGGGAAGTTCTGCTGGCTCATGACGCCGCGCATCTGCTCGATGCTCTGGTAGCCCTTGTCCTTGCCGACGTCGACCAGTTCGCTGAGGACGGTCTTGATGTGGCCGATCCCGTTTTTCAGCAGGGCCGAGGCCATCATTGTCACGTCCGCGCCGGCGAGAATCATCTTCGCGGCATCTCGGCCGGTATGAATGCCGGAGGTCGCGGCGATCGATGCCTGGACCTGTCCGTACATGATGGCGATCCACCGCAGGGGCAGGCGGCCGTCGTAGCTGTCGCTCAGTTGCAGGCCCGGCTTGGCGGCGAGGTTCTCGATGTCGATGTCAGGCTGGTAGAACCGATTGAACAGCACCAGCGCGTCGGCCCGGTCGCCGAGTGTCTTGAGCGTGTGGGCCGTCGCGGAGAAGTACGGGGAAAGCTTGATGGCCACCGGGATGCTCACGGCGTCCTTGACCGCTTCCAGAACCGCCAGGTAGACCGATTCGACGTCCGGAGCGGTGAGCTTCGGGTCGGCGGGGATGTAGTAGACGTTCAGTTCGATCGCGTCGGCGCCGGCGTCTTCCATCTTCTTGGCGTACGAAATCCACCCGCTGGCGCTGATCCCGTTCAGCGAGGCGATGATGGGCATCTTGACGGCCTTCTTCGCCGCGGCAATGTGGTCCACGTAGTCGTCCACGCCCAGGCGGTAGTCCTGCATCGGCGGGAAGTAGTCCAGCGACTCGGCAAACCGCTCGCTGCCATGACAGAGGTGGTACTCCATCTCTGCTTCGTCGTGAACGACCTGCTCTTCGAAGATCGACCAGAGCACCACGGCCCCGGCCCCGCAGTCCTCCATCTGCTTGATGTTGTCGATGTCGTGGCTGAGCGGGCTGGCGGAGGGAACAACGGGTGAATTCAGCGTGAGTCCCATGTAAGTCGTATCGAGCTTCATCCTCGTAATCCTTTCTACAGAAGAGAATAGTCCTTGGTACCTATTCCATCGTATGCACGCCGGGAACGGTTCCCTCGCCGGGGCGGGATTTTTTCCCGATCGGCGGTTTGCCCGCCGGTGACGGGGTCAGGGGCGGTTTTTCAAATTCGTGAATGAAGGGTTGACTTCTGATCGCCGGGGGGTAGAGTGGGGCATCTCGCTTCGCGGCGAGATCGCCGAACACCCCGCGGCCGTGGCGGAATTGGCAGACGCGCAGGCTTCAGGTGCCTGTTCCCTTCGGGGAGTGAAGGTTCGACTCCTTTCGGCCGCAATGAAAACACCGCCGACTCTTCCGGGTCGGCGTTTTTCGTGCGCAGATCGCTGCCGACGCAAAACGTTGCCGCCCCGGTCTGGCCGTGATATGCTTCGACCTGCCATACTGGCGAGGTGTGCGCCTGGATGAAGCAGTTCGGCCACTCGCAGGAGACGTGGGTCTGAGCGACTCTCGACGCCAGTGAGATCACCTCTATTAGAGAGTATTATCGAAAACCGGCGATCTCTCGCGTCGCAATGCAGTAAAAGACTATCCAGAAAAGGGCATTTCGGCTACACTGGGGGAGTTGGCTGATAAGAACTCCTTGTAATTCGGAGCCTCTGCCCTTGCATACCGACGTGATGAAGACGTTCTGTGATCTCGTGGACGCCGGGAGTTTTTCCAAGGCGGCCGAGATGAACTTCATTTCGCAGTCGGCGGTCTCGCAACAGCTTGCGAAGCTGGAGCGTGAGCTGTCGGTTCAGTTGATCTCTCGCGGGGGCGGGCTGGTCGCACCCACCGAAGCGGGCCGGGCGTTTTACGAGGGCTGCAAGGACATCGTCCGGCGGTACGAGCAGCTTTTGGGCGAGGTGCGGTCGGCCGCCGACGCCGTTCGCGGCGTGTTGCGGGTGGGTACGATCTACTCGGTGGGCTTCTACCTGCTGGATCCGTACGTACGGGAGTTTCTCCAGGCCCACGCGGAGGTCAATCTGCACGTCGAGTACACCCGGTGGAACCGCATCAACGCAGCCATCGTCTCCGGCGAGATGGATCTCGGCATCGTCGCCTGCCCCGAGAAGCAGCGATCCATCGAGATTCTGCCGCTGACCAGCGAAGAGCTGGTGGTGGCCTTCGCGCCGGGCCATGCGTTGGCCGGGCGAGATCGCATCGGAGTCGAGGAGCTGGAAGGCGAGACGGTGGTGGCCTTCGAGGCGGGCATCCCGACGCGGGTGTTCATCGACAAGCTGCTCAAGAAGCACGGCGTGACGGTACACGTCGAGATGGAGTTCGACAACATCGAGCTGCTCAAGCGTGCCCTGGAGGTTGGCTCGGGCGTGGGCATCCTTCCGGTGGGCAACATCGAGCGGGAGGCCGACCGGGGCGATCTGGCGTTCGCGCGGCTTGACGGCGACCAGTGGCGCCGACCGATCGCGATACTCCGGCGCCGCGGAAAGGCGGCCGGCCCGGCCGAGCGCATGTTCCTCTCGGTGTTGCGCGAGGGTCAGCAGGAGTAGGGCGGGCGCATAGAAAACCGCGCGTCGGAAGGGCGGTTCGCCCACGCGACGCGCGGCCTGTTTGCTCTCCAGCGGGCGTCAGTCGACCGGCGAGAATTCGCTCTTGTCGGCACCGCACTCGGGGCAGACCCAATCGTCGGGAATGTCCTCGAAGGCGGTTCCGGGTTCCACGCCGTTGTCAGGGTCGCCCACGGCGGGATCATACTCCCAGCCGCACAGGTCGCAGACGTACTTTTTCATGTTGTCACCTTTCTTTCGGTTAGGGTCAAAACGTCGCTGTTGCTGAATGTTGGTTACCGGATCGATGCGCGGAAGTCAACGCGCCGCAGCCTTACGTCGCATGGGCATCCTGCCCATGGTTTGTTCTGTTTGCCGGCCTCGGGGCGAATGTCGTTTCACAGTCGGCGATTCGCCCGCAACAAGTTGCGGGCCCTACGGCAGCCACGGCCTGGAAGGCCGTGCGACGGTTCACGTCGCATGGGCATCCTGCCCATGTTTTGTTTTCGTCTTCGGCGATGCGCCCGCAACAAGTTGCGAGCCCTACAGCTCCTCCGCGGACTCATTTCGCCTTCGGCGAAGCTGCCCATCGGCAGCCACGGCCTGGAAGGCCGTGCGACGGTCTTCACGGCGTTTCCGGTGGTACGTCGGTGGTGTCTTCGGGTTCGATGCCGATCAACTCGACGAAGTCGCCCGGTTCGATGCGGTATCGGCTGCCGCGTCCCTGGAAGAAGCCGTGCTCGCGCACCAGGTGGACCGACAGCGGGGTGTATCGCTGAATTACCTCGCCGGTCTCGGGGTCGGCCAGTTCGACCTCGCCCTTGCGGAAGACCTTTCCGCCCCAGGGCGAGGGGATCTTGCCCATGGACTCGCGGTAGGAGGCCACCAGTCCGCGTCCGCCGGCGGTCGTGACGGGGACCGGTGCGCCGAAAGTGCTCTCGGCGGCGTCGAGGATGCGTTCCATCTCGTCGGCGATCTGCTCGCGCGTCACGCCCAGGTGGTCCAGTTGGTGGGCGTCGTTCTCGATGACCTCGTGCAGCGTGCGGTGGTCGTGTCCGAGGAAGCCCTCGCGGCAGAGAACGCCCGGGGCCATCCGTTTCATCAATCGGTCTTCGTCGGGGAGTTTCTTCATGCGGGGGCTCCGGAGGTCAGGCGAATTTGTCGTAGAAGCGGCGGTCCTCGATGATGCCCTTTCCGTCGAGCACCTCGGCGGCGGCGTCGATCATGCCCGGCGAGCCGCAGAGGTACGCCTCCATCTCGGATCCGTCCTTCACGCGGCGGTCGAGTACGTCGGTGATCAGTCCGCTCTCGCCGCTCCAGTCGTCCGGGGGGTTCTGGCAGGACAGGGCGGGCACGTACTCGAACCAGTCCAGCTCCTCGGCCAGGGCGTAGAGCTCCTCGGTGAGGAACATGTCGCGCGGGTTGACCGCTCCGAAGAAGTAGGTGCATTGTTTGCGGATGTCGTGTTCCTTCATGTGGCGGATCATCGACCAGAACGGGGCCATGCCCGAGCCGCCGGCGATCCAGACCATTTCGCGGTCGGTCTCCATGAGGCGGAAATCTCCGTACGGCCCCGAGAGCGTGACCTCGTCGCCTTCGGAGACGTGCTCGAAGACCCACGTCGTGCAGATGCCCTCGGGCACGAGGCGGATCATCAGCTCGATGTAGCCGTTGTCCGAGGGTTTGGAGGAAATCGAGTACGCACGGTAGACCGGTTCGGGGTTGTCGCCGTAGGCCGGGGCTTCGAGCTGCATGTATTGGCCGGCGACGAAGTCGATGGTTTCCGGCTCGATCAGCTTGATTCGCAGTTCCTTGATATCGTGGGTCAGGTCGCGGATCTGCTCGACCCGGCCGCGGAATTCCTTGATCGAGAACAGCTCCTCGGGAATCTCGATGGCCATGTCGTTGCGCACCTTGACCTGGCAGGAGATCCGGATGTTGTTCTCTTTCTCGGTTTCATCCAGCAGGGGGTCTTCGGTGGGCACGATCGGCCCGCCGCCGTCGAGAATCTTGCACTTGCAGTACGCGCAGGTCCCCCGGCCGCCACAGGCGGAGGGGATGAACAGCCCCTCGCCCTTGAGCGACGCAAGCAGGCTCTGGCCGCCCTCGACCTGCAACTGCTTCTCGCCGTCGTTGATCGAGATCGTGCAGACCCCGTAGTTGACGAGATATTTCTCGGCCAGCAGCAACAGCGCCGCCAGCACGGTGGACAGCACGCAGGCCGTCAGGGCCGCCAACAGTACGCCGGTTACCAGGCTCATCGAGTCGCCTCGCTCAAAGTTTGATCATTCCCTGGAAGACGGTGAACGCCATGGCCATGATTCCGGTGATAATCAGCGTGATTCCCGGACCCTCCAACGCAGCGGGGATCTTCGCCTTGCTGAGGCGCTGGCGAATGCCCGCCATGATGACAATCGCCACGAACCAGCCGATCCCGCTTCCCAGCCCGAACACGAAGACTTCCAGCAGGCCGTACCCTTTGGACAGCACGTCGTTGACCATGAACAGGCTCGCCCCGAGGATTGCGCAGTTGACGGTGATCAGCGGCAGGAAGATCCCCAGCGAGTAGTACAGCGGCGTGGAGATCCGCTCGATGAGCATCTCCATCAGTTGTACGAACGCGGCGATGACCACGATGAAGAGGATCAGCTTGAGAGACTCCGCCGGCACGCCGTAGGGTTCGAGAGGCTGAAGCACGTAGACGTACAGCAGGTAGTTCAGCACGCAGGTGCAGGTGGTCACGAACAGCACTGCCAGCCCCATCCCCACCGACGCCTTGAGCTGTCGACTGATGGACAGGAACGGGCACATTCCCAGGAACCGCGTCAGCAGGATGTTGTTGGTCAGCGACGCGGAAACCAGGATCAGCAACATGCCGGCCGTGAAGCCCACATCGGGCGTGGCGCCTTGGGCCTGCATCTGGGCGAGCAGGGGGATCATGCGGCACCTCCTTCCGCGGCGGCGTCCCGTTTGAGGGAGTACCACCGGGCCACCCACACGGCGATCGCCAGCAGGAAGAACGCCCCGGGGGGCATGACCATGATCGTCCAATGGCGCCACGCCGTCTCATGCACGCCCGGCTCGTACGCCCGGAGGAAGTCGAAGGTGATCTGCCACGACGTGCCCTTCAGCAGCGTGCCGAACCCGAGCACTTCCCGGACGATCGCGATGCTCATGAGCACCAGGCTGTAGCCCAGCCCGGCCCCGAGCCCGTCGGTAAGGGCGGGAAGGGGCTTGTTCTTGTTGGCGAACGCTTCGAGTCGACCCAGGACGATGCAGTTGGTGATGATCAGCCCGACGTACGCGGCGATGTCTTTGTGGGTGTCGAAGAAGAAGACCCGAAAGACGATGTCCACCACGATGACGAAGACGGCGATAATGAGAACCTGCACCATGATGCGGATACGGTTGGGCGTGAAGTTGCGCAGCAGGCTGACGGTGAGCGAGGACATCGTCGTCGCCCAGATGAGCCCGACGCACATCAGCGCCGTGTTGAACACAAGGTTGGTCACCGCCAGCGCCGAGCAGATGCCCAGCACCTGCCGGAAGATGGGGTTCTCCGCCCAGAACTGGGTCTCCAGTGCCTGCCGGGCGGTGAGTGTATCCTGCGGGGGCATTACTCGCCTCCTTCCGCGTGGGGTGCGTTGGCGTCGGACGACGAAGCGCTGTTGAGCAGTCCCTTGGCCAGGGCGGCCCGGCGGAACTGCCGGACGCGCGTGTTCACGAACGCCTCGACGGCGGTGCTGGTTCCGGTGGCGCCGGTGATGGCGTCCACGTGCCTGCCGTGGGCCGGCTCGCCCTCGTCCGGGGCGGACTTGGTGATGTAGAGGATCTGGTCGACCTGCTCGGGCGGGGAGATGTTCAGCCCTTCGAACTGCTCGGCAAAGGCATCCTCGGTGATGCGTCCGCCGAGCCCGGGCGTTTCCTGGTGGGCCAGGAAAACCGCCCCCAGCGAGCGGGTCATGTCCGGGGTGACCGCGAGAATCCCGTCGATCCGTGCCCAGAAGCCGATCCCCCAGATCGGCATCGCGTAGCCGATGAGCTTGCCGCCCGCGTCGGGGTCGGCGTCGTAGGCCTTGTACGTCTGCAGGCGGAGGTCGGTGGGGTGGTTGAAGTTCACGCCGGATTCCGGGTCGATCAAGTCGCCCTCAACCTTGCGAATGTGGGTGTTGTAGAGCTCCTCGATGCGTGCGTCGGAGGGGTTCGGCTGATCGGCCAGTTTGAAGACACTCACCAGGGCGCTCATCCGCGCCAGTTGCTCGTTGCGCTTGACGACGTGCTCGGTCGAGGCGTGCAGCGTCATGATGGCGGCCGTGAACAGCGCGGAAACCACGGCAGCGTAAATGATCACGTAAGTGGGGTTCTTGGTGTTCAGGTTCATTGCTCACCCTCCCTGGCGGCGGCGCGGGATTTTCGCCAGTCCTCCCAGGAGCCAACGCCCAGCTCGATCAGCGGGGCGAGCATGTTGCCCAGGAGAATGCTGAACGTCGCGGCGGCGATGAACGGGCCTTTCCAGCGGAGAAAGACCAGCAGGAAGCCGATGACGAACGCGTAGATCAGCCGGGCTGTGTCTTTCCGCGGTGCGGAGACCGGTTCGGTCACCATGAAGACCATCGCGTACAGCGTGGTCCCGCTGAGCACCTGCCACGCCAGCGGGGGAACCTGGCCGACGTCGGTGTAACCCAGCCCCTGGCGGAACAGCAGGCTCGCCGCCCCCACGCCGATGAGCCCGCCGAGCATGAGTCGCCAACTGGCGGTCTTCGTCACCAGCAGGTAGATCCCGCACAACAGGATGATCACGCCGCATCCTTCGCCGATGCTCCCGGCCGCCAGAATCTCCTGGCTGCCGTTGGGCGTCTGGAAGATCCCGCCGATGGTGCCCCACGCCATGTCCCACAGCGTGGCGCCCTGGCCGTTGTTGACGATGGCGTCGCTGCCGTACTTGGTGCCCACGAACATGGGGCTGGCCTGGGTGACGGCGTCGGCGACGGTCTCGCCACCGGCCTGGAGATACTCGGGAAGCTGCTTGAGCGACTTGAACGACCAGTGTGCGAACCCGCCGGGAAAGCCCTGGAACGCGGGCACGAACCGCCCGGTGAGGTCCTGCGGGAAACAGATGTACACGAACGCCCTTCCGACGATGGCGGGGTTCACCCAGTTTCGCCCGAACCCGCCGTAAACCTCCTTGCCGAACAACACCGCCACGGCAGCCCCCACTCCGGCGACCCACAGCGGCGTGGTGGCCGGCAGCGAGAGGGAATACAGCAGAATCGTCACGAACAGGGCGGTGGATACCGGCTGACCTCGATGCCGCGCGCTGACGTACTCGACGGCGAAGCCCACCAGCAGGCAGAACGCCACGATCGCCGCCACGACCCATCCGAAGAAGTAGATCCCGGTGAGCATCACGGGGACCAGCGCGTAGATCATGCGCAGCATCTGGGGCTGCTTCATGAGAAGCTTTTTGGGTTTCTTCTTTTTGGCGGTGGATCCGCCCGATGCTTGTGCGCTCATGCGGTCTCGTTTGTCCGAAGGCGTGTCGTTGCGGTGCGTCCATCAGCCATCGCCGCGGGCGTCCCCTCGCCCGCGGAGATCCGTGGCAGGCGGGCCGTTACTTCACTTCGGCGAGTTGGGCCTGCAATCTTTCGCCGATTGTCTTACCCAGCTCGCGGCAGGACGCCAGTTCCTCGTTGGTGGGCACGTACCGGCATCGGACCGGTTCGGCCACCACGTCCACGTCCATCTCCTCCAGCAGGGAGGTGAGCAGCTTGGGCGCCTCGCCGCTCCAGCCGAACGACCCGAAAGCGGCGCCGATGAGGTTCTTCGGCTTGAGCCCCTTCAGGTAGGTCATGCAATCGGCCAGCGTGGGGAAAATGTTGTTGTTGAGCGTGGGCGAGCCGACGATCAGCGCGCCGGCTTCGAGCACCTCGGTGGCCACGTCGCTTCGGTGCGAGCCGTTCAACGGCATCAGGCGAACGGCGATGTCCTTCTCGCCCAGGCCCTCCGCCACCAGGCGGGCCATCTTCGCGGTACTCTGCCACATCGTGTCGTAGACGATGACGGCCTTGTCGGTCTTCTCCTGGGCGCTCCAGCGGGCGTAGCTTTCCAGGACGTAGTCGATGTCCGAGGCGTTGCGGTAGATCGGCCCGTGATCCGGGGCGACGATCTCGATCTGCTCGCGCAGGGGGGCGAGCTTGTCCAGCGCCTTGGAAATGAACGGACCCAGGTGCATCAGGATGTTCGCGTAGTACTTGGTCAGTTCGTACTGCAGCACGGACGATTCGATCTGGTCGGCAAACCGCTCATTGCCGGCCAGGTGCATCCCGAAGGCGTCCTGGCTGAACAGCAGCTTGTCCTCCTTCAGGAAGCTGACCATGCTGTCGGGCCAGTGGCACATGCGGGTCTCGTGGAACGCCAGGTGTACGCCGCCCAGGTCGATCTCCTGGCCGTCTTCGACCTCGGTGACGTCCTCGGTGATGTGATGCTCCGACAGCGCCCTGGCGCCCTGCTTGGACGCGTAGATCGCCGAGACGTCCCACTCCCTGGCCAACTCGCCCACCAGCGCGCTGTGGTCCATCTCGGCGTGGTTGGAGACGATCACGTCGATCTCCGACGGGTCGGCGACCGAGGCGATCCGCTGGAGCATCTCGCTCTTGAAGGGCGCCTTGACCGTGTCGATCAGCGTGAGCTTGTCCGCCTTGACGAGGAACGCGTTGTACGTGCTGCCTCGGCTGGTGGCGTAGCCGTGGAAATCGCGCAGGGCCCAGTCGATCGCGCCGACCCACCAGGCGTGCTCACTCACCTTTATTGCTTTGTACGTCTCAGCCATCCGCTTGGTCCTCGCTGTCGACCTCGCCGGCCGATGACCGGTCCGGCCCGACGGGTTGTCATTTCTCTTCGTCCCGCAGCTGCATCAGGAGATTCTTGAGACTCGTGACGTGCCCCATCTCCTGGTGGATAATGTCGTCGATCTTCGCGCGTTGGTCGGCGTCGGACACGTATTCCTTGAGCCCGACGTAGAAGAGGATCGAGTCGCTCTCCATCTCGACGGCCTTGGCGATCACGTCGGTCAGACGCTCGGCCCCGGTCCACGTCTTGGCCGGTCCGCCGGCCGGGTCGAACAGCCGATCCGTCGCGAGCATCTGCAGGTAGTCGCGGACGGATTCGTCGCCCGGCGTCTGGTCACCGTCGGCCTGCCCGTCCTGGCGGGCGAGCCAGTTGTCCTTCATCGCGGTGAATACCTGCAGATGATCCTCTTCCATCACCGCCAGCTGGCGGAGAAACTGCTCGGCCTTGGGGTCGCTCGCCAGCTCCGCGGAGCGACGATAGAACTCCATGCCGTTGCTCTCCACCTGGCAGGCCAACTCCAGCAGGTCGGCAACGCTCATCTCATTGACAGCCATCCGTGGTTACTCTCCTTCGCCTTCGGCCGGCGGGGGCGTGAAGCTTCGCTGCCCCAGCTCACGGTCGATCATGAACAGCGCGCCGGGGGCTTCCTTGCTGAGCTTGATCTGCTGGACGATCTGGTCCACCGAGGCCTCTTCCTCGACCTGCTCGTCGGTGAACCATTGCAGCATCGACTCGCAGGCGTAGTCCTTCTGCTCGCGGGCGAGGGTCACCAGGTCGTCGATCCGCTGGGTGATGTACTGCTCGTGCTTGTAGGCGGCCTCGAAGGCGGCCAGCGGGGAATCCCACTTGGTATCGGGCGCTTCGATGGCCGTGAGCTTCACGCTTCCGCCACGCTCGTTGATGTGGTGGAAGAACTTCATCGCGTGGACCATCTCCTCCTGGGCCTGCGCACGCATCCACGCAGCCGCCCCGGGGAGATTGATCGTCTCAAACCACGCCGACATGCTCCAGTACAAATAGGCCGAGAACGTCTCGGCGTTGATCTGCTCGTTGAATGCCTTCTCGATCGGTTCCTTGATCATCGTTCCATCCCTTTCAGGTCTGTTTAAGTTCGGTCAAATCAGCTTGCCCACAACCCGTGCACATTGCACAGCTCCCGGGCGGACAGCTCGCCGTCGATCGCCGGGAATGTCGCCTCCGGTTCGTCGTCCGGCGACAGCCGTTTGTACATTACAACGTCGCCGGCCGTCAGTTCGATCCACTGGATGAAATGCTTCTCCTCCATCGGATGGGCGGTTTCCTTGCCCACGCGGACATGAATGCCCTCGTCCGTCCGCTCGATGAACGGGACGTGCTTCTCGTTGGAGGCGTCCTCGGTCTTCGCTTCCAGCAGCGTCATCGGTTGGCCGCAACAGACCGGCTCGCCCGCGCCGCCTTCGATCGCCTCGACGACGATCCCGCAGACTTCACACCTGTAGACTTCCTTCGGTTTGGTCATGGATCCTTCCGTGTTCTGGGGTCAGCTTTGTTCCGTTGCCTGCCGGACGGCCGCCAGGGCAGCATCGTAGTTCGGCTCGTTGGTCATCTCTTCCACCAGCTCCTTGTAGACGACCCTGCCGCCGGTGTCCACCACCAGCACCGCCCGCGCAAGAAGACGCAACTCCTTGATCAACAGCCCGTACTTCGTGCCGAACTCCGCGTCGCGATGGTCCGAGAGGGTGACGATCCTGTCGGCGTCCTGCTGGCCACACCATCGCGCCTGGGCGAAGGGGAGGTCCATCGAAAGGGTGAGAATCACGACGTTGTCGCTCAACTCGCCGGCAGCGTCGTTGAACTTCTTCGTCTGCGTGGAGCAGACGCTCGTATCCAGCGAGGGAACCGACGAGAGGACAATCACCTTGCCCGACCAGTCTGAAAGAGACTTCTCAGAGAGATCGTTGGCCATTGCGGTGAAGTCCGCCGCCTGGTCTCCCACGTTGACGTCCTGCCCGATCAGCGTCAGCGGGTCGCCCTTGAATGTAATCGCGCCTTCCTGTTCAGCCATCGTCGTCACTCCTTTTGCTGTGCATGGGTTGCGGTGCAGCCTGCCGCCGGAGAGATGCCCTCCCCGGCGGCGTCGGCACCTTGATTCATCCTATGCACCTGCCACAAGCAAACGTTCGATTCAGCCGGCGAAAGCGATGTACTTCGCGCCATCCGCCTGACAGATGGGGCACTTGTCCGGGGCGTCGCCTTCCAGCGTGTGGCCGCACACCGGGCAAATCTGGACCGTCCCCAGCGCCAGGTCCTTGCCGTTGTCGACGGCCGTCTTGGCGTCGTGGAACATTTTTGCGTGGATCTTCTCCGCCGAGATCGCAAAGTGCATGCTGCGCTGGGCGCCGCTTTCGTCCTGCATCTCCGCCACCGCCAGGTAGGCCGGGTACATCTCGTTAATCTCGAATTCCTCGCCGCCGATGGCGCCGGCAAGGTTCTCGGAGGTGCTCGCCAGCCCGAAGCCCGCCATCGAGGTCACCGGATGGTCGCCGCCGACGTCTTTCATCGCGCGGAAATGCCCCGTCGCGTGGGCCTGCTCAGCCCGGGAAATCGCCCGGAACAAGCGCGCCACGTTCGGAAATCCGTCCTTCTCGGCCTTGTCGCCCCAAATCATGTATCGCATGTGGGCCTGCGATTCGCCCCCGAAAGCACTGCGAAGATTCTCAGCGGTCATGTCATGCATGTGTTGCTCCTCTCTGTGGAAATAGCCCTTGCGGGCATTCTCGATACCAACTCGTTCCATGAAATCATCCCCAGGCAGGACGCCCGGAGCTATGCCGTCTCGCCGGCCCGGTCAGGCTTCCCGGCATCGCGGCACGACGGACAAAGCCCGACGTACTCGATGCGATAGCCCTGTACATCATACCCACCCGCATCCTCCAGCAGATCGACCGCCTTCGGAATTTCCCGGACCTCCACGTCGTCCACCCGGCCGCACTGCTGGCAACGGATGTGTACGTGCGGATACAGGTCGGCGTCGTACCGCCGCTGCGGGCCACCCTCGATCCGCTCGATCGCGCCGCACTCGGCGAGGACCTCCAGATTGCGATACACCGTCCCGAGACTGATGCGGGGCAACGTCCGTCGAACCGCCTGGTACACGTCGTCGGCAGTGGGGTGGGCGTCGGACGCCTGAAGCTCCGAGAGAATCAGCCGACGCTGGCGCGTCATCCGCCGTCCCTGACCTCGAAGCTCATTCTCTTGTTCGCTCATAGGAATTCTTATTGATTAGGATAGCCCCTGATCACATGGCAAACAAGGGAATATCCGAAGAATTCGCCTGTTTCAAGTACTCTTTAAAGTGTACCCGTGCAAATGAGTGCATCTGACCCTCGTCGAAGCGCAGAAAGTGCGTCGGCCGCGATGAGCACGGAGATGGCTTGGAAGGGGGGCTATCCGCTGTCGGAAGCGTCGGGCCGGGTCGGCTGATCCGCTTCGCCCAGCAGGGCGCGATAATGGCCGGCGGGCTTGGCCCCGACGACCCAGCGGGCCGGTTGACCGTCGATGAACAGCACGACGGTGGGGGTGTACTTCACGCCGTATTCGGTCGCCAGGCTTGGCCGCGCGCCGACGTCCACCTTCACGATCCTCGCCTTGCCGGCGTATTCGTCCGCCAATGCCTCCAACGTCGGTGCCAGCCGCGCGCAGGGCGGGCAGCCGTTCTTGTAGAAATCCACCAGAACCGGAACGTCTGCCTCCAGCACGTCCGAGCGGAATTGCTCCGGCGTGGTGATCTGCCCGACGTCCGGGCCGTAGCCGCCGGCAAGCCCGGGCAGGAGCTGCGCCGCCAGGCCTCCCACCAGCGCACCGAGCAGGACGCCGCGCACGGGCCAGCCGCGAGGCCGGGGCTTCTTGCCGCCTCGCCGTCCCGCCCCGAGATACGCGACCAGGCCGCCAACGATTGCCCCCGCCATCATGCCCAGCAACAACATGCTCATCGCCCACACGTCCTTCCTTCACGGAACCGTCGATGGAGGCAGCCTTCGCTCCTCCGCCATCCTATACGTGCAGTGGCTGCAAACGGTTCCAGGGCCGTGTCGGGTCTGCCTGTTCTGGCTGCCACGGCCGTGTCGGCCGTGCGGGGGCTGGGTTTCCGGGGTGCCAGGGCCGTGTCGGCCGTGCGGGGGCTGGGTTTTCGGGATGCCAGGGCCGTGTCGGCCGTGCTAACCGTAGGGCTCGCAACTTGCTTGCGGGCGTTTCCGCGAAACCACGCGCCACTTCGACGTGCCCTCTTGAAGCCCCATCCTGAGTAAAACGAAGGGTGGGGTTCAGCCGTAGGGCTCGCAACTTGCTTGCGGGCGCGTCTGTGGAATTGCGGGCTCGGCGAGCCAGAAGGTGGGCACCCTTCGCCAAGCTCAAGACAGGCAAGTCCCCAGCCTACCCTGCGCGAAACTCCGAACGTCCGGCAACCCATTCCGCCGGCAATCCGCCTCCAACCCACCGATACCCAACACCTGCCTTCCTGCGTAGCACCCGTGAACAACGCGGCCCCCACCATGCCCCCCGGCGAATTGCCAGCCCTACGAACTGGATACCGGAGAGCTCTTCGAGCACTGTTGAACACCCCGGGCCGCACATAGGGCGCGAACGCTGTACCGCTCGCCCGTCCCTTCGGTATTGGCGTTTACCGCCCAATACAATAGAGGAACTGGTCACTTGCAGTATAAATGCAATTGTTCCCGATGGCCATCGGGGCAGTGTACGACCACGGGTCCTTGGCCGGCCAGCCTTGGTCGAGCAGGTGTTCGGGGGTTTGCTCGTTTTGGCGAATCTCGCACGCCGCGACCCGCTTGCCGTCCAGAGTGGTGACACACAGCACGCCGTAGCGGTACCCGTTCTTCTTGCCGTCCCCGTCAATCGCCATGCCGTAGATATGATCGTTCGCTAATACGGTGAACATGCGGCCGAAGCCCATGGTGCCTGCCGCTTTGTGTTGCCACCGCTTCTTCATGTCTCTCCAGCCTCTTATGAAGCTGCCACGATCCGAAGAGGTCTCGGGCATATACTTTTCCGATATGTTGACTGGGATCCCGGTATTCGGATCGACGAGGCAATCAGCCCAATAGAGGCGACCCTTGTGGAAGAATCCGTGCGAACCCCAGTTCGAACCGAAACCGGCGTTCGGCCAGAAGAAGAGCGACTCAAACTTCAACTCGCCGTCCTCAAGGGCCACGCGGGCGCCGAAGTGGCTGCCGGGGCCATCCAGCGACACGCTGCCGTAAATGGTGTTGGTGGTATCGTCAATAATGTAGTTTTGCACATTGGGCAACACTCCCCCCTCATATGGCTTACCGTCGCGCAGCCGCACGAACTGGCCGTTTCCGAGCAGAGCGACCGGTTCTCCGTTCAGGTCGAGCACACGTGGTGATGCGCCAGGACGCCCCCAGAACGCCTGCTTTCTGTCTGCCTTCCACTGTCCGTTGAGCGTGTTGTCCCAGCCATTGACCTCCAAGTGCCACCGTTCTTTGCCGGTGCGCTTGTCCATGGCCACCAAGATGTCCGGCCGTCCCATGTTGGTGTCGCCCCAGAACGCCAGCAGCATGTCCTTGTACAGCCGGGGAGAGGTCATGAAATGATTCGCCTCCTTGTACCTGGGCGCCTGCAACCCAACCAGGGAACGCGTCCAGGCAACTCTTCCGTCCTCCATCCGGACCGCCGTCACGTGCCCGTGGATGGTGGTGACGTAGACGTATTGGCCATCACTGACGGGTGTGCCAAAAGCGTCGCCGGTTCGAGCGATGCCTTGGTTGGACAGATTGGGCTGTATGTTGTAGTTTTTGAGGAGTTTCTCTTTCAGATCCTCGTACTCGCGCGGGTATTCGACATAGCGCAGCGAACCGTAGCCACGACTGTACCGCTTTACCTTGATGCCGCGGGCGGCGAGCTCTTTGTTCGCCTGCGCCAGATCCGCCTTACCGGCGACCACCGGCCGCATCGCCCGAAATGCCGCGCGATTGTCATCCCATAGTCGTTGGACGGTGGCGGTGGCGTCCTTTCGATCCTCAGCCGACAGCCCCGGGATGGCATCGAGTGGGTTCAGTTCATGCTTCCAGACGAGCGTACCGGTGGCGCTGTCATAGCACCGCAGCACCGGCCAGATGAAACGCGCATCGGCATCGGCCAAGTGGAGCACGCGATTGCCGACCGGAACCAGCCCGGCCATGCCCCATTGAGGCAGGGGCACCTTCCATCGGATGTTACGTCCGGTTTTCTGGTCGAAGCTCGTCGGGGGCTCCTGTCCAGGTACCACGCCGGACCCATCGTAGTGCATACCGATGCCCGTGTCGGGGACCATCTCTGGCGCCCGGTAAGGCTCCACTTTGCTGTCGGCGAGTACTGCCAAGGGAAGAGAGCAGATCACGAGTAGACTGAGAACGCGCATTTGAAACTCCTGGTTTTGTCTTCGTCCTAAGCTATGTCGAGTGCCCGGGCGAGCGTTCTCGGCAGGGCAGTTACGGCGATGGCGCAGGCGGGGGCCCGTTTCTCGACGGGCTGCTCAACGGGGCGCCGGATTAACACCGGCACCCCGCGCAGAATACGGCCTGCAGAAGAGACTATCTGCGTTTCGGTGGACATCAAACGGATCGCCGACGGATCAGCGCCGCCAGACCGCCCAGCGCCAGCAGGCTCATCGTCGCCGGTTCGGGGACATACATACCGTTGATCGCGAGCATGAAGTCCCTGGTGCCGCTTACCATAGCGTCACCAGATTCGTAGGCAGCCCCGCCGGTGTACGCGTCGTCGATCTGCTGGAGCAACTTGATACCGTATCCGCTTGTGTTGGCCGAGTCGAACATCACGGCGTAACCGGATGTCTTGCCGCTGTCCGTCACGCTCGGGTCCAGAAGCAGAGGAGCACCCGAAAGGGTGTACTTCACTGTGCTGGTGTTGCTGAAAGCGCCGATCGTCGTGAGAGACTCGTTAATGAGGTCCGCGCCCACAGGTGTCAGCGCCTCAGCGTTCACATCCGCGACCGCGAACAGCCGCAGCGTGTAGCTGACGTTGTTGGTCTGGTCGGTGCGGCCGAGGATGATCTCCTCAAGCTGGAAAGACGGCTCAGGCCCGGTGGGCAGAGTGAAGGTTTGCGCGTACAACTTGCCAGCTTTGGTATCTTTTGTCCATTCGTAATCGGTAACGGTCAGCGCATCCGCGCTGGTGGGGAAGTCCCCCGCATCATAGTCGACCGTGATGACGGCCCCAGATGCAGCCGGTACCAGTGAGACTGCAACACAAACTGCCAAACACATCATTCCACTGATCCTGATTCGCATGTTCATCTTCAATCCTCCTGCTTGCTCAACCGAGGTGGTTCTTCGAGAGAGTCTTACGGACACGGTTCAAATGCTCTCCTCGACACGACGACCATCGCCGCGATTTCATTGTTGCATTATCCCGCAGAAGACCATTTCCCACAACCGCCATTAGCGGCAATGTATGCCTTAATAGCGGCATTCTGTTTGCCGATGCCCGCTGGAGTGGGTATAGTGGGTGTATGCGAACAAACACGAGGACTTCGTCCGTCAGTATCTTGAATGTTTTGATACGGCTCGATGACTTCCGGGCCTACGATCGCGGGGTGATCCGCGGTATCGCCCGATACAACAACGTCGAGCATCGATGGCGTCTCCATGGGCAACCCCACCATGCTTCCCCGCCACTGTCAAAGCTCAGTGAATGGAGAGGGGACGGCATTATCGGCCGATTCGGACCCGACGACCACCTCCCGGAGGGGTGCTGCGCAGTCAATGTATGCACCGCGCACCGACAGACGAACATCCCCCTGGTCGGAACCGACAGTGTGGCCGTTGGTCGTATGGCGGCTGAGCACCTTCTGGAAAAAGGGCTAGCATCGTTTGGGTTCGTAGGCATTGACCGTTTCCGCTACTCCCGCCTGCGGGCAGAAGGCTTTGCCGACCGCCTTCACGAAGAATCGTCGGACCTGCCCTGTCGTACATTCTCCATGCCTGTGGGCGCAAACTGGGACCAGGAGCAATTGGAACTTCAAAACTGGCTTGAGGGCCTTGCGAGCCCGGTGGGCATCGCCGCCGCCATGGATGCCCTCGCGTTGCGGGTGCTGGATGCCGCTCGGTCTGCCTCCCTGGCGGTACCCGAGCAAGTGGCGGTTCTGGGCGTGGATGATGACTCCTTGCTCTGCGAGGTGGCCAGTCCCCCGCTTAGCAGCATCCGAACCCCATGCGAGCGGATCGGTTACGAAGCAGCGGCGTTACTGGCCCGACTGATGGGCGGCGAACCAGCCCCGAAAGAGCCCCTCTTGCTTCCATCACTGGGGGTATCCCAACGGGCCTCCACAGAGATGACGGCTATCGAGGATGAACTCGTATCGCGGACGTTGTATCTGATCCGCAGCACGCCCCCGGCAGATATGAACCTGACGACACTGTTCGCCGCCTTGCCGGCATCACGTCGAACCGTGGAGCGACGTTTCAAAAAGGCTATGGGTCATACCGTCTGGCGCGAATATCATCGTCACCGTCTCCGAAGGGCGCAGGAACTGCTCGCCCAGACCGAGCTGTCACTGGAGCGTGTCGCCGCGGCATCTGGTTTCTCGGACGCCAAGCAGCTCGGGGCGGCGTTTCGCGATGACTTGGGGACAACTCCAACAGCCTGCCGCAAGAGTCATCGGGCGGAATAGGTGATTGCCGATCATTCCCACACTTTGGGGGAATAGAGGGGCACGAATTCACATCCGAAGTTGGCTGGGGACTTGCCTTCCCTGAGCTTGCCGAAGAGTGCCCACCTTCTGGCTCGCCGAGCGCGCGATTTCGCGGACACGCCCGCAAGCAAGCTGCAGGCCCTCCGGCTGAAGCCCACCGTTCGTATTGCTCAGGACGGGGCTTCATGCGTCGCACGGCCTTCCAGGCCGTGTCTGCCGTTGGCCAAGCACGGGCTTCAGGGCGGGATGCTCATCCATGCCCGCCGCGGTTCTGAGCGTTTTCCGGGCGCGGCCTCG
>CAZFPT010000009.1:0-47587 GCA_964521005.1 uncultured Planctomycetaceae bacterium | reverse complement strand
TCGTGATCGATCGTCTGCAGGGCGCCCGCGAAAACGTGGAAGCCGCCGGGTTCGAATTCCACGCCCTGTTCACGAAGGACGATCTGGGCATCTGAAGGCCGACGCCTGAGGCCGGCGTCGCGCCCGTTTCACGTTGCATGGGCTTCCAGCCCATGGTCTGTTGTGTTTTGCCTTCGGCATCGCGCCCGCAACAAGTTGCGAGCCCTACAGTCTTACCGACCTCCCCAACCAAGGGTGCCCGGCGTTGTGCAGCGAGCCTAAGCGAGCTGAGCAACCCGGTTGGTCCGGATCGCCCTGCTGGCAGTGGTCAGACGTCGCAGCAGCCGGGTTGCTCCGTTCCTCACTCGCTGCGCTCGCTCCGACCGGCACAATCCCGGGCACCCGAAATCTCGTTGAAGCCCCATCGGGAGCCGGTCCTGCACGTTGCATGGGCTTCCAGCCCATGGCCTGTTGTCGTTCTCGGGGTTACGCCCGCAACAAGTTGCGAGCCCTACAGTCTTACCGACCTCCCCAACCAAGGGTGCCCGGCGTTGTGCAGCGAGCCTAAGCGAGCTGAGCAACCCGGTTGGTCCGGATCGCCCTGCCGCTGGGCCTACTTCTTGATGATCGGGTAGGTCTTCAGCGAGTTGGAGCCGATCTGCTGGCGAATTCGCGATTGGAGGATATGTCGCGCAATCTCCCGAGCCTGCTGCATCGTCTCGCCCTCCAGCTTCATGCCGCCCTCGGTCGAGCCGGTCCGCTGGATCAGGTGGAACCCGAAGCCGCTTTGAACCACGTCGCTCATTTCGTCCTTCTTCAGCGCGAAGGCAGCCTCGGCAAAGGCAACATCCATGCGATGGAACCGGAAGCTGCCCAGCGACCCGCCCTTCTGCGAGGACGGACACGCAGAATACTGCTCTGCCGCCTTGGCGAACGTGATCTTCCCGTCGGTGATGGCCTTGCGGATCTTCTCGACCTTCTTGCGGGCGGCAAGCTGGTCGGCCGTCGTGTCGGTGAAATCGCTCTTGATGAGGATGTGGCTGGCCTCGACGGAGGTCCCGTCGAACCAGGAGGGGTGCTTCTTGATCATCGCGTCGATCTTCTTGTCGGTGATGGCCTTCTTGCCGTACTTGGCCAGGCTGATGTCGGTGAGGATGCTCTCTTCGGTCATCCCCTGCATCGCCATGACCATCTCGACGCTCACCCGTGGCTGGAGGAGGGTCTGCATGCCCATCTTGAAGGCGGCTACCTCGTCGTCGCTCACCGTCACGTCCTTGTCGGCCAGGAAGAGCTTGGTGAGCTCGGCGAAGATCAGCCGATCGGTCAGCCCTTCGCGGATGTCGTCCATCTTGTGGGCGGGGATGGACTTGGGCAGCGCGTCGACGATGTTGGCCAACTGGCTTTCCTTCACGGGAATCGGGCCGACGGTGTAGAGCACGACGTCCTCGGGGGGGTCGTTGGGGTCGACAGCCTCATTGGCGTCGGTGGCGGTGAGCTTCTCCACCGGGCGGACCTGCTCCGCCGCCTCCTGGGCCCATGCGAATCCTCCAGCCAACAGCGTCGCCAGCGTCAATGTCCAGATGCAGATTGCTTTCACGTTTACAGCTCCTTTTGAGGGGAAACTCGTCGCCGCGCTCTTCGCGACGGCGTATCGGTTGTAGGACGTTCGCGTCGGCGGCGCGGTTCGCCCCGATGCGAGATTCTTTCAGCGGCTCATGCTCCTGCGCAGCGGGCTTCCACCAGCTCGCACAGGATATGGTAGATCACGGCGTGGGTTTCCTGGATGCGCGGGGACGAGTCGGAGTCCACATCCAGCAGGACGTCGACCAACTCGGCCGACCTGCCGCCGCCCCTGCCGGTCAGCGCGATGGTTCGCATGCCGATCCGCCGGGCCTGCTGAAGTGCGGCGACGATATTCGGCGAGTTGCCCGAGGTGCTCAGCGCCACCGCGACGTCGCCCTCGCTCCCGAGAGCTTCAAGCTGCCGGGCGAAAACCTGCTCGTAACCGAGGTCGTTGGCCACCGCGGTGAGGATCGACGTGTCGGTGCTCAGCGCGACGGCCGGCAGGGCTGCACGCTCCAGGAGGAAACGCCCCACCAGCTCCCCGGCGATGTGCTGGGCGTCGGAGGCAGACCCGCCATTGCCGAACACATACACCCGCCTTCCACCCTGCAGGGCGTCGGCGAGCATGTCGGCAGCGGCGGCGATCGGCTCCACCAGCCGGGAGGCCGCCTCATCCGTGCATCTCCGAGAATCCTGAAATATCTGAATAATAGCCTTGTTTTTCATAATTGCTTTCCGATATATATGGAAGTCGCCCCATCGGGGCAGGCTGCATGATATGCTCCCGCCACCGGGAGTGAAACCGTCGTGGCGCAATTTCTGGTCCGGCGATTTAACGGAACCATTGCTTGCCGCCGAAGTATCTCCGCTGTAGAATGCGTGTCTCATCGAGGAGCGTTCTGTACTCCGTGCCCGGGATGTGTTCTCAGCCGTCTTGTCGAGCAGGTCGAGGGATCTGCCCGCTTTTCATGGAGGATGGACTTGTCTAAGCCATCGTCTCTCAATGCGATACTTGGCAGCATCGTTGTATCGCTTCTGTGCCACCCTGCGCTCGGCGTGGTGATGCATCCGGAGGACGAAAGCAAGATCTTCGCTGCGCCCGCCCCTGCGGTCGTGGGCGCCTGGGGCTCGAGCGGGTCGTGCGTCGCAATCGCCCCGAATTACGTCGCCACCGCCAGGCACGTCTCGACCACGACCGACGGGACCGCCATCCACATCGCAGGGCAGACCTACTACGCCACCGACACAGCCGATCACGCCGACGCCGACCTGCGGGTGGCCCGGCTGGTCACAGCCAACAACGCCCCAGCCAACCTCACCGAATACGCCGCGCCGTACATGGGCGACGGCGAACTGCTCTTCGAGAACATGGTCATCGGCGGCGTGGGGAAGGTCCGCGGCGAGTCGCTGACCTCCCAGGAAATGGTCTACGGCTACCGCTGGGCGGACAACGCCACCGGCGAGGTGCATTTCGGAGTCAACCAGGTGGACTCCTTCGCGCCCAACGTGACGATGTCGCTGATGAGGGCGGACTTCGACGGCCCGCGCGACAGTGACCCCCTCGATGGCGAGGCGATCCCGGCTGGGGGCGACTCGGGCGGCGGGTGGTTCGTCCGCGAAAACGACCAATGGTGGCTGATGGGCATCATCCGATCGGTCAGCAACAGTCGGCAGGAATCCTGGTTCCGCGACCCGGACGCCCCGACTACACCCGACGCGGACACCACCCTCGCTCTGCGCGTGAGCAGCTACACCGACTGGATCTTCCAGAACATCTCGCTGGGGCGGATCCTGGAAGGCGACCTGAACCTCGACGGGACAGTGGACGGAGCCGACGCCGCGATCCTCCAGAGCAACTACGGATCGAGTGAAGACGACCTGCTGTGGACCGACGGCGACCTCACTGGCGACGGCTTGGTGACGTTCAACGACGCCTGGCTGCTCCTGCAGAACTACGGGGCCACGTCTGCTCCCGTCCCGCACGCGCCCGAGCCGACCACCGCGCTGCTGCTCATCTCGGCCGGCGCGGTGCTGCTGCGACGCCGCCGCTGAGCCCCCGCCCCCGACGCCCATGGGGGGATTTCTTCTGGTTGCCCCGGCGGCTGTCCGATAGACTCTTCGTGGGCGGGCTGTCTCTCCGGAGGCGCCGCCCGACTGCATCGAGGCGTCGAAGGACCTTTCGTCGGACGGCCGGTCTGCCGGGTCGGCCGAGACGATCAGCCCCGCAAGGAGTCAACCTGTGACCGCTGCACGTGACCGCGCCGTGAAAATCGGCTTTGCCGTTGCCGCCCTGGGAATCGGAGCATGGATCTACTTCGGAGTGCAGCGGGACTCGGTGACGCTGCCGGCAGAGTGGCGATCCGACATGGAACCGGCCCTGACCGAAGCCCGCCGGCAGCAGCGCCCGGTGATCCTGCTGATCGACGCGCCCACCGGCTCGCAGGCGGTCCGGCAGATGGCGAAAATCACCCTCTCCCGTGAGCACAATCGTCAGGCGATCAAACAGGGGCGGTACATCCCGGTGACCGTCACGTGGTCCGGAGAAATCGCCGAGCGATTCAATGTGGAAAGCACCAAGCTGCCCACCACCATCCTCCTGGACCCCAACGGGGTGGAGATCCGTCGGCGCGTCGGATACATCGGCGAGACCCCCTTCCGCAAGGAGTTCCTCATCGTCGCCGACCCCAACGCCCCCGAGTGATCGGACAGTGTCACACCAGCCCGGCCGGCTGCACGGACGAGAGACCCGGGCACGCTGAAGCGAGTACCATCAACTGTCGGGGCAATCGGCCGACCTACTCCCGGACGTCTTCTTCTCGCCAGATGATCCGGTACACCGGTGCCGCCTCAGCCCGTTCAAACCGCCCGGCCGACCGGATCCACTCGGGGCAGTACCCTCTTGCGGGATTCACCACGTAGAGATCCTCCTGGCCGACGAACACCCCCTGCCCGGGCGCTGACACGTCGGAGGTCCACAGCACGCGGACGCCGTCGCCGGCGCGTCCGGTCTTTTTGACGATTTTCAGCGGCCCAGCCGCCGTCGTGTCCGCGATGACCGTGCTGCCGGCAGGCAGATTCTCCAGCGTCTCAGCCGCGAATCGACCGGCCGAGTTCTCCTGCCCCTTCCAAGGCCAAAGCCAGTACCGCACCGGGTCGCGATATGCCAGGTCCGACCGTCCCGGGGCAGGTCGCCCGGTGGCGTCCCACACGTGCGGGGCGGCGAGGTACACCAGCGGCGTCCACAGCACGCTGATGACCGCTACGACGGGGATCCATCGCCGCCGGCCCTCGGCCGAGAGGTGCGCGACGCCTGCCGACGCCCAGAGCGTGAGCATCGCGTAGGCAGGAAGGAAGAACATGAACTGATCGGGCACGTCGTACCGCAGGGCGAACAGCAGATAGATCGCCAGCAGCGCCCCCCAGACCACCTGGAGCGGCGCCGGCCGAAGGCGACGAAGCGTGACCAATCCCACCGCCGCCAGCGGCAGGGCAAGGTTGGGAAACTGCAGCAGCACGTAGATCGGGCCCATCACCAGCGCCCGGCGGGACCCGACCAGCACGCTGTCCTGCCAGCCCCGCCCGAACAACCCGCTGTTTACGGCACCGGCGAGCCCAAGACGCGGAATTTCCATGCCCACCAGCACCAGCCAGGGGCTCGCGCCGATCAGCCAGGCGCCGATGAAACACGCCACCCCGCGCCAGGGCAACAGCCCCCGCCACGCCAGGGCGAGCACCATCAGCCCGTACACCGGCAGCGCCAGCAGTGCGAGGTTGTGCGTCGCCAGACCCACGCCGTTGAGCACCCCCAGCAGCGCCGCCCATCGCACCCGGGGCGATCGCAGCAGCGTAAGGACCGCGTGCAACTCCAGCGTGAAGATCGTCGCCAGGACGATCTGACTCTCGCAGATCGTCGCCAGCCACCACGTGGTGTGCCCCAGTCCGAACCAGCCTGCCGCCGCGATCGATACGAACCATCGCCCCGGCCAGAGACGCAGCACCAGGGCGGCGATGCTCGCGCAGGACACCGCTCCCAGAATGGCTGAGACCATGTTGATCCGCCAGGCGATCGGACCGACGGGAACGAGGCTGGCCAGCTTGCCCAGGGCGATGAGCACCGGATGGGCCAGCGCCACGCCCAGCCAGCCGGCAAAGTCGGTTCGCAGGACGCGAAGCTGGAAGATTCCGCTGTCCTGCCACGCCGGGCCTCGCTGGGTCGTGGCGCCGAACACCAGCAGGAACAGCAGGAACACACAGGCCACGACGAAGCGGGTTCGTCGGACACGGACGCGCTGGTTGGCGGGAAGTCGGGTAAGGGTCATGGCGGCATTATTATAGATGTCGGCGGCCCGTTGTCGATACAAGCAGTATTCGCCGCGTCCGGAGAGAGTTGACATGAGCAAGCTGACGTCCTATCTCGAACTCGCCCGCCCGGGTCATTGGGTCAAGAACCTGCTGGTCTTCGCGGCGCTGCTGTTCAGCCGAAACTACCTCGATCCGCAGGCGTTGCTGGCGGCGCTGGCCGCCTTCGGAACATTCTGCCTGCTGGCAAGCGGCGTCTACTGCTGGAACGACGTGCTCGACCGCCACAGCGACGCGCGCCTCCCGCGGACGCGGACCCGTCCGATTCCCTCGGGGCGCGTCAGGCCCGGCGAGGCGATGGTCCTGGGAACGGTCCTGCTGGGCGTCGCGGTGGGGGTGGCATGGCTGATCCGCCCGGGGCTGGGCATGATCGCCGCGGGCTATCTCGCGCTGAACCTGGCGTACAACGTCTCGCTGCGGACCCATCCCATCGCCGACGTGATCACCATCGCCCTGGGATTCGTCCTGCGGGCGGTGGCCGGCGGGGTCGCCATCGGCGTTCCCGTGAGTGTTTGGCTGGTGGTGTGCACGTTCATGCTCTGCCTGTTTCTGGGGCTCATCAAACGTCGCGGCGAGGTGGTCGCCCTGGGCGAACAGGGACGGCAGGAAAGTCCCCGGGCGGTACACGCCTTCTACACGGTCACGCGGCTGGACCACATGCTGGCCGTCTCGGCGGGCCTGGCGGTGGTGATGTACACCATGTACTGCCTGGTCAGTCCGCACTCCCCGGGCGTGCATATGGTCTGGACGATTCCGGTGGTGGTCTACGGGATGTTCCGCCTCTACAGCCTTGCGGTGGGCACCGAGGCCCGCGGACCGGTCGACCTCGTGCGACGCGACGTGGTGATCTGGATCGTGGCGGCCGTCTGGGCGGGGATGGTCGTCGCGGTGATGCGCGTGGGCGACCACCCCCTGCTGCAGGGCTGGCTGAGTCATTGAACAGCCCGGCACTGACCTACTCGTCGCGACCCTTCATGCGATTGCTCACCGCCGCTGCCGCCTGGATCAACCCGAGACGATGCGTCTGGAGCTTGCTGGGGGGCACGTCGCTGGTCCGCATCTGGATGGTGTCGTAGTCGATCCCGCCGACGCCGCCGGCCAGGTCGCGGATCGCGCCCAGCGCCTGCTCCAGTTCGACGGTGGCCACCCGCGCCTTGGTCGCCTTGATCAGCAGATCTTCGCACCGACGGACCAGGGCGTAATCGTCTTTGCCCGTCTGGAGGTGAATCAGGTTGATCGTCGGCAGGAAGTTGCCCACACCCCGGTCGGCCGGCACGAACAGGCCCCTGCCGTCGATGCGGTCGCCGGAGTAAGCGGTCCCTCCATAGATGTGCAGCCCGTCGAGGAATACCCCGTCGGCGTCCACGCCGGCAGAGAAGAATCCGCACACGTAGCGGTCGGGGCGACTGTAATTGATGAACGCGCGTCGGTTGCCCTGCTTCCTGTATGAGGCGATCTTGTCATCGAGATTTCCGCGGTCAGGAACGATGATCCATGCGGCGAACGCCTTCTCGGCCTTGGCGAGCTCCGCCCCCTTGAGCGACTCGGCGTACACGTGCAGGGCGGGCTTGCCCCCGGCGGCGGCGATCTGCCCGGCGCGGACGAGGCAACCGTCCCAGCCACGGGAGTGACGAACCGAGCCCACCTTGAGGTACGCCTTGGACAGCGACGTCTTGGCGAAGACCTTCTTTACCTCGGTGACGACGTTCGTGGAGAACGCCCGGTGGCGCGCGGAGGCCGGCATGATCGACCACCAGCTCAGCCTGCGGTAGAAGTGGGACAGGTCGACGATCGGCGCGCCGTCCATCTCGCGGAGCGGAGTGCTCTTGAGCGTATTGACCAGCCCCCCGGTGCGGATGGAGCTCTGCCCGTGCGGGCTGACGCCGCCCATGATCATCGAATTGATGCCCGTATCGAACAGTTCCCGTCGCAGCTTCCGGGTGAGGGCGTCGCGCTGGGCATCGGAGAAGACCGACGCCATCGTCGAGTAGATGCTCCCGGCGTCCAGGGTTCTCTCCGCCCCGATGGTCTGCCCGCCCCGGTAGCGTCCCTCCAAAGGGTAGACCCGGATCTCGGCGGGCACTTCGATCTGGTCTCGCCCGAGGGCCAGTTGCAGCTGCCCGCGGTAGGTTCCTTCACGGGCACCGGGCGAGACGTGCACCATGCCCGTGACGATCTGGATCTCGCGGGCCTTGAGCGGATCCGACCGCCGGTTCAACACGAACGGTGCAAATTCGACCGTCGCGTCGCGGACGCGCGGAACACGATTCACCGCCCAGACCTTCGTCCCGCCCCGAACGGTATCCAGGTCCACCGAGGTCTCTTCGTGCTGGAAGCCACGCAGACTCCCGCCGGCAAGCACGCTTCCGGTCAGCGGGACCACGGCGAGCTGGAACGTGGCGATGCCCCCCGCATGGGTGGCCGAGGTGAGCTCCGTGACCCGGTCGCCCGCGGCGGGTTTCCATCGGCCGTCGTAGACCCGATCCGGGTCGGCCTGGAAGAACATGACCCCCTGTTCGGTTTCTTTGGCGGTGGGTTCCAGAGAGCTGATCGGCTCGAGCCTCGCTCCGACCACAAACTGGCGGCGGTAGCGGGAGAGGTCTTCGTTGACCTGCTTGACGTAGCGCGCCATGGCCAGCTTGCCCGACAGCGGCGCCATCGCGACCGCGGCGATCTGGCAGTTGCCCACGTCCACGCGATTCCCGCCGTCGCCGATCTGCGTGTCCACCACGTCCACAAAGCTCGGGGCTAGTTTTTCATCGAACCAGTCGGCCGACCATTTGCCGTCCTTGCCCAGCAGCAGCCCCTCGTCGGTGAGCATGTCCCGCATGGAACGGCGCTCCTGGAGAACGGTTCGCCCTCGCACCTTGAGGATGTATTCGGTGGGCTGGGTCTCGGCGCGCGAGGCGTAATGCGTCACCCACAGCCAAACCGCCGCCGCTTTGCCGCCCGGCCCTTTCAGGGCGAAGTAGTCCAGCACCTTGGTGGACGGCGGTCGGCCCACAAAGTCCTTCCCGAGCGGATCGGGGTAGGGCGCGGTGTACTCGTACACGGGCGCCTCGCCGCTCCAGACCATGTACTGGTTGGCGCGGGCCGCCGGCGTGAAGCCCGGCCAGACAATCTGCCCGCCCGGCCCGCAATCCAGCAGGACGGCGCCCTGGGGCGCCTTGGCGGGCGGTTCAAGACGGAGGTTGTCCAGCGTGATCGGACTATCGGAGGTGTTGGTGATCTTGATGGTGGTCCTGCCCAGCCTCGCCTCGGCAGGCACGGAATGGCGCACCACGGAGACCGGAAGGGCGATGGTGTCCTTGCCGCCCTTGGCCCAGGCGGTTCGATCCCGGCGATGTCCGCCAGTGGTGACCTCGATGTGCAACTTCTGGGAGAGGATCTGCGCCGTCAGCGTGTCCACCTTTACCCAGCCTGCCGAGCCGAACAAGGCCCCGTCGACGTTGACCGAGATGGCCGCCTTGGGCGCAAGCTGAGCGGCTGACTTGCCTTCGGTGACCCCCTGCCCCGCCCGGACGGCCGAGACGTCTCCGGACGATTGTACGGCGTTGAGTTGCTCGAAACTCTCCAGCACGGTGGGCTCCTGATCCGCCCGCAACCCGGCGCAGAGCAGGAACAGCAGAATCGCAGCCGAGATGATCGTCCGATTGCTCATGAGTACTCCCATGCAGAACCAGTCTTGAGGTGCCGTTTCGGCCCGGCCGAACCCATCCGTGGGTCCAGTCGTCTATTATACTGATAAGTTTAACTCCGATTCGGCCCCGGTTTCGAGTTATAATTGTACCGTCGGAAATTCAGGAGAACTGTGATGACCACACAAAGGCTCACCATCCTCTGCAGTATTGGAACACTTCTGCTGTGGGCGGGTTCCGCGCCCGCCCAGGGGCGAAGCAGCGTGAATATCTCGGACATCGGCCGGGGCACGCAGATCGGCGACACCGCCGCCAGTCGAACCTTCCGGGACTACTCCACGGGCGTAGGTTCGCTGGGGCGATCGCGCTCCGGCGGGGGCACGAGCGTACTGCGCAGCTCGCTCAGCGCCAGCTCGCTGGGTGTAACGCGCCGAAGCCGATCGGCGACGGGCGGGACCGACCTGGGCAACTCGGGGCTGGATTCCACCTCCGGGCGACCCACCGTCTCGCGTGGCAGGGACTACGGCAGCGGCCCCAGCACGTTGATCCGATCGGGCGGGTATGGCAGCGGAGTCTCTGCTCTGGGTACACTGGCCCGCAGCGACCCGATGTACGGCACGCGTGCGTTCCTGACGGCTGTCAAGGACGAGGACACCCTCAAGACCGATCGCACCGAACCGATCACCTCGCTGGTTCCCGATGAGCCCAGCAAGTACCAGGAATACCTCGCCAAGGGCGAGCAGTACTTCAAGGCGGCCAAGTACACCGACGCGCTGGGCTGGTTCGAGATGGCCAGCGTGTTCGACGGCGACGACCCCGAAAGCCTCCTGAGCATCACGCACGCCAAGACGGCGTTGCAGGCGTACCCCTCAGCGGCCTTCATGCTCCGAAAGGCGGTGCGGAACTTCCCCGAGTTGCCCGTCCTTCCGCTCCAGCCCCGCGGGTTCTACGGCGACCCGCTGGACTACACCGACCAGATCGCCAAGCTGCGGGAATACGTCAGCAAGAATTCCTATGACGCCGACGGACACATGCTGTTGGCCTACTACAACTGGTTCGAGGGCAACACCGAGCAGGCGAAGGCGTCCATGCAGGAAGCCCACCGGAAGGCGAAGAATCTCCGCGGCAAAACGCGTGAATCGGTGGCTGAGGCGATCGACATTCTGTGGAAGGGCATGGTTGCCACCGGCAAGGTCTCCGGCAAGCTGGGTGAGGAACCCGACCCCGCCGAGACCACCACGCAGCCGACCAGCGACGAGAAAGACGAGTCGGCCACCACCGCCGAGGGCTGATTCGCGCCACGTGTGCGAGATTCCTTGGGGTCAGCCGTAGGGCTCGCAACTTGTTGCGGGCGCGATCTCGGGTCGATGCAGGACGATCACTCCTTGGAACTTGTCATTTGGAATTTGGGTCTTTCGCTTATCTACCCCCACCTGTCGCGGAGCCCTTCGGCAAGCTCAGGACAGGCTCCAGATGGGGCTTCAAACGCAATTGACCACTTGTCGCGCGTCGCGATTCGCCTGTCGCTGCTTTCTGCTTCTCTACCCCCACCTTTCGCTTCGCTCAAGATGGGGCTTCAATCTCGTTTCACCGCGTTTCGCGATTCGCGTGTCGCTCGATACCTGAAGCGTGCCCCCGATTCATGTCGCACAATTCGCGCCCCGCAAACCGGGCATACCTGTTGCCTGCCGAACACATGGGCTGGTAAAGTCGTATCACCGTCGGGTCGATGAACATCGAGTGCACTTCTAAGCATCGGACCCGACGAACGATATGGCGACAGGCGACCACCAACCCGAACAGATTCCCCCCGCGACCGACGAGCCGGGCTCCTGGCGCGACCTGCTGGCGGCCCACCGGACGACGGTGAATATCCTCGCCCACGTGGGCCTGTTCACGGTAGCGCTGCTGGCGGCGTTCCTGATCCGCTTCGACGCCGTCTCAAACTTCCAGGACCGCCAGGCGTGGATTACCGAACGGTTCCTGCCGACGCTGCCTTACTTTGTCCTGCTGAAGCTGGCCCTGTTCGGTCGGCTGAAGCTCTTTCGCGGCGGGTGGGGATACTCCAGCATCCGGGACGTGGCCAACATTCTTCTGGCATCCTGGCTGTTTGCGGTCATCACGTTTCCTCTGGTCTATGTCCTCTATCGTATCCCCAGCGCGATGGACTTCACCGTGCCGATCCTGGGCGACTACTTCGGCCGATTCGCCCAGGGCGTGATCCTGCTGGATTTCCTGGCGACGGTGTTCCTGGTGTGCACGGCCCGCCTGGCGGTACGGATCTACCGCGAAGAGCTGCGCCCGATCTCGTCCGAGGGCGTGACGCGCGTGCTGATCGTCGGGGCCGGCGACGCGGCTGAGAGCATCGTGCGGGAGATCAACCGCATGCCCGTGGACCGCTACCGCGTGGTGGGCTTTGTCGACGACGACCCCAACAAACAGGGCCTGCACATCCACGGCCTGCCGGTTCTGGGCACGACGGCCGACATCCCGAGCCTCTGCCGCGAGGAGAAAGTCGAAGAAATCATCATCGCCATTCCGTCCGCTTCGCAGAAGGAATTGCGGCGGGTGATCGACCTGTGCAGCGGAACCAAGCTCAAGTTCCAGTCGCTCCCGAGCGTGGCCGACCTCATCGACGGGCGGGCCATCGCATCGCAGATCCGCCCGGTGGACATCAACGACCTTCTCGGCCGGGAGACCGTCGAACTCGACGAGGACGCCATCGGGCGATTCCTGCGAGGCAGGCGGGTGCTCATCACCGGCGCGGGCGGAAGCATCGGCTCGGAAATGGCCCGGCAGGTCTGCCGGTTCGGGCCGTCGCAACTGGTGCTGGTTGAGCAAGCCGAGACGCCACTGTTTGACATCCACAACGAACTGGCGGCAGCATACCCCAAGGCCAACCTGGATGCGGTGATCTGCGACATCTACGATCGGCTGCGCGTCCTGTCCCTCTGGAAAGACCGCGCGCCCGACGTGGTCATCCACGCAGCCGCCCACAAGCACGTCCCGCTGATGGAGCGGAATCCCTGCGAGGCGATCAAGAACAATATCCTGGGGACAAAGAACGTCGCCGACGCCTCGTGCGAGGCGCGGGTGAGCGAGTTCGTGATGATCTCCACCGACAAGGCTGTCAATCCGTCGTCGGTGATGGGCGCCTCCAAGCGCGTCGCCGAGATCTACGTTCAGGCGCTCAACGGCCTGGAGGGCTGCCACACGCGCTTCAAGGCAGTGCGGTTCGGGAACGTGCTGGGCTCGACGGGGTCGGTCGTTCCGACCTTCCGCAGGCAGATCGCCGCCGGCGGACCGGTGACGGTGACCCATCCGGACATGGTCCGCTACTTCATGACGATTCCCGAGGCAGCCCAGCTCGTGCTGCAGGCGTCCGCGACCGGGGAAAGCGGACAGGTGTTCCTGCTGGACATGGGCGAGCCGGTGCGAATCGTGGACCTCGCCAGAAACATGATTACCCTCTCGGGCTTCCGCCCCGGAGAGGACATCGACATCCGATTCACGGGCATCCGCCCCGGGGAGAAACTCTTCGAGGAACTCCGCACCGAGGGCGAAGACATCGAACCGACGGTCCACCCGAAGGTGATGGTGTGGCGTCACACGCCGGTGGCCTGGAGCGAGGTGGAACCGGCCATCGAGAAGCTCGAGTCGCTGGCAAACTGCCCCAACCGAGTGGACGTGAGGCGGGCCCTGCGGGAGATCGTCCCGGAGTATCGACCTCCGTCTCCGGGCGACGCCCCGAGAACACCGACGGCCAATGCCTCCTGAGAGCCGATAGAAAGAGCCCGTATGCGATTCCGTCCCAGTCCCGCCAACCCGCACACCGCTCTGCGGTTCGCGTACGCCTGGGAGCACATTCCCGCCAACACGCCCAGCCATCTGGATGTGGGCTGCTATGACGGGGAGTTCTTCGCCAGCCTTGCCGCCCGAGGCGTCGATCGAATGGTGGGGGTCGACGCCTCCTCGGACGCCATCGCCAAGGCAAGGACCGCCCACCCGCAGTGCGAATTCGTGCATCTGGCCCCGCCGGAAGGCGACCTTCCCTTCGCCGACGAAGCCTTCACGTCGGCCTCGCTCCTTGAGGTGATCGAACACGTCGCCGACCAGGAGCATCTGCTCTCGGAGGTCCATCGCGTCCTCGCCCCGGGCGGGGTCCTGCTGGTGTCGGTACCGGGCAAGCACCTTTTCTCGTTCCTGGACGTGGGCAACCTCAAATTCCGCTTCCCGCACCTGCACCGATGGTTCTATGTCCGCAAGCATGGCCGCCGGGAGTATCACCACCGCTACGTCGACAACCCCGAAGGCCTGGTGGGAGACCTCTCGATGAAGAAGCGATGGCATGAGCATTTCCGAAGCGACGGCCTGAAGCAACTTCTCGGGAAGGCAGGCTTTGAGGTGCGCGATCTCGACGGGGCCGGTTTCTTCTGGCGATGGATTCTGGGGACGCGCATTGCCCTGGGCCAACTGCGGTTTCTCCCCGGCAGCCAAGCCCTGATCAGCGCACTGGGAAGGCTCTACCGATGGGACAACTCCCTCGGCAGCGTCGCCAATCTCTTCTGCCTGGCCGTCAAACCCTTCCGATCAGCCCCCAAGGAGACTCGCCCGTGACCGAGCCGATCCCGCTATCCGCCCCGGACATCACCCAGCGCGAGATCGACGCGGTGACCGCTGTGCTCCGCAGCGATCGCCTGAGTCTGGGGCCGCGCCTGGCGGAGTTCGAGGCCGCCGTGGCCGACCGGGCCGGCCGGGCGTTCGGCGTGGGCGTCAACAGCGGAACCAGCGGGCTGCACCTGTGCCTCCAGGCGATGGGCATCGGCGAGGGAGACGAGGTCATCACCACACCTTTCTCCTTCATCGCCACCACCGGGGTCATCCTCATGCAGCGGGCCAAGCCGGTTTTTGTGGATATCGACCCGGAGAGCTACAACCTCGACCCTGCCGCCATCCAGGCAGCCATCACGCCGCGAACGCGCGCGATCCTGCCGGTGGAAGTGTTCGGAAACACCGCTCATTTCAGCCGATACGAGCAGATCGCGAAAGAGCACGGCCTGGCGATGATCGAAGACTGCTGCGAAGCGCTGGGCGGGACTCTCCAAGGCCGATCGGCCGGCAGCTTCGGCGACGCGGGGGTCTTCGCGTTCTACCCCAACAAGCAGATCACCACCGGGGAAGGCGGCATGATCGTGACCGACAGCGAACAAATCCGCGATCTGTGCGTCTCCATGCGCAACCAGGGGCGTGGCGGAGAGGACTGGTTCAGCTACGCCCGCCTCGGATACAACTACCGTCTCAGCGAATTGGCTGCCGCCCTGGGCGTCGTCCAGACCCAACGGCTGGATGAGATTCTCCAGAGGCGTCGGAAGGTCGCCCGATGGTACGACGAACGACTGGCGGACCTGCCCGGCCTTCATCTGCCTCCGATGGCAGAGAGAGGCCGCGCCAGCTGGTTCGTGTACGTGGTACGTCTGGGCGATCGGTTTTCGCCCGCCGACCGGGAGGCCGTGCTGGCCGGGCTTCGGGAGAAGGGCATCGGCTGCAACCGATACTTCGCTGCGATTCACACCCAGCCGTTCGTGAAGCAGGCCGCCGGCACGAAACGGGGCGATTTCCCGCAGACCGAGCGGATCGCCGATCGTACCATCGCCCTGCCGTTCCACGCGAAACTGACCGAACAGCAGGTCTCAGCCGTCGGCGATGCATTGGCTGAGCTGCTGCAACATCGTTATTGAACTGTTTTTGTGCGTTGTGCGCAAGCTTCGCATGCCGATGGTAACTTATGAGCGGGCAGGGTTGACCGAAACGGCAATGTAGCCGATAATGACGCGTTCGACTTGGCCCGCGGAATGGCCGGGCAACAAGGCTCAGCCGTTCCGTCGCCGAAAGGCGCCCAGCCGTACAGGGCATTGGAGAGCACAGTTTGCAAGCATTCATGTACCTCGTGACAGGTGAAACGCTGTGGCGTATGCCCATGGCGTCGATCATCGCTGCGCTCGCGACGTACCTGCTGTGCTACCCGGTGATCTACTTCAGCCACCGCTACCACGTTCTGGACCGCCCGGGCAACCGCTCCAGCCACGAGACGCCCACGCCGAGGACCGGCGGCGTTGCCATCGTCCTGGGAGCTCTGCTGGGCGTGTTGGCCTGCTTCAACCCGAGCACCACCTTCCTGACGATCATCGGCATCGGAGCTGTGGTGGCTGCGGTGAGCTTCTTCGACGACATCACGTCCATGCCCCCCATCCCCCGACTGGTCGTACAGCTTCTGGTCGCCGCCGCCTCGATCCATATTGTCAATCTGGTCCCCACGGACATCGGCCTGCCGTACGTGGAGATGCACATTCCCCACTGGGCGGGCTTTGCCCTGGCGTTTGTGTTCGTGGTGGGCTTCGTGAACGCTTACAACTTCATCGACGGCATGAACGGGTTGGCCGCCTCGCAGGGTGTCTGGGGCGGGGTGGTGATCTCCCTGCTCCTGTTCACGGGGCACACGGGCAACAGCATCTTCACCGCAGCCGCCCTGGCCGGGGCGTGTTTGGGGTTTTTCCCGCACAATTTCCCCAAGGCCAGACTCTTCATGGGCGACATCGGGGCGATCACCATCGGCTTCGGGCTGGCCATGCTCGCCCTGCTGGGCGGCACGCGGACCGACCTGCCATGGATCGCCTTCATCCTGCCTCTCTCGCTGGCGATTTACGACCCGCTTTTTACGGTCATCAAACGCGTGGTACGGGGGCATAATCCGCTCAAGCCGCACCGGGAGTTCCATTTCCATCTGCTGCTGCGTTGCGGCTGGACGCACGACGAGAACACCCGCATGCAGAACCTCTTCATGGCCACCTTCGCCATCCTCGCGCTGGTCTACGCGTGGGTTCCTGCAGAAATCGCCGCGCCGATCCGATTGATCATCCTGGTTCTGATCGCCCTGATCCTGGGCACCTACAGCATCGCGGTCCACGCGTATTTCCGCACGCACCAACTCGACGGCGAAGATGCAACGCCCGAGGCTCTATCCAGCGACCCGCCCTCAGCGGTAATACAGGAGTAGTCGATGAGAATACTTGTGACCGGATCGAGCGGGTTTATCGGTTCGCATTTGACAACGCAGCTCGCTCAGCAGGGACATGAACTGACCGGACTGGACCTCGTTGAGCCAGCTGAGGACTACGGCGTCCATCGCTGCCTGCAGGGCGACGTACGGAACATCGACAGCGCCCGCATGGCTTTAGAGGGAGTCGATGCGGTGATCCATCTGGCCGCGACACACTTCGACTTCGGCCATTCGCCCCAAGAGTACTTCGAGAACAATGAGTCCGGCATGCGCGTGCTGCTGGAAGGCATGCGTGAGGCCAACGTGAATGCGCTGGTGTTCACCAGTACCATCGCCGTCTATGGTGACCGCTTCGAATACAGCAGCGAGCAGACGCCTGCCGCCCCAACCAGCCCATACGGCGAGTCCAAACTTGCCGCCGAGAAGCTGATCCGCCAGTGGCAGGAGGAACAACCCGACCGCAAAGCAATGGTCTTGCGGCCCTGCGCGGTGTTTGGTGAGCGTAACGTCACGAACATGAACAACCTCATCAAGCAGATCGACTCGGGGTTCTTCTTCCTGTTCGGGGACGGCGAGAACATCAAGGCGATCGCATACGTCGGCAATCTCATCGAGGCCATCCGCTTGCTTCTGGATCGCGCTAAGGGGGGCTTCCACGTGTACAATTACAGCGATCAGCCCGAACTGACGGTGAACCAGATCGTCGGAATCATCTACAACGCGCTGGGTAAGAAGGGCTCGCCGCTGCACATGCCTCTGTGGCTGGGAGTGGCCATGGCCAAGCCGTTCGATCTGTTCACCGCGGTGACCGGCAAGAACGTGCCCGTGAACACCGCCCGCGTGAAGAAGTTGGCCATCCCCACGCTCATCGACTCGACCAAGATCCGCGAGTTCGGTCTTGAACAGCCTTACTCCTCGGAGGAAGGTCTACGTCGCATGGTCGCCCATCACATCGAGAAGAAACAATCGGCCTGAGGCCCACGATGCTCAGACTGCTGATCCTGACCCAGAACGAGAACCTGTTCCTGCCACGCTCCTTCGCCCGCGTCTGTGAGGAGATGGGCCAGCAGGTTTGCGCCATCCTCGTCGCACCGGCGATGAGCACCCACGGCGGGCCGATCAAGGGCTTCTGGCGACACCTGAGGCTGTTCGGGCTGCTCAACACCTTCCGGATAGGCTGGCGCGTGCTGGCCGCGAAGCTCAGGGCCCGATCTGAGAAACCCGACCGTGATGGCCCGTTTCACTGCCTTCGCTCGGTCGGAGAGGCCTTCGACGTGCCCTACCACGAGGTGAAGAAGGTCAACACCGAGGAGGTCCATCGCCTCATCGACCAGTACAAACCGGACCTGCTCATTTCCATCAGCTGCCCCCAGATCATCGGCAGAAAGCTCCGCGAGCGGTTCACCCAAGGCTGCATCAACGTCCATAGCGCCCCGCTGCCTAAATACCGCGGGCTCATGCCCGGCTTCTGGGTGTTGCGCTACAATGAAAATGCAACAGCCGTGACCGTTCACGACCTGGCCGACAAGCTGGACAATGGCGCCATACTTTTGCAGAAACCTGTCTCCATCGCCGCAGACGATTCATGGTTCGACCTGATCGCCAAGACCAAAGCCGCCGGCGCCGAAGCACTCATCGAAGCCATTCGTAATATCGAACGAGGCGAGGTGGGCCGCAGACCGAACCGCGACGACGAAGCGACCTACTTTACCTTTCCCGGCCCCGAAGACCGACGGGCGTTCCGTCAGGCCGGCAAACGCTTCCTCTGATCCCGAGCCAGCCATCCCCACCTCAGATGCCCAACCCGCGTCCGGACCCGAAGCCGAAACCGCAACGGCTCGCCATGCCCTGACCATCGACGTCGAGGAGTGGTTCCACGTTCTGGACACCCCCGTCACGCCCAAGCCCCACACCTGGGACCACCAGCAGAAGACCCTCGCGCGGAATACAGAGCGAATTCTCCAACTGCTCGCCGATACCGGGCAGGTCGCCACTTTTTTCTGGCTGGGCTGGGCCGCCGAACGATACACCGATCTGGTCCGGCGCTGCAAAGACGCCGGCCATGAGATCGGCTCGCACGGGTGGGGGCACGTGCTGGCCTACAAGGTCGGGCCGGACGCATACCGCGAGGATCTCACGCGCGGCAAGGCCGTCCTGGAAGACATCACCGGTGAGGAGGTACCCGGGTTCCGTGCGCCAGGATTCGGGATCACCGACGACTCGCCGTGGGCGTTCGAGGTGATCCGTGAAGTCGGCCACCGCTACGACTCCAGCGCCTTCCCTACCGCACGCGGGCACGGCGGGATGCTCTCCGCCCCGATGGACCCATACCCCATCGAGACGGCGGCCGGACGGCTTTGGGAAGTACCCATGTCCGTGGTGAAGATGCTCGGCAAACGCGTGTGTCTGTTCAGCGGCGGCTACCTGCGCCTGGCTCCGCTGAGTCTGATCCGCTGGGGGATCGGCAAGCTTCGGGCCAAGAACCGCTCGTTGATCGTGCTGATACACCCGCGCGAGGTCGACCCGGGGCACCCCCGCCTCGACCTGCCCCTCAAGCGCCGCTTCAAGTGCTACGTCAACCTCAAGAGCACGCTGCCGAAGATCAACTGGATCTGCCGGAACGTCCCGCTGAGCACCATGACCGACGTGGTCGACTGGTGGGCCCGGCGCGAACCGACGTCGACCGAGTGATTACTGGATCGATCGGATCAGTTCAACGTACTGATCGGCCACGTGTGCGAGGGTGTACTTGCTCTCGAACGCTTTCCGCGCCCGCTTGCCCATGCGCTCCCGTTCGGCCGGGTCGCTCGCCAACTTCCGAATCGCCTCGATGAGCCCATCCAGATCGTCCGGGCGAACCATCAGCCCGCACCGCTCTTCCTGAAGCACCCGGGCAATCTCGCCCTCCGGATTACACACCGCGATACAGGCCTTGCCGCTGGCGAGCATTCCGTACAGCTTGCAGGGAACCGCCAGGCCGGTCATATTGTCTGCCAACACCGCCACGTGCACGTCACAGGCGGTGAGCGATTCACCCAGACGCACCCGCGGCTGGAACGGATGCAGGCTGACGTTGCCCAACTTCTTCTCGACCACCATCCTCTCAACAGTCGGTCTCTTGTGGCCGTCGCCCACGAACATGAGATGGAAATCCTCATCCTGCAGGCGGTCCATCGCCTCGACGAGAATCTCCACGTTGTGCTGCCGCCCCATGTTCCCGGAATACTCCAGGACCATCTCCGCCTCGATGCCCGTCTCGCGGAAGAACTCGCTGTGCTCCTTGGGCTTGGGCCGGATGAGTTCGCCATCCGACCAGTTCGGAATGCGATGGATACGGCTGTGCGGATCGGGGCGCGGGTCCTTCGCGGCGATCACGTCAGCCATCTTCCGCCCGAGCACAACCGAGGCGTCGGCCCGGCCATAGATGAGCCGGTCCAGCGGCTTCCAGAGCTTCACCACGGGGCTGTCCTCGCTGCAGATTCCGTAGGGCGGCAGGAGTTCAGGGTATACATCATGGACGAGAACAACGTACTTGGCCCCCTGTAAACGTTTGCATATCCAACCCACCAGCGGAAGGAACGGCGGATTTGTGACGATCAGGAATGGCCCCTTCTCGCGCCGAGCCAAAAGATGTCCCAGCAGGCCGGCCGCGAACGTGAGAATGTTTGCCAGCCGTCCCGGGAGCGAGTCCTTCCTGAACCAGGTACAAGGGGGCCGATGGATCGAAATGCCCCTGTGCTCCATGTCCCACGGCGCCTTGCCGTAGTGAAAGTACGTCGGCTGACCCGCAACGACTGAGACGTCCACACCCCGCTCGACCATTGCCTCGGCCAAGTCGGTCAACAGCCGTCCCGTCGCAGCCTCCTCCGGGTAGAACAACTGGCTCAGGATGACACACCGTGGACGATCAGTTTCAGCCATAGACGGGTTTCCTGTCCTGATGGATCGAGGCGGTTGGTTTCACGCCTCGGGAACCTGTGAAGCGATTTGGTTTCACTTACTCTATCGACACAATGCCCAAGCGCCCATAGAAGAACCGCCGGACTGCGATACACACAGCCCGGCGGCGGATGCGTCCTTGGGGAATCGCTCAGCCGTTACACACCTTCGCGGTAGCGTCGCAGGTAGTCGGCGTTTGAGCAGTCGCGCTGGGGCGTGTAGCCCCTCAGCGGCAGGATGTGCTCGTGCACCGCGTCGACGATGTCGGCCGGGTACGGGAAGAATGCGTCTTCCATCTCGTCGGGCGGGGTGATCCAGTTGCGGGCACCGACCACCACCGGCGGGGCGTCCAGCTCGTCGAACGCCAGCTGCGTGATCTTCGCTGCCATCGTCTGCAGGACGCTTCCCCGTTCGCAGGCGTCGGAGGCCAGCACGATTTTCCGCGTCTTCTTGATGCTCTCGATGACCGGATCGTAGTTGAAGGGCACGAGGCTGCGAGCGTCGATCAGCTCGACCGACAGGCCGAACTCGTCTTCGAGCTGCCTGACGGCCTCGGTGGCCCGGTACAGCGTCGCCCCGACAGTGAGAATCGTCACGTCCGTGCCCTGCTGGCGGATGGCCGGCTCGCCGAAGGGAATCTCGTAGGACTCCTCGGGCACGCCGCCCTCGACGAACAGCTCGGGCTGATCGTAAATCCGCTGCGACTCGAAGAAGATCACCGGATCGGTCCCCTTCAGCGCGGTGGCCATCAGCCCCTTGGCGTCGTAGGGGGTGGCGGGGAAGCACACCTTCAGCCCCGGGATGTGCGCCACCAGCGCGCCCCAGTCCTGAGAGTGCTGGGCGCCGTACTTGCTGCCGACCGAGATCCGCAGGACCACCGGCATCCGCAGCACGCCGCCGGACATCGACTGCCACTTGGCGAGCTGGTTGAACACCTCGTCGCCCGCCCTGCCGAGGAAGTCGGTGTACATCAGTTCCACCAACGCCCTGCCACCTTCGAGGGCATAACCGACGGCCGATCCGACAATCGCCCCTTCGCTGATAGGCGAGTTGAACAGCCGATGGTACGGCAGCGCTTCGGTGAGACCGCGGTAGACGGCGAACGCCCCGCCCCAGTCGCGGTTCTCCTCGCCATAGGCCACCAGCGTCGGGTCGGTCTCGAATCCGTCGAGAACCGCCTCGAACAGGGCGTCGCGAATGCCCACGCATCGGCCCTTCGGCAGCGGCTGGCCGTCCTCGTCCAGGCCCGATCGGCTGCGCTTGGCGAGCATCTTCACGCGCGGGTTCTCCTCGCGCTTGAGCAGAAGCTCGGGCTCGTCGTCGTCCAGGGCGGGGACCTGCTCGCCGGAGAACATCGTCCGCTCCAGCAGGCAGTTGGCCTCCTTCAGATCGGCCCGCGGCGAGACGCTCTCGTCGATCGCCTTGAGCACCGCCTTGCGGATGACGTCCTCCACGTCGGACTCGATCTTCTCGATGTCCTCCCGGGTGCAAACGCCGGCCTCGATGAGACCCTCGGCGTAGGTCACCAGCGGGTCGTGCTCGCGCCACGCCTCGATCTCTTCCTTGGTGCGGTAGGCGCTGGCGTCCGACGGAGAATGGCCGCTGTAGCGGTAGGTGAGCGTGTCCAGCAGGACCGGGCCATCGCCGGCCTGGAGAATCTCCTTCTTGCGGCGGATGGCGTCGACCACAGCCAGCGGGTTGTACCCGTCGATGCGCTCGGCGTGCATCTGCTCGGGGTTCACCCCCGCGCCCAGGCGGGCGAGGACCTCAAACCCCATCGTCTCGCCGACGGGCTGACCGCCCATGCCATAGAAGTTGTTCTGGAAGTTGATAATCAACGGCAGCCCGCCGCGATGGGCCTCGTCCCAGAGCTTCTTGAACTGGTCCATGGTGGCAAAGCAGATGCCCTCCCACACCGGGCCGCACCCAGCCGAGGCGTCGCCGATGTTGCCGATCACGATGCCGGGCTTCTTCCGCACGTGCTTGTACAAGGCAGCCCCGACGGAAATATCACCCGAGCCGCCGACGATCGCGTTGTTGGGATAGATCCCGAACGGCGGGAAGAACGCGTGCATGCTCCCGCCCATGCCCTTGTTGAAGCCGGTCTCGCGGGCGAAAATCTCCGCCAGCGCGCCATACACGAGATAATCAATCGCCAAAGAGGTCGTATCGCCGGTGGCGCCGGCTTCGACGACCTTCAGCGTCGATCCGCCGAGGTAGCCGGTCATCACGTCCATCAGCCGATCGTCCTCCATCTTGCGGATGGCGGAAAGCCCCTTGGCGAGGATCTCGCCGTGGCTGCGATGGCTGCCGTAAATGTGATCGTCGGGGGTCAGCAGGAACGCCTGACCGACGGCCGACGCTTCCTGCCCGATCGACAGGTGGGCCGGGCCCTTGTGGGTGTACTCGATGCCTTCCCAGCTGCCTCGGAGCTTGATGTCGTTGAGCATGCTCTCGAAGGTGCGGATCACCTGCATGTCGTACTGAATGCCCAGCAGATCGTCCTTCGAGTAGGTGCTCAGCTCGTCCTTGACCGATCGGCCGTACTGGTTGATCGGGATCGGGGTGAACTCGATCTGCCCGCCCTGGCGGACCTCATCGGGATCGACAAACAGATTCTTGGGCATCGGAAAACTCCTGTTCAGGCGTCGGTCGCCTCGCCCGACGAGCCTTCGTCGGGACAGACCACCTCAATCTGGTTCTCTCGGAAAAACTCCATCCACGCGGGCCTCGGGGCCCGTTCGGTTATCACGCAGGAGATTGCGTCAAAATCCACGATCTTGAACAGCGACGCGCTCTCGAACTTGCTCGAATCCGCCAGCAGCACCGTCTGGCGGGCATTGGCGACCGCCCGGCGGTACAGATCGGCACTCTCGATGTCGCTGGCGGTGAGCCCGACGTCCATCGACAACCCGTCGGCCGAGATGAACGCCACGTACCCGTGCAGCTGCTCCAGCGTCGCACTGGCCAGCGGGCCGACGGTGTCCATGCGGTCGGGGCGATACTGCCCGCCCAGCAGAATCACGCTCAAGGCCGGCGTGTCCAACTCCAGCGCCAGCCTCGCGGAGTTGACGATCACCGACACGCCGCGAGTGGTCTTCAGCGACGGGACCATCTGAAAGCAGGTGGTCCCCGAGTCGATCAAAATCTGATCACCATGGCCCACCCGCTGACCCGCCAGCCGACCGATGATTCTCTTGTCATCCACGTTGCGAACTGCCTTCGAGCGGAAGCTGAAATCCGACCGGCGAGGCAGCGTCGCCCCGCCGTAGACCAGCTCGAGCTTTCCCTCGTCGGCAAGCGACTTGAGGTCGCGGCGGACCGTCGCCTCGGAAACCGACAGTTCGCCCGCCAGGTCACGAACCATAACCTTCTTGCTGACAAGAAGTTCTTCGAGTATGGCTTCGCGTCGTTGTTCGGTGGTCGCGCTCATGGGATCCGCCGACGGACCGCAAGTCCCAGCCAGTCGGCATGACACAGTACACACGAAAACCTGCAAAAGATCAACACAAAACCTGCATTATTCTGCTTGACTTGTGCAAATTTCAGTCATATGTTGAGCAGATACGAAGGCGGGCGCTCTGCCGGCAAGGCCGGGCTGCCCGTCTCACTCAGCCGCTGGGAGGGCTGGGAAGTCCGTCGACGAACCGTCTGAACCCGAGGACCCGCATGCACACGATCAAGCTGCCCGAGGCGAAGGGCATCTCCACAGCCACCGTCGCCCGATGGCATCGCCGCCAGGGCGAGTCGGTCGCCGAGGGCGATTTGCTGGTGACGCTGGAAACCGACCGCGCCCTGATCGAGGTCAACGCCCCCGCCGCCGGCACGCTGGAGGAGATCCACGCCACGCCGGCCACCACGCTCTGTCCCGGCGATCCGCTGGCGAGCCTGAACCCCGACGCACCTGCAGGAGCCCCCACGATGGCCGATTCCGACGCCCGGACGCTTCCCGACGACGTAACCCCGCTGCTGATGCCCAAACAGGGCAACACGATGGAAGAAGGCACGATCGTCCAGTGGAAAGTCGCCCCGGGCGACACGATTTCCGCCGGCGACGTGATCTGCGAGATCGAGACGGACAAAGCCACCGTCGAGATCGAAGCCGACCACGCCGGGCGACTCGCCCGCATCGTCGCCCAGGAAGGCGACATCGTGGAGGTGCAGGGGCCGATCGCCTATCTCGCCGACGACGACGCAGCCGTGGACGCCTACCTCTCCGCCCACGGCGAGACGCCTGCCGTCGAAGCAGATGGTGAGCCCGCCCGCGCCGCCGCCGAAACGCCAGCCGACGGGCCCGCCGGCGACGTGACCCCCCTGCTGCTGCCCAAGCAGGGCAACACCATGGAAGAGGGAACGATCATCGAGTGGAAGGTCGCCCAGGGCGATACGATTTCCGTCGGCGACGTCCTCTATGAGGTCGAGACGGACAAAGCCACCGTGGAAGTGGAAGCCGAGCACGCCGGCCGACTCGCCCGCATCGTCGCCCCCGCGGGCGAAACCGTCCCGGTGAAGGCCCCGGTGGCCTACCTGGCCGACAACGATGCCGACGTGGACGCCTACATCGCAGCCCAGCCGGCCGGGACGAAACCCCGGAAGGAATCAAAACCCGCCCCGGCGGCGAAGAAACCAGCCAAAGCGCCGACCAGACCGGCACGCCGGTCGACCCCGACCCCGGCCCGCGCTGCCGCTGCCAACCTGCCCGACGGAATGACGCGCACGCCCGCCTCGCCGGCCGCCCGCAAACTCGCCCAGCAGAAGGGCCTGGACGTAGCGACCCTGTATCCCGGCAGCGGACCCGACGGCCGCGTGCTGTCCGACGACGTCGAAGCCGCCCCCGCCGCTGCCACCAGCGGGACACCCGCCGCCCACGCCGCCGTCGCGCCCGCGCCGGCGACCACCGGTCCTGTCGGCGACGTCACAGCCGAGCCGATGAGCAAGATGCGCCGGGCGATCGCGAAGAACCTGCAGGTCTCCAAGCAGACCGTTCCGCACTTCTACATGACGGTGACCGTCCGGGCCGACGCGCTGATGGACTACTACCGTGCCCGCAAGACGCAGTTCAAGGTGAGCGTCAACGACGTGGTGACCCTCGCCGCCGGGCGGGCACTGGCGGAGTTCCCCGAGATGCGTTCGCGGATCGACGAGGAGGCCGGCGAAATCATCACCGCCCCGTCGGCGAACATCGGCATCGCTGTGGGCACCGACGACGGGCTCACCGTGCCGGTCCTCCTGGAGGCCGACCGCATGGACCTGCAGACCCTGGCGGGCGAGACGCGGCGGATCGTCTCTGCCGCTCGGGAAGGTCAGCTCGAAGGCGTCGGAGCCGGCGTGTTCACCATCACGAACCTGGGCATGTTCGGCGTGGACGAGTTCAGCGCGATCATCAACCCGCCCGAAGCGGGCATCCTCGCGGTGGGTGCGGTGAAGGAAGATGTCATCGTGGAAAACGGCGCGATGCGCCCGGGACGGGTGATGAAAATGACACTCGCCGCCGACCATCGCGTTGTGGACGGCCTGCTGGCTGCGAAATTCATGGCCCGCCTGAAAGAACTGCTCGAACAACCACAGGTGTGTGAGTAAAGGAACAGCAACTGGCAACTGGACTGGTGCCACCGGCGTCTCCGCACGCCGGTGCCGAACGCCGCTGTTGGGCACAGGCATGGGGACATGCCTGTGGCACCCTTGGATGCGTGTTCGCGTCGACGAACCCCCCGTCTTGAGCGCAGTGAAAGGTGGGGCTATCAAGACGAGGAGAGAAACAACAAATTCCAAGCTCCAAAGACCAAGTTCCAAGTAGGAACTGAAAGTGCCAAAGACCAAGTGACACATTCCAAGGAATGAGAGTTAAGCGTTCCAGGGGGATGCGATGAAGAAACCGGCAGGCAGCAAGCCGTACAGCCTCCAGGAAAGGACCTTCCTGTTCGCACAGCAGACGCGATCCTTCGTGAAGATGCTGCCGAGAACGCTGGCGAACCGCGAAGACGCACGGCAGTTGGTGCGTTCTTCGGGTTCGGTCGGAGCGAACTACATCGAGGCCAACGAAGCCCTGAGCGACAAAGACTTTCTCCATCGGATCCGGATCGCTCGGAAGGAAGCCAAGGAGAGTGCCTACTGGCTTCGGCTGGTGGATTGCGGAGAGGACGAAGTGGCCAATCGCTTCCGGAGTGAACTGGCTTCGGAGGTGGGCGAACTTCTGAAGATACTCAGCACGATCATATACAAACGGCAGGAGTAAACGCAGCACCCTACGGCTGGGGTTGGCCGTTCGCTGTTTCTGCTTTGGAATTTGCTGCTTGGAATTTGGAATCTGCTGTTCGCTGTTTCTGCTTTGGAATTTGCTGCTTGGAATTTGGAATCTGCTGTTCGCTGTTTCTGCTTTGGAATTTGCTGCTTGGAATTTGGAATTTGCTGTTCGCTGTTTGTTGTTCTGGAATTTGCTACTTGGAATTTGGAATTTGCCGTTCGCTGTTTGCTGTTCTGGAATTTGCTACTTGGAATTTAGAATTTGCTGTTCGCTGTTTGCTGTTTTGGAATTTGCTGCTTGGAATTTGGAATTTGCCGTTCGCTGTTTGCTGTTTTGGAATTTGCTACTTGGAATTTGGGATTTGCTTTCCCGATAGGGTACCAATGTCAGACCACTACGATATCACAGTCATCGGCACGGGTCCGGGCGGATACATCGCCGCCCTGAAGGCCGCCCAGTTGGGCGCGAAGGTTGCCGTCGTCGAGAAGTCGCCCCATCTCGGCGGGACCTGCCTCAACAACGGCTGCATTCCGTCCAAGGCGCTGCTGGCTTCGGCGGAGCTGCTCCACGAGATCGAGCACGCATCCGAGATGGGCGTAACGGTCGGCGGCGCTGCCGGCGCCGATTGGCCCGCCATCCAGAAGCGCAAGGACAAGACGCTCCGCAAGCTTCGCGGCGGCATCGGGGCGTTGTTCAAAGCCCGCGGCGTGGATCTCCACAAAGGCACGGGCAGGCTCGCCGGGCCGGGCACCGTGACCGTTACCGACCGGAAGGGCAAGACCACCGAGCTGAAAAGCGGCAAGGTCATCCTCGCGGTGGGCTCGACGCCGACGCGGATCCCCTCCTGGCCGAGCGATCCGTCGGTGGTGTGCACCTCCGACGAAGCCCTCCACTGGGACACGCTGCCGGAAAGTCTGCTGATCGTCGGTGGCGGCGTCATCGGCTGTGAGTTCGCGTGCATGCTTCAGCCGATGGGCGTGAAGGTCACCATCGTGGAGATGATGCCCCGCCTTCTGCCCGAGATGGACGCCGAGCTGGGCCCGGCCATGCAGACCATTCTCGAATCGCGCGGAATCACCAGCCACACCGACACCCGCGTGGAAGAGCTCGCCGCCGGCTGTGACGGCGTCAAGGCGACGCTGGGCAATGGCGAGTCCGTCGAAGCCGACCGCGTGCTGCTGGCGATCGGGCGATCGCCCGCGACCGGGGATATCGGGCTGGAGACCGTCGGAATCGAGACCTCCGAGCGGGGCTTTGTCCGCGTGGACGACACGATGGCCACCTCGGCCGAGGGCGTCTACTGCATCGGCGACGCGACCGGCCGATGCCTGCTGGCCCACGCCGCCAGCGCCCACGGAGTCGCCGCAGCCCGTAACGCACTGGGCGAAGAGACCTCCTTCCAGGCACCCATCCCCTGGGCGGTGTACACGTTCCCGGAAATCGCCGGGGTAGGCTTCACCGAGGACGCCGCCCGCGAGAAAGGGCTGCCGATCTCGATCGGCACGTTCCCGATCGGCCATCTGGGCAAAGCGTTGGCCGTCGGCGAGACGGAGGGCTTCGCGAAGGTCATCCGCCACCGCGAGACCGACGAGCTTCTGGGCGTTCACCTGATGGGCCACAACGTCACGGAAATCGTCGCCGTCGCCGGTGCGATGCTGCACACCCGGGCGTCCACCCACGACCTGGCCGAGACCGTCTTCGCCCATCCGACAATCAGCGAATCCGTCAAGGAGGCAGCCGAGGATGCCCTCTCCGGGGCCCTGCACCTGCCGCCCCGGAAGGTGATCCGCGCCACCGCCGCCCTGTAAAGCGACCACCACGAAAGCGAGCCCCCCATGCCCGAGTCAGCCGACGCCCTGGAGACCCTCAAAGCCGTCGCCACCCCCGCCCAGCTGCGCGATCTCGCCGAGGCGGGTCGCCAGCCCGACCGAACCGTGCGCATCAACGCCCACATCCACCTGCCGCCGAACTTCTCTGCCTTCCAGAGCGTCGCCCAGGCCGTCGACCTCGCCGCCCAGCAGGACGTGTCCGTGCTCGGGGTGAGCAACTACTACGACTTTACCGTGTACGCCGAGTTCATCCAGCGCTGCCGGGCCGCCGGTATCTTCCCGCTGATGGGGCTGGAGATCCTCTGCATGGATGACGAGCTCCGCGAAGCCGGCGTGAAGATCAACGACCCCGGCAACCCGGGCAAGATCTACCTCTGCGGCAAGGGCATCACCAAGCTGGACCCGATGACCGACCGGGCGAAGGAATTGCTCGAAACCATCCGCCGCAACGATGACGCACGGATGGCCGAGATGATCGACAAGCTCAACGCCCACTTCGCCGCCAACGACCTGGAGCTGAATCTCGATGCCGACGCCGTGACCGACCGGATCGTCTCCCGCCACGACGTGCCCCGCCAGACGGTGACCATCCAGGAGCGTCACGTCGCCCAGGCGTTCCAGGAGGCGATGTTCGACCGGACCGAGCCCGAAGGCCGGGTTGAGACACTGGGGCGGATTCTGGGCGCCCCGTCCAAGGCGACGCCCGACGCAGCGGTCACCATCCAGGGCGAGATTCGCTCGCACCTGATGAAGGCGGGCAAGCCCTGTTTCGTGCCCGAGTCGTTCGTGAGCTTCGCCGAGGCGAAAGAGCTCATCCTCGAACTGGGCGGAATCCCCTGCTACCCCACGTTGGCCGACGGAACCACGCCGATCTGTCCGTTCGAGCAGCCGGTGGGCGAGCTGATCCGCAACCTCCAGCGGCGGGGCATCCACTGCGCGGAGTTCATTCCCACGCGCAACCAGCCTGCCGTCCTGCAGCAGTACGTCACAGCCATGCGGGAGGCGGGCATCGCCGTAACGGGCGGAACCGAACACAACACGCTGGAACTGGGCCCGATCGAACCGGGCTGCGCCGGAGGCTGCCACGTGCCCGAACCGGTCCGCGAGATTCTCCGCCAGGGCGCCGAGCTGGTGGTGGCCCATCAACTTCTCTCGCTGCACGGCGAGGACGGCTACGTCACCGCAGACGGCGAGCCCAACCCCGCGTGGGACTCGCCCCGCCGGCGGATCTCGGCCCTCAGCGCCCTCGGCGCCGCTGTCCTTGGTCGCTATCATACCCTCACCGGCTGAGAGCACCCCGCCGGCGACGACACCCGAAAGGAGACGATGCACCCGATGGCTTCGACGCCCGACTGGCAGGACCTCTCACCCGACGCGACGCTCATGGATCAACTCATCGCCCTGTCCCGCCACTTCGGCAGCGACGAACGGTTCGTGATCGCCGGGGGCGGAAACACATCGGCCAAAACCGACGATACGCTGCACGTCAAGGCGTCCGGCGGGTCGCTGAGAACCATCGACGCCGACGGGTTCGTCGCGATGAACCGCTCGGACCTCAACGCCCTGCTGTGCAGCGAACTCGCCGACGAACCGGCCCAGCGCGAAGCGCGCGTGAAACAGGCGATGCTCGCCGCCCGCTGCGACCCTGCCGACACGCGACGCCCCAGCGTGGAAGCCCTCCTGCACCACCTGCTGAGCGACACGTTCGTGGCCCACACGCACCCGACGCTGGTCAACGCCGTCGCCTGCTGCACCGAAGGACAATCCATCGTCGAGGAACTCTTCGGCGAGGAAGTGCTCTGGGTGCCCTTCGTCGAGCCCGGCTACATCCTCGCCCAAACCATCCGCGACGGGCTGGCGACGCTGCGGTCGGCCGGCAAGCCCGCCCCGACGGCCATCATCATGCAGAACCACGGACTCATCGTCGGTGGAGATAGTCTCGACGAGATCCAACAGAAGACCGATCGCGTGCTGGAAACGCTCTCCCAACGCGTCTCGTTGGACACCCCGGCCGATGCGTTCGGCCCCGCCCAGCCACTCGCCAACGCCGACGATGTCCTCGCCACCGTCGCGCCGGCCTTGCGGGCACTGTTGGCCGACAGCGACACGTTGAAGATCGTCTCTTCCGACACCTCGCCGCTCGCCCAGGCGGTCGCCTCGAGCGGGCCGGGCATCGAAACCGCCACCGGCGGGCCTTTGACCCCCGACCAGATCGTCTACTGCGGCAGCTTTCCGATGGTCTTCAAGCCGACCTGCGACGAAGAGCCCGGCGAGACGATCCGTCGACTGACCGACGCGATCGACGCCCACAGACAGGCCTGCTCCCTGCCGCCGCGAGTCGTGATTCTCCAGGGCGCAGGTATCCTGGCGGTGGGCGACGACATCGCCCGGGCGCGGACCGTGCGCGATGTCTTCCATGACGCGATGCTGATTTCCGCCGGGGCCATCCGGGCCGGCGGGATTGCCCCGCTCAGCGCCGAACACCGCGCGTTCATTGAAGGCTGGGAGGCTGAGGCGTATCGCGCCGCGCTGGGTCGGGCCAGCGCAGCCACCGGCCGGGTGGCGGGCAAGGTGGCGCTGGTCACCGGGGCCGCCCAGGGATTCGGGCTGGAGATCGCCCGGCATCTCGCAGCCGAGGGCGCTGACGTGGTACTCGCGGACATCAACGTCGACGGCGCCCGCGACGAAGCCGACGCGCTGTGCCGGCAGTACGGGCCCGGCCGGGCTATGGGGCTGGCGATCGACGTGAGCAACGGCGAATCGGTGGCCGGGGCGGTCGGAGAGATCGTGCGCAGCTTCGGCGGGCTGGACGTGCTGATCGCCAACGCCGGTGTGCTGCGTGCCCAGAGCGTCAAGACGCAGAGCGAGGCCGATTTCGACTTCGTGACGTCCGTCAATTACAAGGGCTACTATATCTGCGTGCAGAACGTTTCGGGCGTATTGGCCATCCAGCACGCCGCGCGGGAGAGCTACTGGAGCGACATTATCCAGATCAATTCCAAGAGCGGGCTGACCGGCTCGAACAAGAACTTCGCCTACGCCGGCAGCAAGTTCGGCGGGATCGGGCTGACCCAGTCGTTCGCCCTGGAGCTGGTGGAGGACGGCGTGAAGGTCAACTCGATCTGCCCGGGCAATTTCTACGACGGCCCGCTGTGGTCGGACCCGGACAACGGGCTGTTCGTGCAATACCTGCGAACCGGGAAAGTGCCCGGCGCCAAGACGGTCGAAGACGTCCGCAAAGCCTACGAAGCCAAGACGCCCATCCACCGGGGCTGCACCACGCCCGACGTGATGAAGGCGGTATACTACCTCATCGAACAGCAGTACGAGACCGGCCAGGCCGTCCCCGTAACCGGCGGACAGGTCATGCTCAACTAGACAGGATCCAACCATGAGTGACGACGTGAAACTCCCCGATACCCAGGCCGCCGTTCAGCTGGTGGGCCCGGGCAAGCTGACGCTCAACCGCGAAAAGCCCGTCCACGCGCCCACCGGCAGGCAGATCCTCGCGAAAGTGCAGGCCGTGGGGCTGTGCTTCTCGGACCTCAAGCTGCTCAAGCAGTTTTCCGACCACCCTCGCAAGGGTCCGGTCGTGGAAGGGATCGACCCGAGCGTGCTGGAATCGCTGCCCAGCTACGTCCCGGGCGATGCGCCCACCGTGCCCGGCCACGAGGTGGCAGCCGAGATCGTCGCGGTCGGCGAGGATGTCCGGCACCACCGCGTCGGCGAGACGGTGATGGTGCAGGCCGACTACCGCCCGCTGAAAACCCACGGCTCCAACGGCGCGTTCGGCTACAACTTCGAGGGCGGGCTGCAGGAGTACATCCTCACCGACGAACGGGTGGTCATGGAAGGCGACCAGCGTTTCCTGATTCCGGTGGACGTCGACGAGCAGGACTCCAGCGCCTCGTCGGTGGCGCTGGTCGAGCCGTGGGCGTGCGTCGAGAATTCGTACGTCACGCTGGAACGCCGACGCCTCAAGCCCGGCGGGAGGATGCTGATTGTGGTCGAGCCGGGCCGGGAGGTCGACGGCATCGATGACGCCTTTGACGACGCCGGCAAACCCGCCGAGGTCACCATGATGTGCGGCGACGACGAGCAGGTGCAGGCCGTTCGGGACCTCGGGTTCCAGGTCACACTCTCCGGCGGATCGCAGGACCTCCCCGACGAGCACTTCGACGACATCGTGTACTTCGGGACCAGCAAGGAAGGGATCGACTCGCTGAACGACAAGCTCGCCGGCGGGGGAATCTTCAACATCGTCCTGGACGGCTGCGAGATCGGTCAGCCGATCTCCGTGGGCGTCGGGCGGGTACACTACGGCGGCACGCGATGGATCGGCACGACCAGTTCCTCGGCGGCGGTGGCGTATCACAACATCCCCGAGACCGGCGAGATCCGCCCGGGCGAGCGGGTGATGGTGATCGGGGCGGGAGGCCCGATGGGGCAGATGCACACGATCCGCGACATCTGCTGCGGGATGAAGAACGTCTCGGTGGTGGGCACGGACTTCGACTCCGAACGCCTCGAGGCCCTCAAGAGCAAGGCCACCCCCTTCGCCCGCCAGGCCTCCGTTCCGCTGGAGCTGATAAACCCCAGGACCACCGAGGTCGATGGCGAGTTCACGTACTTCGCGCTGATGGCCCCGGTGGGCGAGCTGGTGTCCCAGGCGATCGCCGATGCCAACGAGGACGCCCTGATCAACATCTTCGCGGGCATTCCCGCCCCGACGCGACACGACCTGGACATGGACGCCTACATCGCCAAGCGGTGCTTCATGTTCGGAACCAGCGGCTCGCGGATCACGGACATGAAGATCGTGCTGACCAAGGTGCTCTCGAAGCAGCTGGACACGAACTGCTCGGTGGACGCGATCTGCGGGATGGCCGGTGCCGAGGCGGGCATCGCCGCCGTCGAGAACCGCGAGATTGCCGGCAAGATCATCGTCTACCCGCAGCTGAAGGAGACCGGCCTGATTCCCCTCTCCCAGTTGGAAGACCACTACGAAACGGTCGCCGCCAAGCTGGGCGAGGGCGGGCTGTGGACCGCCAAGGCCGAAAAGGAACTCCTGAAGGTGGGCAAGTAGGCGGGCTGTTCGCCGCGGGAGACGACCATGACCAGAACCTTCGTCGGATTCGGATTCGGCCCCATCCAGGGCGGGCTGTTCCTGTATGAAGCGTATCTCTCGGGCAACTTCGACCGGTTCGTCGTCGCCGAGGTGGACGCCGAACTCGTCCGGGCCGTCCAGGACGCCGGGGGGCGATACGCCCTGAACATCGCCCGCGCCGACCGCGTGGACCCCTTCGAGCTCTCGGGCATCGAGCTGATGAACCCGCGCACGCCGGAAGGGCGCAACGGGCTGATCGACGCGATCGCCGAGGCCGGCGAGTTGGCCACCGCCCTGCCCAGCGTGAACTTCTACGACGTCGGCGGGGATGCGTCGGTGGTCTCGCTGCTGAAGGCAGGGCTTGCCCGGCGACCCGCCCCCCGCCCGACCATTCTCTACGCCGCCGAGAACAACAACCACGCCGCGGAAATCCTCACCGGCAAGCTCGCCGAAGCCGGCGCAGCCATCGATGCATTCCAGGCGCTCAACACCGTCATCGGGAAGATGAGCGGCGTGATTACCGACCCCCAGACCATCGAAGCGATGGAACTGGTTCCCATCACGCCCCGTGCCGGCAGGGCGATTCTCATCGAGGAGTTCAACCGCATTCTCGTCTCGCGGGTGGAGCTGGAGGGCTTTCGGCGCGGCATTGACGTGTTCGAGGAAAAGTCGGACCTGCTGCCCTTCGAGGAGGCCAAGCTCTTCGGCCACAACGCGATCCACGCCGTGATGGGCTACCTCGCGGACCTGCGGGGCTACCGGACGATCGCGGAAGTCGGCGACGACGAGGGCATTCTCGCCATCGCGCGGGCCGCCTTCCTGGACGAGTCGGGCCCGGCGCTGATCGCGCGGCACGCGGGGCTGGGCGACCCGCTGTTTACCCCCGTCGGCTGGCGGGCGTATGCCGAGGACCTCCTCGAACGCATGGTGAATCCGAACCTCAACGACCTGGTCGAACGCGTCGGGCGCGACCACCGCCGAAAGCTCGGCTGGGACGACCGCATCTACGGAACCATGCGTCGGTCCCTGGATGCCGGAATCTCGCCGACCCACCTCGCCAAGGGCGCCGCTGCCGGGGTTCTCTCGATGATCCGCCGGGCCGACGAACTCACCGATCCGCCGGCTGACCTGCCTGCCGGCGAAGACGGGTTGACCCGTGCGTCGCTGGGTGAGGTTCTCGGGGAGATCTGGGCCGACGACGCCGAGGCCGACCAGGCGGGCGAGTTGATCGACCTGACACACCGGGCGCTGGGCGAGCTTCCCGTCGATGCGCGGGGCTGAGGCTCGCATTGGTCCCCCCGCCCGATATAATCACTCCCATGACGCTTCCCAGTGAACCATTCGATCGGCCGATCCGCCTGGGCGTGCTGCTCTCGGGCGGAGGGACCACGCTGCTGAACCTTCTGGATCGCATCGGCGCCGGTGACCTTCCCGCCGAGGTGGCTACGGTGGTCGCGTCGCGCCAGTGCAAGGGGGTCGATCGGGCCGAGGCCGCCGGGCTCGACGTGCACGTCGTTCCGTATCGCGAGATGCCCGACCGCGACGCTTACTCGGGCGCGATCATCGAGCATCTCGACGCCGCGGAGGTGGACCTGGTCTGCATGGCCGGGTTTCTCTCGCTGTGGACCATCCCTCGCCGGTACGAAGGCCGCGTGATGAACATCCACCCCGCCCTGCTGCCGAGTTTCGGCGGGCGGGGCATGCATGGCAGGCGGGTCCACCAGGCGGTTCTCGATCACGGCTGCAAGGTCAGCGGGTGTACGGTACACCTGGCCGACAACAGTTACGACACCGGCCCGATCCTCGTTCAGAAGTGCGTGCCCGTCGCCGAGGACGACACGCCCGAGACGCTGGCGGCCCGGGTATTCCAGGCCGAGTGCGAAGCCTACCCCGAGGCGATCGGGCTGTTCGCCGCGGGCCGATTTGTGCTGGAAGGTCGACGGGTGCGCATCACGCCGCGGTAGCTTCTCGTCGAGGAAGAAACGCTCCAAGCCAAGTCGCCGATTCGCCTTGCGCCCGAAGCGCACTAAAATGGGTTGCATGGGGGCCTCGCTTTGCCTAGAATTGTCCGTTGAATCGGAGCGCTCGAGGTCCGAAGCCGGTGTTCGCCCGGCCTCCTCAAGCCGACTTGGGAAACCCCCGACGATGGCATACTCGCGCGGTCCGACTACCTATAGACCGATTGGAGACCGAAACGACCATGATTGACAAGCCCCTTGAAAACGTGGACGAACCGAACCTGTATCGCGACCAGTTCCCCTACCACGAGCTTCCCCGCGTGGAGTTCGACAACGAGACGGTTCCCTTCTCGCCGGCCGAGAAGATCTGGATCACGGACACGACATTCCGCGACGGTCAGCAGGCCCGCCCGCCGTATACCATCGATCAGATCGTGGACATTTACCGCCTCGAGGCGAAGCTGGACAACGGCTCGGGCCTGATCCGTCAGAGCGAGTTCTTCCTGTACTCCAAGAAGGACCGCGACGCGGTGGACCGCTGCCGCGAGGTCGGGGCGGAGTTCCCGCAGATCACCGGCTGGATCCGCGCGGTCAAGAGCGACTTCAAGCTGGTCAGCGACATGAAGCTGCCCGAGACGGGCATCCTCACCAGCTGCAGCGACTATCATATTTTCCTGAAGCTCAAGAAAGACCGTCGCCAGGCGTTGCAGCAGTATCTCGACGTCGCCCGGGCCGCCCTGGACGAGGGCATCCTTCCGCGCTGCCACTTCGAGGACATCACCCGCGCCGACGTGGACGGATTCGTCGTGCCCTTCGCCGTGGAACTCATGAAGCTCCGCGAAGAGTACGGGATGGACGTCAAGATCCGCCTGTGCGACACGATGGGCTATGGCGTTCCCTGGCCCGAGGCGGCCCTGCCGCGGTCGGTGCCCAAGCTCTGCCACCGCCTGGTCCACGACGCCGGCGTGCCCAGCCACCTGCTGGAGTGGCACGGCCACAATGACTTCCACAAGGTACTGGTGAACCCGGCCACCGCCTGGCTGTACGGCTGCGCCGCGTGCAACTCCTCGCTGCTGGGCATCGGAGAGCGGACGGGCAACTCGCCGCTGGAGGCGATGGTCATCGAGGCCGCCCAGCTTCGCGGGCAGGACCCGAAGGTCAACTACCCGGTCATCACCGAGATCGCCGAGTACTTCGCCAACGTCATTGGCTACGAGATCCCGACGAACTATCCGCTGATCGGGCGGGACTTCAACACGACCCGCGCGGGCATCCATGCCGACGGGCTGCTCAAGAGCGAGGAGATCTACTCCGCCTTCGACACCAAGAAGCTCCTGAGTCGACCGATCGGCGTGGCGATTACCGACAAGTCCGGGGCTGCGGGCATCAAGCACTGGATCGAGTCGCGCCACGAGATCACCGTCGCCAAGGACGACGCCCGCCTGCTGAAGATCCGCGACAAGGTCGACGCCGAGTACGACGCCGGCCGAACCACCGCCATCAGCGACGATGAAATGAACGTCTGGTTCACCGAGACCTTCGGGCAGGATGTCGTCGCCCGCTGAGACGGATGACGTGAAACACACCGCCGCCGGCGGCGTCTGAACGGACGTCGCCGGCGTTTCATTGCGCCGCGGAAGAAAGCTTTCCGCGAAATTCCCGCAATCGCGGCCGGCGTTGTGCGTTGTCCATACAATGGGCATAGCACGCGAACGCATCCATCCGCCCCGCGCAAGGTGCCACCGAGGCGCCCGAACCCCAACAAGGAGACGCACCATGAAGAGAACACTGCTTTGCATCGCGATAATGGCCGGCCTGCTGGCCACGAACGGCCTGGCCGACGAAAAGGATCGCAAGGGCGACCGGCGCAAGGATCGTCGCGAAGCCGCCCGCAAAAGCACCTCCGCCAATCAACCCCGCCGCGAGGGTCGACGAACCCGCCAGGCCGCGAACAAGAACAAAGGCAAGGCCCGCACCGACGTGCTGATCTACCAGTTCAAGCACATCCACGTGGATTCCTTCATCGGCACGCTCGAGCAGCTGGCCCGCAGCAAGCACGTCGCCCCGCACCTCAAGGACGTCCCCCACGCCGTCAACGAGCAGTCCAACACGATGGTCATGCTCGCCCCGCCCGAACTGACCCGCCTGGTCAGGCAGATCGCCGAGGGCGTGGACAAACCCAACCCGCGCGAAATGGGCCGAAAGAAAGACGGGCCAAAACGCCACCGATCCACCGGCCAGCGCGAATGCCCGATGATGAAACGCTCCGGCGGCGGCAAGCCCCCCCGGCCCGGCCGGGACAAGGGCGACGACAAGCAAGCCCGTCAGTGCCCGCGATGCAGGAAGGGCAAAGAGCAGTGCAAACGCGACGGCAAGTGCCCGATGGGCAAGTCGCGCTCACAGATGAAGGAACACGGCCGGCAGGGGTCCGATAGACCGGTCGGCAGACGGGGCAGCCAAGGCGAACGAGGCGCCAAGGGCGAAGAAGCTCGACGCCCGATGATGGTGGGCATGCTGCTGCACCCGCGGCTGGCCGGCGCGATCAAGCTCGACGAGAAGCAGGTCGACAAGATCCGCGACGTCGTCAAGGACCTCCACGGCAAGATGGAACAGCTCTCCAAGCGTGTCGGCAATGCCCGCAAGGACGCCAGGAGCGAGAAGGCACGCAGCCAACTGCAGACCAACGCCCGACGGCGCATCATGCAGCTGCACAAGGAAGCCCGCGAGAAGATCGACAAGATCCTCACCGACGAGCAGAAAGAGCAGTGGCGCAAGATGAGCAAGGCCATACGCCCACACCTGCGAGGCCACGATGGCGACCGCCGCGCCAATCGCCGCAACCGACGCGATGACGACGATGACGATGATGATGATGAAGACGATGATGAAGACGATGACTGACCCGCACATCCGATGACGGCCGGGCGCCGGGGGCAATCCCGCCGGCGCCCGTTTCTTTGCGCTCCGGGATCCGATGAGGTATACTGCACGCACATGATCGGCTGGTTGAAACATCACGGCCTGCAGGTTCTCGTGGCGACGGCGGCGTTCGTCGGTGCGTTCCAGGTGGACTACGCCTTCTTTTTCACGGACAACCTCGGCGTGGTCGAGCCCGGGCGTCTGGTCCGCTCGCCCCAGCCGCTGGGAGAAGGCTGGCGGGTGCTCGAGCGGTTCGGCGTCCAGCAGATCATCAACCTGCGAACGCGCGAGGAAGACCCCCGCCAACTGGCCCGGACCCGCCAGGCCGCCCGGGACGCCGGCGCCACCATGGTCCACATCCCGATCGCTGCCAGGCTGCCGAACCTGGGGCAGATCGAGGACTTCCTCTTCGCCGCCCGCCGCGAGGGCATCACGTCGCTGGTACACTGCCAGCACGGCGAAGACCGCACGGGCATGCTGGTCGCCGCCTGGCGGGTCGTGGTCAACGGCTGGTCGGTCCGCAAGGCGATGGCGGAAATGGCACGCTACCGCGCCGATACCGACCGGGTCGACATGCGCTTCCTGCGGAAAATGCTCCACCAGCTCCGCATCGACCGGGCCTCTTGGCTGCGACGGACCGACCCGACCAACGTGTGGGTCCGCCGCCCGGCAGGGAGTGAAAACCGCGGGGTTTTCCGCATCGCCCACCGCGACGAGACGTTATACATAAGGTAGCAGCCCGCTGAGATCTCCCGCCCCGCCGGGCAGGAAGGCAACGCCATGACGACGCTCAACACGTATCGAGGCGTGAACGAACTCCTCCAGCAGCTTCACGCGGTCCGCCTGCGTCAATGGCTGATCGACCTGGCAGCCGGTACGCTGGCGGTGGCGACGATCCTGCTGGCCACGGGCCTGGCTGTGGGCCTCTCGCTGGGCTATTGGCCGGACCAACCCCCCGCCCTGCTGCGATGGGTCGTTCTGTTGGCGGCGATCTGCGTGCTGGCCGGTGCGGTGGTATGGTGCTGGCTGCGACCCGCCCTGCGACGCCGCAACGCCGCCCAGGTGGCCCGCCTGGTGGAATCGGCCCTGCCCGACGTCCGCAACGACCTGATCAACACGATCCTGCTGTCGCGCGACGACGCCCAGGCGTCGCGCGAGCTCGTCCAGCACGCCATCGACGAAGCGGTAGGCCGATGCGGCGACGTGCAGCTCACCCGCAGCGTGAACCTCCAACCCCTGCGAAAGTGGGCTCTTTCAGCGGGCATCCTCGCTGCCCTGGCGGGCGCCTTCATCCTCCTCCAGCCAGGCCGACTCGGGCGGGGGCTGCAGGCGGCGATCACCCCGACCCGGTACGTCTCGCGCGTCAACTCGATCGAACTGGAATCGCTCACGCCCGGCGACGCCACCGTCTTTGCCGGCGAGACCATCGCCATCTCCGCGACGCTGGCTGAGCCCCTCGGCGAAGACGTCTCCGCCCGGGTGCGCATCGAAGGCCGCCGCGAGCCGATCCCCATGCTTGCCAGCGAGGGGCGACGCAAGCTTGCGATTCCGCCCTTCCCGGCCGAGCAGAGCATCCGATACGCCGTGCAGATCGGCGGCGACCGTTGGCCGATGGATCGGGAGTGGCATGAGGTGACGGTCGTTCGGCAGATCGACGTCAAGGGCATCGACCTGATGCTGGACTACCCCGAGTACACCGGTTGGCCGAACAAACCCATCCCCAACGCCCGCGGCGACATCGACGTTCCGATCGGGACGCGCGTCACCGTCTCGCTGCACCTCGCCGAACGCGTACCGCGCGTGACGTTCGAACGCTCCGGCGCCGCCCCCGTCGCCATGCAGGCCGAGGGAACCACCTACCGACACACCTTCCGCGTGATGACCGATGGGCGATACCGGATGGTGCTCGCCGACGAGACGGGCCGACCCATTCAGCAGGTCCCCGCGCTGGGCGGAGAGGCGGCAGAGGACATCGCCGCGCGCATCGGTGAGGGGCTCGACGGGGGGAGTTTCCGCATCCGCGCCGCCCCGGACGACGCGCCGACCATCGCCATCACCCGCCCTGGCAAGGACGTGAGCATCGCCCCGGGCGGGACGCTGTCGATCCGTCTCAAGGCGGCCGACCGGGTCGGTCTGTCCGGCGTGGCCGTCTATGCCGGCAAGGAAGGCGAAGACCCCGCCAAGCTCACCGCCTTCCCCAACGCCGAGATCGCCGGGCGCAAGAGCGTGCTGCTGGACTACGAAATCACCTTACGTCAGGCCACCGAGGGCGACGTGCTGGTCTACCACGCGGTGGCGACCGACAATCGCCAGCTGGAGGGTGCGGGCGGGTTCCAGAGCACCGAGTCCAGCCGTTATCGCATCGTCGTGGAGGACGCCGCGAAAGTCGCCGCCGCCCGCGCGATGCTGCGCGATCAGTTGCGACGCAAGCTCATCGCCCTGCTGGAGGCCCAGCTCAAGCAGCGCGTCTCTGCCGGGGTGGCGTTGCGGAAGCTCGCGAGCCTCGAGGCCATCCGGACGGCCGGCGCGAACCTCCGCGTCGCCCAGACCGCCCTGCGCGACGAAATGCTCCAGCTCGTGACCACGTTCCCGTTCGACGCCTCGACCGTGCCCATCCAGCAGGCCGTCGCGTTGCTGGCGAAGAACGAGGCCCGCCAGGCCGTCTGGCAGGCAGACGCCCTTGCGACGCTGGCGAAGCTCTCGGAACGCAACGAAACCTGCCTGGCGCTGATCGACTCGCAGGAGCACATCATCGACTCGCTCAAGGCCCTGCTGGTGTACATGCCCCAGCTGACGGGGAAGCCCGACGCGAAGAAGGACGCCACTCCCGGCGGCGACCTGCCCGCCGACGCGTGGGAGAAATACCGCAAGCTCAAGGAAGACATGAAGGACTTCGTCAAGGAGCAGAAGAAGGTCGTCGCCGCTACCGACCGGCTCGTGAAGACGCCCGTGGACAACTTCCAGGACGAAAAGACGCTCAAGGAACTCCAGGCGACCCAGGACAAGTGGGAGAAGTTCATCAACGAGAAATTCGCGGACTTCTCCAAACTGGCTGAGCAGGATTTCGCGAACGCCTCGGTGCTCAAGGAGCTGATCTCCGTCAAGTGCGACGTGACGATGGCCAAGGACGCCCTCCAGCAGAAGGCAGGCGAGATTGCCACCGCGGCCGAGGAGTCGGGCGTGGAGAACGCCAAGTCGCTCACCGCCAACATCGAAAAATGGCTCCCCGACAAGCCCGACCGCACCAAGTGGGCGATGGAAGCCCCCGCCGGCGGGCAGGACAACGTCGAGATGCCCGAGCTGCCCACCGAGATGGAAGACCTCGTCGGCGACCTGCTCGAACAGGAGGAAGACCTCTTCGACGAGATGGACGACGTGACCTCCGACGCCACCATGAGCGGCGACAAGGGCATCGGCTGGGACGCCATGGACGGGCCCATCAGCAACATGAACGCCCAGGGCGTGACGGGCAATCAGTTGCCCAACACCAACGAGATGCAAGGCCGAAGCGGCGAAGGACGACAGGGCAAGAGCAGCGGCGAGTTTGTGGAAGACAAGGCCGTCGGCAAAGGCGGGCGGCGAACGCCCACGAGGCTGACGCCCGAGCCGTTCCAGAAGGGCCAGGTCGAAGACAAGTCCAAAGACCCGCCCGGCGGCGCTACCGGCGGCGGGAAGGTCTCCGGCGCCGGCGAGCAGGGGCTCGAAGGACCGGTTCCGCCCGAGGTCAAAAAGCAGATGCAGCGCCTCGCCGGCAAACAGGCCGCCCTGCTGAACAAGGCCGAGCGCATCGCCGCGAAATTCAAGACCTCCGATTACTCCGCCTTCCAGCTCAAGCAGGCGATGGTGCTGATGAACCGCGTGCAAAAGGACCTCGAAGCCGGTCGGTATCGCAACGCTCTGCGCCGCCGACGGGCGACGCTGTCGGCATTGGAGCAGAGCAAGCTGATGCTTTCCGGCGATATCAACGTGACCGCAGACACCGCCAAGGCGATGCCCAAATACGTCCGCGACGACATTGCCGACGCGATGAAAGGCACGCTCCCCCGCGAGTACGAAGACGTCCTGCGCCAGTACTACCAGCGCCTCCGCGAGAAGAACCGGTAAGGCTGCCATCTCGCCGCCAGACCGCCAAGCCCCGCATGCGCCGCCCCCCCCTGCCTGATCGCCCTGCCCGTTCGGCCTTGCCGATCCGCGATCTCACCTTGCCCTGATGCCGGCGCATGGCGGCGGTGGCGGGGTTTTTCTCTCGCCGGATTTGCCTGCCGGCCGGGCGGATTGTAGCGTTCTTTTGGCCGGTGACGGGCGCCGGTCGGCGGAGCGGTTGCCGCCAGAGCTGACGTTTCCCGAGGTCAAACCTGCCATTTTGGAGGCTACTGTATGCGACGCTTTCTCCTTACGACTGCGGTACTTTCGTTCACCATCACCGGCGCGGGCGCCGACGTGATCGCCGAGTGGGACATCGCCAACGCTACCGGCCGCTCTGCTTCCGTGGGGTATACCGCCGACGGGGTAGACGCGACCGATCTCTATGCGCACGGCCTGAATACCTGGCGTCCCCAGTGGGGCACAGAGGGCATCGTCGCCGCCAAGAACTGGGGCCGACACGACCGGGCGATCCCGGGCAAGTATCTGCAGTTTTCCGTGGTCGGCGACGAGGTGGACTACCAGAGCATGACCTTCTCGCTGACGCGCGGAAACGGCGGCGGCCGGGGTCGGGGACACGGCGCGGAGACCTTCGCTGTCCGTTCCAGCGTGGACGGGTTCTCCAGCGACCTGTTCGTGGCCGACCTGTCCGGCACGCCGTGGGACCGCCAGACCGTCTTCGAGAACGTGGACATCTCGGCGATCGGAACGCAGTCCGGCGAGGTGACGTTCCGCATGTACGGCTACAACGACACGAACCCGCACGACTACGCCGGGCTGACGAACATGACCCCGGGCACCGCCGGCGTCAGCGGCCTGGGCGTGAACCTCTCGATCAACGGGACCGGCGGCAATATGGGCGGTCAACCCGTTCCCGAGCCGGCCACCATGGCTGTCCTGGCGATGGGCGGAGTGGGGCTGCTGCTGCGTCGCCGTCGCCGCCGCTGAGCCATTACAAACCAGCCATCCCCCAGCGCCCGGAGGCGATACGCCTTCGGGCGCTGTCATGCGCTCATCGGCCCGGCTACGCTTCCGGCGTGAGGGCCGCTTCGACCGACTGCCCCAGCGGATGAAACTCTGCCTCCACGTGGACGTTCTCGGTGATCTTGACGAACGCCTCCTCCGAGAGCGTCACCGTCGCATGCCAGACCCCCTTGCGGATGCAGACGGGGCGGTCGAGGATGAACGCCCGCCAGTCGGCCGGCGCGTCGGGAACAGCCAGCAGGAGCACCGCGGTTCCCGAGATCGGCTCGAACGATTCCATCGTGTTCGGGTGGCAGGCAAGTTGGTCGACGGTGCGATTGGCAATGCGGTTCACCGCGATCTGCCAGCCGACCGGGTCGGACTCCGAGCAGATCACCTGGAAACGCTCGCCGCCCGGATGGGCGATGAGATAGCCGAACGGCGCGATCGTCTCGGCCGTCAGGGGTTCGATGGGTCGGGCGATGGTCATGGCAACGGTCTCCTTTCGAGAAACCGCATCCTCGCCGCGGCGGCGGGGGCTGTCAACTCCCTGCCGATAGAGCACTTCCGAACATATTCCCTTGAAACACCGAAGAAAGGCCGTTCTGATCACGTCTGATCCAGAGAAGTGGCGGCGATCCAGGTTCGCACAGGCGGCTCACAAAGAGAATCGGGGTGGAATCGCGGTCGGGCCATACCAGGCTCGGCCGCGGTTTTTTTACCCGCAGGCCTCGGGTTCGCAACTTGTTGCGGGCGGAATCGACGGGTTGACATGGGTTGGGGGTCGGTCGGCCGTAGGGCTCGCAACTTGTTGCGGGCGCGATTCGCAGGTCGGAGCGGGACAACCACTCCTTGGAACTTATCATTTGGAATTTGCTTCTCTACCCCCACCTTTCGCTTCGCTCAAGATGGGGCTTCAACTGCACATCAACCCCTTGTCGCTTGTCGCGATTCGCTTGTCGCTGCTTTTTGCTTCTCTACCCCCACCTTTCGCTTCGCTCAAGATGGGGCTTCACGCGTCGCACGGGCATCCTGCCCGTGTCTGCCGCCAGGCAGGTTTCCCCGAAGGCGAAACGGGATCGCGGGGGTGGTTCGGAAAGAGAACAGAACATGGGCTGGAAGCCCATGCGACGTGAAACGGGCACCCGTGGTTGTCGCTGGTCGCCGGATTTTGCCGATGGGACTCGTCGCTGAATCTGTATAATGGCCGCCTATGAAACTGTTCCAGAAGAAACCCGCGTGGTACGTGGCGGGGTTGGCGTTTGCATGCACGCAGTGTGGCCGATGTTGTGCCGGACCCGAGGAGGGCTACGTCTGGGTGACTCCCGACGAAATCGTCCGCCTTGCCGAACACCTCGATATGCCCGAGAAGGAGTTCCGCCGCAAGTACGTCCGGCGTATCGGCAGCCGATTCAGCCTCAAGGAAGTGCCCACCTCGCACGATTGCATCTTCCTGGGCCCCATCGAGGGGCAGCAGGGTCAGGGCTGCAGCGTGTATCCGGTGCGCCCGGTGCAGTGCCGGACCTGGCCGTTCTGGCCGAGCAATATCCGCTCGCCCCGCGCCTGGTCGCTGGCGGCCGACCGCTGCCCGGGCATCAATCGCGGGGAGTTGCGCGATCCGGAGTTCATCGATGAACAGGCCCGACGCACCCGAGAACACTGAGACCCGTCGCGAGCAGATCGCGCGGATTCAGGCCCGTCCCGCCCTGCTGCGGGCGCTGATGGACCTCTACTCGCGCGTCGATTCGCGCATCGCCCAGGCCGACCTCGCCTGCCGTGGCGATGGAGCGTGCTGCCACTTCGCCCGGGCCGGTCATCGGCTGTTTGTCTCGCCGGTGGAGCTGGCGATGCTCACGCTGGACGAGCCCGGTGCGCCGGAGCTTCTCGGCGAGCTGCGCTGCCCCTACCAGGTAAACGAGCGATGCACCGCCCGCCTGCGTCGACCTCTGGGCTGCCGCACCTATTTCTGTCAGGCGGACGAAGACTTCTCTGCCGGGCTGTACGAGGAGTTCCACGCCGAGCTCGGCGCCCTCCACGAGCGGCACGATACACGGTACGAGTACATGGAGCTCTCATCGGCCGTGGCGGAGGTCTTCCCGCCCGAGCGGGCGGGGATCCACCCGCGCGGCGAAAAACCGGGCGTCTTTTGCGTTGACACCGACCCCTCGCGACCCTAGCATAATTTCACCGGCCTCGGGCCTGAGACCCGCATCGGCCTGTCGTGACGTTCTACAAACGAGGTACCACCATGAAAAAAGTGCTGATGCTGACGCTTTTGCTGGCGTTTATGGGGAGTTTCCTGGGCGGCTGCGCGGGCCTGGCCGAGACGGATCAGGAACAGCGAACCACCTACAAGCACATCTGGAAGTCGCAGGAGCGGATGTTCTGGGACGACTGGGACATGTTCTGGCTGCATGACACCTCCAGCCAGCTGACCCCCTGGTACTTCCAGGTCGGCAACTAGCACGACCTGACCACCGGTTTCCCAAAGCCTCCGGCGTGGGTGCCGGAGGCTTTTCTTGCGCGCTGCCGTTTCCGGGCGCCTGACGTGTTCCATGTCCACGCCACAGAACAACCGTCCTGTTCCTGACAACGCCCATCGCCCCCGGCCCGGCGAGGTGGCCCCCACACCGCGTCAACCTCGCCTGTGGGCGCATCCGCTGCGTTGGCTGCTCGGGTACGAGGGCATCCCCTACCTGGCACGCCCGACCTTCCGGCGCGATTTCATCAGCCAGGTGTTCTTCTCACTGGGGATCGCCATGATGGTGCCCGAGTTGACGCGCCTGTTCGTGCAGGAGCACCTCGGCGGGGGCAAATGGCTGGTCGCACTGCTGATGGCCGAGTTCGCCGCGGGCAACTTCTCCGGGGCGTTCCTGTCTCACTGGCTTCAGAAGCGCAAACGCGTGCCCCTGGTGGCCGCGGCGCGATACGGCGTGGCGGTGGTGCTGGCGGGCATCGCCCTGATGCCCGCAACCCGCACCATGGCGGCCGTCTATACGATCATCCTCGCCGTGCCCACCTTCCTGTGCGCGGTGAATCTCAACACCACCATCTCCGTGCGACACGCGAACTACCCCGACTCGGTCCGCGGGCGCATCTACAGCCGTTTTCACATGACCAACCTCGCGATCATCCTGGTCTCGGTGCAGTTGGCCAGCGGCGCCCTGGACCTCTGGCCCTGGGCGTATCGCGTGCTGTACCCCCTGGCCGGGACGTGCATGGCCATCAGCGGCTGGACGTTCTCGCGCATCCGCGTCCGCTCGGAGAAGGCGATGCTCCGCGAGCACCACGCGCGGCGCGAACCGATGGCGATCCTGGCGGGATTCAAGCTCTTCCGGCGCGACCCCAGATACGGCCGATTCATGCTGCTGCAGATGGCCTCGGGCAGCATGGTGCTGATGATCAACTCCGTCTGGGCGATCGTGCTCAAGAGCGACATGGGATACAGCTACTCTCGCTCGTCGCTGGCGTTGACGCTGGTTCCGTTCGGGGTGGCGCTGTGTACCGCCCCCATTTTCGGGCGGCTGTTCGACCGGATCGGGATGAGCTATTACCGCGCCGCGGGGGCAGCCCTTTGGGCGGGGGGACGACTGATCCTGTTCGCCGGGGTGGTCTACGCCTCGTTCGGGGCGATTCTCGCGGGCTTCGCCGTTCAGGGGCTGGGGCGATCCATCGGCGGGTTCGCGTTCGGAATCGCCCACACGCGGTTCGCCCCGCCCGGCCAATCGCAGACGTACATGGGCCTGCACATGACGCTGCAGGGCCTGCGCGGAATGACCATGCCATTCCTGGGCGTCTGGTTGTATTACAACACGCCCCTGGGCCCGAACGTCGTGCTCTGGGCGGGCGTCGTGCAGATGCTGGCAGCCGTCGGGTTCGCCATCAATGG
>CAZFPT010000008.1:0-48958 GCA_964521005.1 uncultured Planctomycetaceae bacterium | reverse complement strand
GAAGTGGGCTCCTGTCCGTCCGGAGATGGGCGGGTCAGGGGTGGATATGGACCGGGCGACCAGGTGGATCACGGGAGGACTTGGCTGAAATCTCGCTTGCCGATTCGGGGGCAGTGCAGGATAATCCAGAGGTTGAAGGGGCGTCGCAAAGCGGGCCGTCCGGGTCGTTGTCGGCCGTCAGCGTCCATCATCCTGGCAAGGGAACTCCGTCAATTCAAGGAAAGCGAGACACGCACATGGGCAAATCAAGCCATGGGGTATGGGCTATTCTGGTCGTGGTGGTGCTGACGGCGGTTCTGGCTGCCCAAGGCCGCGAGCCCACCACCCAGCCGGCGGCAGGTGATGCGAATTCGGCAACGGCCGATGGCGCCAGGGACGGGGCGATCCTGCCAAAGGGGTATTTCGAGAAATTCAGTCCTCACGTCCGCAGGGTGATTCGCCTGCGTTGGACCCAGAAGAGCCCTCGGGTGGACCGGGGCCTGTGGGAGCGGACGGTCACGCCCGCCGTGCGCGAGCAGTTTCACAAAGAACTGCTCCGGAAGTTCAGAGGGTACGCCGACCCCAACAAGGCGGCCAGTTTCTACAGTAAGAGTCCGGCAGTGGGAGTGCTATGGTATCGACTGTATCAGAAGGTGGGGGGGTATCACAGCGACGATGACAAGCCCTGGAAGAAGAAGGTCACGCGGAAGATCACCAACGGCAAGCTGCACGGTACGGTTCACACCCGTCCCGATCGGGTGGTATTACGGCTTTCGGAACTGGTCGAAGCTCCTCGCGAGCTGTATGTTCGCGATCGGAAGGGATACGGGTTCCGTCTTCTGGTGACCGACGATTCGGCACGGATGTTCATCTCGCTGGATGCTCCGGAGACGGGGGGAGTTCGGATGGCATACCTGACACCGAAGGCGCGTCACGTGGCCGAGGCGTCCACATTCCGGGAGTTGTACCGCAAGAACTCCAAGGTATTCGAGCAGCGAGTCTTCCCGATGCTCCATCGCCTGGGTGTGTCGCTTCCGCCGGGGCGTTCCGAGTCGGTCGTGGTCGGCGCTGTCCTCTCGAAGCTCAAAGGGCCGATGGATCAGGCGGAGCAGGAGGAGGTCGCCGGGTGGATCGCCGACCTCGGCGGCGAGAAGGCGGTGCGAGAAGCGGCTGCAGACCGTTTGAACCGCTACTATGCGCGCTATCGCCAGTATGTCCAGGCCGCTCTGAAGCAGGGCAGTGCGTCGCCCGAAGCGCTCGATCGACTCAAGGGAATCGCAGCGAAACACTCATTGCCTGAGGAATATCCACAGATCGTGGAGGCATTGGGATTGCTGGACGATCCGGACTATCTCTGCTCGCTTCTGGACGACGTGGACAGCGAGGAGAAAGCGCTGCTGGCTGAACGGTTGGCGAAAATAACCGATCAGGACTTCCAGACGGACGCCGATGCCTGGAGCAAGTGGTTGGCCTCCAGACCGGCTCCACCTGTCCCGCCCGGTGCGGACGCCAGGCACGCCGTGGTTGAGGCGGCGTTGGGGAAGCATCGCGAGCTCCTCTCGAAGATGGCCTGCCTGAAATGGACCTCGCAGGGCATTCGGGTGGACCAGGAGAAATGGAAGACCGCCTTCGAAGGCCGACCCGAGTCTGATCTGCTCGACGAGATCCATCGGTACATGCGGGCCGCCGGCCAAACGGAGGAACGGATCAAGAGGGAAACATCGATCGATGGGATGGGGGCCCCATGGGGCACGACGTATAGTCTGCTGTACTGGGCGGCCAAATCGCGCGGAGGCGGGATCGGCTCTGAGAGTGGTCTTCGTTACCGAACGTACTACGCGGGTCTCAAGGGCGGCGACCTCAACATGACCATCCGGAGCAACATCCGAAAGGTCCAGATGGACGTCCGGGAGGAGAAAGCTCCCGAACGGAGGGTAAAAATCTACGACGATGCCGAAGGGGCCTTCCGCATGAGCTTCGTCGAGCCCACAGGCCGGCAGGTTGTGGTGTACAACGAGGCCAAGGACGGGAAGATCCGCCTGCTGTTCCTTCACGGGCAAAAGCACGTCATAACCGAAGCCGGTTCGCTTGAGGCCCTCTACGCAGTACACAAAGAACTGCTCACGCGGGAAATCTTCCCCATGCTCCGGGCGGCCGGTGTATCGCTGCCCAAGGAGGCCCCTCCCAGGAACGATCCGGGCCCGGTCAAGGGGCCGAACATCAAGCCATTGCGGATTATCGTAACCATCTACAATGCAGACCCCGGCATCCCGCCTGAGGTGATCGATCTGGACGACGTTGCCGACGACGACGCCGAAGCGGAGAAAGACCAGGCCGACGGACAGGTTGACGAAGACTGACCGAAAGGCAAGGTTGCCCGTCTCGCAAGGGTGATGGACTTCCCCGCCGGTCTTACGTCTGCTTTGCCAGGTTGACGGCGCTCTCGGCCAGTCGCACGGCGGCTCGGCCGTTCTCCTCGGTGACCACGCGGCCGTGCGACGGATCGCGCAGGTAGTTCACCTGGTCGATCATCAGATCGCGGACCGAGTTGGAGTACACCCGCTGCTTGTCGGCGTCGGGGCAGAAGTGCAGTTTAACGCGCTTCGTCAGATGCCGGTCCTTCCCGCGGGAGATGCTCTCTGCCTGCTGGCCGTCATACGTGTCGGTGACGCTGGTCTCGGCGTCGGGCACGAGGTCTCTGAGCGTCTCGACGCCGGCGTCGTCGGTCACCAGGTCGACGGTCATCTCCAGCGGGATCCACCCATCCACGCGGATATCGCCCAGTTCGCAGACAATGCGATGGTCGGTGCGGTCGAGCATCCAGGGCTGATCGAACTGGTGATGGTGATGGGCCACCGCACCGCTGTCGAAGCGGATCAGGCACATCACGCGGTCTTCCTGCGTGGTGTTCTCTCGCGTCTCGGTGTGGGCCGATGCGATCTGCCCGTCGCCCAGCCAGTGGCGATAGAGGTCGAAGAAATGCACGCCGTGTTCGATGAAAATGCCCCCCGAGACCAGCGGATCCCAGAACCAGTGATGCTCATCGAGCTTCGAGTCGGACGCCAGGTTCGTCAGCCGGGCGGTGAGCGGCTTGCCCAGCAGGCCGCTGTCCAGGACGGCCTTGACCGCGTCGGTCACGCGGTTGTAGCGGAGCACGAAGTTCACCGGGCAGATGCGATCGGTGCGGGCCATCTCGTCGAGCATGTCGTCGGCCTGGGTGATGTTCATGGCCAGGGGCTTCTCGCAGAGCACGTGTTTGCCCGCGGCAGCGGCGGCCTTGACGAGGTCGTAGTGCGACGAGGGCGGCGTGGCGATGTGTACCAGGTCCACCCCCGCGTCGGCGACGAGGTCTTTGGCATCGGTGTAGACGGCGGCGTCGAACTTCTTTCCCAACGCCTCGGCGGCGGCGGGGCGGACATCGGCGATGCCCGCCACGTGAAGCCCGTCCAGCTTCGAGTAGGTTTCCATGCAGAACTCGCCGAATGCGCCGGCTCCGACGAGTCCCAGACCGATTCGTTTGCCCTGATCGTTCATGCTGTCTCCCTGCGGTGTGCTTGACTCCACTGGCGGCCGGATGCGATACTGCACGCGCCTTCGCCCCCCATCGTCGGGAGGCGAACTCCCCAGCCGACCGCCGGGGACGTCGACGCAGCATAACCCAAGATACGAGGCGAGCCAACCGTCCGTCGAAGCCATCGCCCGACGCGACCGTTCGCCCGGTGACATTCTATGCTCAAACTGCTCGGACACCTGTTTTTGAAGCTCCTCGGCGGCAGTCGAAACGAACGCCTCGTTCGCGCCCGCCTCCGGCGCGTCCGCGAGGAGATCAATCCGCTGGAAGACGCAATCCAGCGTCTTACCGACGAGCAACTGCTGGCCCGTTCGTCCGAACTCAGAGAGCGCCGCCAGGGCGGCGAGCCGCGCGACGCGATCCTGCCCGAGGCGTTCGCCCTGGTCCGCGAAGCCGCCCGCCGGTCGCGATCGCACCGCCATTTCGACGTGCAGCTGGTGGCGGGGATGATCCTCGATGAGGGCACCATCGCCGAGGAAGCCACCGGCGAAGGCAAAACCATCGCCTGCTATCCGGCGATCTACATGGCCTGGCTGGACGGGATGCACTCCCACGTGGTGACCACCAACGACTATCTCGTGCAGCGCGACGCGGAGTTCGCCGAGCCGATCTTCGCCCTGCTGGGCGTGACGGTGGGGTACATCACCTCCGAGATGAACAGCAAGCAGCGCCAGCCGATGTACGCCCGCGACGTGACCTACGGGACCAATTCCGAGTTCGGGTTCGACTACCTGCGCGACAACATGAAACTCTCGACGGCCGAGCAGGTCCAGGGGCCGCTGGATTACGCCATCATCGACGAGGTGGACAACATCCTCATCGACGAGGCCCGCACGCCGTTGATTATCTCCGGGCCGGCGCATGGGGGTACGGGCAAATACTCCAAGGCCGACAGCGTCGCCCGCGAGGTCATCAGCCGAAACCGCCCGTGGGACCAGACCAACAAGGCCGTCGAGTCGTTGCGGCAGAAGGTTACCACGCTGGAGGGCGAACTGGACCGCGCCAAAGGCGACGACGAACGCCGAAAGAAAATCCGCAAGGAACTGGACGACGCGCGCGAGAAACTCGCCGAAGCCGAGACGACCCTCAGGCAGCATGATCAGCTCTACGAGGTCGAGCTGGACAAGAAGTCCGTCAACCTCACTCACGAGGGCGTCGGGGTGGCCCAGGACATCGCCGGGGTGGGCAGCTTCTACGTGGGCGCGAACATGGAATGGCCTCACCTGATGAACCAGGCCCTCCGCGCTCACCTGGTGTACGAACGCGACAAGGACTACATCGTCCGCGACGGGAAGGTCGTGATCGTCGACGAGTTCACCGGGCGACTCATGGAAGGGCGCGAGTGGTCCGACGGGCTCCACCAGGCCGTCGAAGCCAAGGAGCGCGTCACCGTCAAGAAGGAGAACCAGACCCTCGCGACGATCACGCTGCAGAACTTTTTCAAGATGTACAGGAAGCTGGCGGGAATGACGGGAACCGCCCTGACCGAGGCCAACGAGTTCTCGAAAATCTACAAGCTGGACGTGGTTGCCGTCCGCACGCACCGCCCGGTGAACCGCGTGGACCACGAGGACCGCATCTACGCCGACACCGAGGCGAAGTACGACGCGATCGTCGAGGAGGTCAAGCACTACTCGCGCGACCTGGGTCGCCCGGTGCTGGTGGGCACCACGAGCATCGAAAAATCCGAGGCACTCTCGAACATGCTGCAGAAGCGGTATGGCATCGATCACCAGGTGCTCAACGGCCGACCGGAGAACGCCGCCCGCGAGAACGAGATCGTCGCCAACGCGGGCCTGCAGCGGCCGATGAAGCAGGGCAGCAAGCAGATGGTCGGCACGGTGACCATCGCCACGAACATGGCCGGCCGAGGTACGGACATCAAGCTGGGCCAGGGCGTGGTGTACGACAAGTGCAAGGTCCCCGACGAGCAGACGCTCAAAGATCTCGGCGTCGAGCCCGATCCGCTGTATCCCTCGGGCGTCAACAAGTGCTGCATCCACTGCCAGCAGTACGACGCCGCCACCGATTGCGCCCACTGCTTCAAGCCCAAGCTGGACCCGGACTTCCCCGAACGTGGCAGAACCCGCTGTCGCGAGGAAGTTCCCTGCGGGATGCACATGGTCGGTACCGAGCGACACGAGGCGCGCCGCATCGACAACCAGCTGCGAGGCCGATCCGGTCGACAGGGCGACCCGGGTTCCAGCCGATTCTTCCTCTCCCTGCGCGATGAGCTGATCACGATCTTCGCCGGCGAGTGGATGCTCAAGGTGCTCGGCTGGTTGGGGCTGCAGGGGGAGGCGTCCATCGAGGACCGCCGCATCTCCAAGGGAATCGAGCGGGCCCAGAGGAAGGTCGAGGAACGCAACTTCGAGATCCGCAAGAACCTCCTCGAATACGACGAGGTGATGGACTACCAGCGCAAGGAGTTCTACTCGCGCCGGCAGACCGTGCTGGAAGGACGCAATCTCGAGGGGTTGGTGATGGACATGGTCGTCGGCGTGATCGACGAGGCGGCCGCCAATTACCTCGACGGGCAGTACGTCAAGCGATGCATCGCCGAGTGGGGCCGACAGACCGTGCGGTCCAGCATCCAGGCCGGCAGCATCCGCGGCGACACGATGGACGAGATCGAGGACATCCAGCACCAGCTCCGCGCCGCAGCCAAGGACGAAGCCAGCAACGAGATCGCCATCACTCTCGGCGAGTACATGGACGATGCGATCCCGCCCGAGGAGTGGGACCTCCGGGGCCTGAGCAGCTGGGCCATGAGTCGCTTCGGCGTGCAGCTTTCGCAGAACCAGCTGCGGAAGATGGATCCGCCCGAGGTCGAGGAGCATCTCAACGAAGCCGCCGCCGAGCAGATTGACAAGGTGGATCTCTCGGGCGTGGCGGCCTTCCTCGCCGAAGGCTACGCCGTGGAGGCGCTGGCGGAGTGGGCGCGGCAGAAGTTCGCCATGGAGCAGATCACCGCCGACGACCTCTCGGACCGGCCCGACGAGGCGGCAGAGAGGCTCATCGAGATCGTCCAGGCCGGCTACCATCAGCGCGAGATCGAGTACCCCGTCGAGCATGCCATGGACATGACGGTCGGGCAGGCGGGCACGGAAAACGCCTACGCCATGGAGACCCTCGTCGGCTGGGCCAATCGCAAGTACGAGGCGGGGCTGGCGCTGGAGGACGTGCTCAACACCAAGCCGAAAGACATTTACCAGCGTCTTCTCGCCGAGGCCCGCAAGTGGGACGACGATGAGGCCATCGGCCGATACATCCGCTCGAGGCTGGGAGAGTCCCCGGACGTGCCGCCGGCGATCGAGCTGGCGAAGAACCGCTTCGACACGGAACTGACCGAGGAAGACTTCGCAGACGCCGAGCCGATGGACGTGTTGGTCCGTGTCGGCCGATCGTTCCTGCGACGGGAGATGACCGAGCTGGAGCGGTTCGTGCTGCTGCAGATTCTCGACAGCTCGTGGAAAGATCACCTGCTGAGCATGGACCACCTGCGCGACAGCATAGGCCTGCGCGGATACGCCGAGCAGGACCCGCGCGTCGCCTACAAGCGAGAGGGGTCCGAGTACTTCCGGGCCATGCTCGCCGGCGTCCGCGACAAGGTCACCGACATGATCTTCAAGGTCCGCCTCACCGGCGAGAGTGAGATGTCCAGCGTCTACGAAGTGTCCAACACCGTCCACGAGCAACTCCAGGGCTACGACCACCTCGCCCAGGACATGGCCGACCAGCAACAGGCCGCCGAACCCCAACCCGTCAAGCAGATCGTCCGCGACGTGCCCAAGGTCGGCCGAAACGACCCCTGCCCGTGCGGATCCGGAAAGAAGTACAAGAAATGCTGCGGGAAGAATGAGTGACCAGCGTGCATTCTTTTTGACACGAAGGTCTCAAGCCCACAACGTCAGCGGGCGGATGGTGGCGCGGGCAATGACGAATGACGAAGCCCGAATGACGAATCAATGATGAATGACGAAGCTCGAGCCCTCGCAGCCGGCCACTCGATCCGACGCCCCTTTGTCTAACCCGAACGCCCGAACTGAGAACCCCATGAGCAAAGACCGAATCAACGACCGTTTCCAGAAGAAGCAGAAGGACCGCAAGCTCGGCGAGCTTTCACGGAAGTCGCTCACCCAGGACGAGATCGCGGCCGAGGAGGAACTCATCGCCTCGGCTGACAAGGTCGAAACCATCCACGCCGACAAAGCCCCCGGCCGAAACGACCCCTGCCCGTGCGGGTCCGGCAAGAAGTACAAGAAATGCTGCTACGGCAAGAAAACCGCCGGCAAAGACGGCGAGACGGGCGGCATCCTCAACGCCATCAAACGCAAACTCTCCGGGGAATAGCCGCACAAGGAGTAGGGCTGGCGAGCCGCCGGGCCAGGCGGTCCAAGCTGCAGCATCGAGTGAAGGCAGTTTGGTGAAGTGATTGCAGAATGTTGTGGCCGATGAGGCGGCTTGCCGGCGGAACGGCTCCCCCTTTGTGCCCTTCGAGTCTTCGTGCCCTTCGTGTCAGAGAGAACGCACGTCAAGGGGTCTTGCGGGCTGGGCAAGGTTGCTTTCGCGGCGCGGCTGGGTCGGGTACCATGGACCGGTGACCTGGCGGGGTCGGCCGATGGGTCGGCACGGCGGGTTTTCCTGGATGCGGCAGGTGGGAGAATCGCGGATGGACCTGGACACTTCAGCGACGATGCAGCAGCTGGCAGCCTTGCGGGCGAACCTCGCGAAGGTCATTTACGGCAAGAGCGAAGCGATCGACATTCTGACCATCTCGCTGCTGGCGGGCGGCTCGGTGCTCATGGAAGACGTCCCCGGCGTGGGCAAGACGACGCTGGCCAAGGCGCTGGCGTCCAGCCTCGATGCGGTGTTCCATCGCATCCAGTTCACGCCCGACCTCCTGCCGGCGGACATTCTCGGGTCCAGCGTGTACAGCCCCCAGGGCGGAACGTTCACCTTCCGGCGCGGGCCGATCTTCTGCAACATTCTGCTGGCCGACGAGATCAACCGCGCCTCGCCGCGGACGCAGTCGGCCCTGCTGGAGGCAATGAACGAACAGCAGGTGAGCATCGAGGGCACGCGACATGCCTTGCCCAGCCCGTTCCTGGTGCTGGCGACCCAGAACCCCGTCGACGCGCATGGGACCTATCCGTTGCCCGAGGCGCAGCTGGACCGGTTCCTGGTGATGCTCGATCTGGGCTATCCGGACGCCGACGTGGAGGCGGACATCCTCCGGTCGCACGCGAGGCGACATCCGCTGGAGGATCTCCAACCGGTCATGGACCAGCACCTCGTGCGCGAGTTGCAGCAGCGGGTCCAGCAGGTGGCGTTGGATGAGAGCATTACCGACTACATCGTCGCGCTGGTGCAGGCCACCCGGAACGAAGGTCGCCTGAAGCTGGGCGTGAGTCCGCGCGGTTCGCTCATGCTTGGCCGGGCGTCGCAGGCGGCGGCGTTCGCCGACGGCCGCGAGTTCGTCCTGCCCGACGACGTCCAGCGCCTCGCGCCGTACGTGCTGGCCCACCGCGTGATCCTCACTTCCAAGAGCAAGTACGACGGCACGAGCAAAACCGAGGTGATCCGCAACATCCTCTCCGAGGTGAAGGTTCCGACATGACCAGGCGCCGCCGGCGCAACACGAAGCGACGTGTCACCAGCCGGGAGTTCATCCGCTTCCGGATGACCGAGTCGGGTCGCCTGCTGGCGCTGGGGACCATCGCCGCGGTGATGCTCGGATCGCTCACGCTGGACATCCCGATTTATCACCTGTTCACGGGGCTGATGGTGTTGTTCGTGGTGGCGGCGGCGGTGGGGTTTGTGTACTGGCCTCACTGCGCCGTGATGGGTGGGTTCGAGGGCAAAGCCGTCGCCGGCGAGCCGGTGTGGGGTCATTACACCGTGCGGAACCGCTGGCGTCTGCCGGCGTATGACGTGTCGGTGGGGTTGTTCGACCTGCCGCGGGAGATCAAGGCAATCGAGCACGCCCCGACGGCGCATCGACTGGCGGCCAAGGAATCTGTCAGGCTGGCGATGGCGATCAGGCCGTTGCGGCGCGGGTTGTACACGCTGAATGGGTTGCGGGTCTACTCGACGTTTCCGTTCAACCTGTTTCGCACGGGTCCGGCGGTGGATCGGCGGGAGAGCCTGCTGGTGCTGCCCAGCTTCCATCCGCTGCACACGGTGGACGTCCCGGTCGGCACACGATACCAGCCCGGCGGGATCGCCCTGACCAGCCACGTCGGCGAGTCGCCCGAGTACATCGGCAATCGCGACTATCGACCGGGCGACCCGTTCCGGCGGATCGAGCCCCGCGCGTGGGCCCGGCTGGGAACGCCGGTGGTCCGCGAGTACCAGGAGGAATACTACTGCCGGGTGGCGGTGGTGCTCGATACGTTCATCCCGCCCGGGCGAGGCAGGCCCGAACCGACCGGGTTCGCCGACCTCGAAGCGGGCGTGAGCCTGGCCGCCGCCGTGGCCGACGCGATGAGCCGCGGCGAGTACATCATCGACTTTTTCGCGGCCGGTCCGGATCTGTACGTCTTCCGAAGCGGTCGACACACCGCGCTGCTGGAGAACATGCTGGAGATTCTCGCTTCGGTCGATGAATGTCGCACCAACCCCTTCGAGACGGTCACGCCCGCCCTCAGCGAGGAACTCGGGACCGTCTCTGCCGTCATCTTCGTCCTGCTGGACTGGGATGAATCGCGACGCCAGCTCGTGCGGGCCGCCGTCGAGGCAGGGTGTTCGGCGCGGGTGGTCATCGTCCGCGATGGCGAAACGTCCCTGTCGTATGGCGAGGACGAAGCATGGACGCGCCCGGTGGTCCAGGTCACGCCCGCCCAGGTGCGGGCAGGGGGGATCGATCGCCTATGAAACGCCGCTCGATCGCGTGGTTGCTGCTGGCGCTGTCGGCCTTGGCGATGGCGCTGACCGGCAAGGAGTGGGTCTACCCCACACTGGTGGTGCTCGTGGCTGCCGCCGGCGTGTCGGGGCGGCGCCAGTGGTCCTTGCGCCCCATCCGCAAGGCGATCCTGTTCCTGCTGATCGGGATGCTTTTCTCGCTGAAGTGGCGGTTCGCTCCCTACGAAGGCGACGAGGTCAGCGGGTTCGTGATGTATTCGTTCATCCGGGCCGGGGCACAGTTCCTGCTGGCGGCGATGACGGTGATGTTCTTCATCCGCCACGAGGACGGCTTCCCGGCCTCGTTCATGCTGTTGGGGCTGATGGTGCTGCTCTGCTCGGGCAACGTCCTGCTTCGTCCTCGGGAAGAACTGGCTTACCAGGTGCTCGCGCTGGCGTATATCGCCACGTCGGTGCGGTTCGCGATGTCCGCCCGTCGATCGGCGCGGACGAAACATCCCTCGCGAATGCGGGCGGTCCTGGCGTTTCTGGTTCTGGGCGTGGTGTTGATGGGGTCGTACGCCGCCAGCCAGACGCTGAAACGATACGAGCGAGAAGCGTCGTTGTGGCTGGCAAAGTTCCGCCTTCCGCAGGCGCCGCCTTCGGTGGGCTTCTCCCGCCAGGCGAAGCTGGAGAGCATCAAGCGCATCCAGAACGACGCGCCGGGTGAGATCGCCCTGCGCGTCCGCTCCGCCCGCCCGCCGGGCTACCTGCGAGGGGCGGCCTTCGACCGATTCCACGCCTCGCGATGGGAGCCGGTTGACCAGTTCGTCACACGACGACCCGTCTGGGACGATCCGAACCTGCCCGGCAGCGGAAACGTGTTTCAGCTCCGCTTCGGGCAGGCCGACGAGCGCCGCGTGATGGACATCTGGCCTTCGCCGACGATCGAGGAAGGGGTCTTCCTGCCGGCCAACGCGACCAGGCTGCGCCTGCCGGTCGATGAGGTCTCTGTTGATCGCCATCGCATCGTAGAATCGGCCGACCTGCCTGCGGGCGTCAATTATCACGTCGAGACGGCCGAGAACATCCGGCCGGGGAGGAAACTGGGCACCGCCTTCCGGGGGCAGTGCCTGCAGGTTCCCTCGAACCTGGCCCCGGCGGTCCGCGAACTGGCCGAGCGGATTTTCGCCGGCGCCCGGACCCCGCGCGAGAAGATGACGGCCGTCGTGCGATACTTCCGCAAGAACTACGAATACCGCCTGGGCATCGACGTGCCCATCGACGCCGACCCGCTGACCTACTTCCTGCTGCATCGCCCCGCCGCCCATTGCGAGTATTTCGCCTCGGGGGCGGTCATCCTGCTTCGCCTCGGGGGCGTTCCCGCCCGGTACGTCACCGGGTTCGTGGTCGAGGAGGAATCGCCGTTCGGCGATTACTGGCTGGCCCGCCACCGCGACGCCCACGCGTGGGTCGAGGCGTGGGACGCCGAGAAACGGCAGTGGATGCTGGTCGAACCGACCCCGCCGTCGGGTCGGCCTTCGCCCCAGCCGCAAGCCTGGTGGACGTATCTGTGGGATTACGCGCGGTTCCTGTGGCGCCGGGTGCAGGCAGCCGTCTCCGAGCAGGGAATCTCCGGGTTGCTGTCGTGGGTCGGGCATGGCCTGCGACGGCTGGGCGTGTTGCTGCTGACCACCGTGCCCGGCTGGATCGCCCTGGCCCTGGCGATGCTGCTGGGGGGGCGGCGAGTCGTTCGCTGGTTGGCTGGGCGGGCTGCACGCCGACCCGAAGACCCGCTCCTGGGCAGCCTGCACGACCTGCTCAGAGGCATGGACCGCCTGGTGATCCGCTGCTCGGGCGGCTCGCTCAAACGTCGCCCCGGCGAGACGCTGCACGCCTTCGCCCATCGCCTGCGAAAGCGCGAGCCGCTGGCCCCGCTGGCTGGGTGGTACGAATCCTACGCCGCCGTCCGCTATCAGCCCGAGCGGTCGCAACGACAACTGGACCTCCTCCGCGAACAACAGTACCAATGGAAGCGAACAGCCCGCCGGCTTCGAACGTCTATGAAAGAAGCAAGCAAACGAAGACGCGGTTAACCCTACCTTCCATCGATCATCCGCAGAAGTGCGGTCATGATGCTTTCCTGCGTATCCGGGTCGGCTGTTCGCTCTTCCACAAGCTCAGCCAGCCGGGCGTTCCGCTTGCTCACGAACGCACCGAATTGCTCTGTTCGGTACTCGCACTCCTCCTTCTCGCGAGGCAGGCGCACCAAGTCCCGGATGCCTGCATTTGCCAGCAGGACGGCCAATGCGTCCTGCTCGGGAATCGTTGTCTCGATCTTCGCCAGCACCCTCTTGCCCTGCATGAATCGCACCCCGTGGGGCGTATACAGGTCGGTGAAGGCTTCGGCTTTGCCTTTGGCAGGGAAATCGAACGTGTCAAACGGCTTGCTCAGGTCCTGGAAGTCCGGGTTGTACTGACGGAGCAATCGCCCTTCCTCGTTTTCGATGTGCTTGTAAATCTGGGCAGCCACTTCGACCGGCTTTGCCGGCCCTCGTCGCTTGGCCTTCTTCTTGTTGACGATCGCCCGCTCTTCCTTCTGGCGTGTCCATTCGAAGTACTCACGCAAGTAAGCATACAGTTCATTCAGCAAGGCCTTTCGTTCGGCCTTCTTCTTCACGCCCAGCATTTCCAGCACCGCATCGTCCAGTTCGGCGCGGTCAGCCATGTCCAGCTCAGAGAGATCAGAACACCTCGCCAATTCATCGGACTTCCCACTGGCCTCAAGCTTCATCTTGCGAAGTCGGCGCTGAGACAGGAAGTACATTGCGTCACGTTTCTTGAGTTCCCGAAACGCGGCGCCAACACGATTCCTGCTTCTCGTATCCGCTACTGTCGGGTCTGGTACGAGCATCATCTTGGTGTCAATCACCTCTGTCTTGAGATTGCCCTCGACGCCGACAGGACGACCGTACTGGAACTTGGATAGAGCGACGATGGTTGAGTTGAGCACGCCACCCAAGACATCCCTGTCGAAATCGCTGGATACATCGAACAGGTTATGGTTGCAGATAAGCTGGTGGTCATTGGCCGGGACTGAGTGTTTGTATTGTTGCGCCATTGGCCAGAACAGTTGCCCCCTCTCATGCCCGGTCAGGTCATACCAAGCCCTGTTGGCAGTAACACGGGACGCGCAGGTTGCCCCGGTATGATAACCTTGGCTCTCTCCCCACTCGATATAGTCCAGGACATGCGTCCCCTTGAGTTCATCCTTGCTCTTGTCGACCAGCAGGATGTGCCGTGAACAGTCCTCGGGCGCAACGCTGAATCCGTTCACCTCCATGAGACTATGGACTTCCGGCTCAAGATGCTCGGCTTCTATCGGCCGGATTTCACCTCGCCCTTCGCCGCACGAAACAAGCTTGATCTTGCCGTTGGTAACATCTTTCCGAGCAACACCGAAGGCTCGCTTGAAGTCCGACGCATCGGGTTGTTCAGCTAAGCACTCCTCGGAAACATCCTTGGGGAAGAAGAAACAGTCTTTGCCCGTGGTGATTCCGCGATGCAAATCCGCTACTTCGCCCAACGGTTGAAGCTTCTCCCCGAATTGATCCATCATTTCGAACCACAGGTCCGGGGCGCGGAGGTAGACGCCCCACTTGCCGCCATGGTAGTCGCCAGCCTGCACGTCCGGGTCTTCGCTGGGCGGCGTCTTCCCCTTGCCCATGATCTGCCCCAGGCGGACGCCATCGTTCCACAGCGTGCCTTGGCGGATGATCCGCGCCCGATAGCGCTGGTTTACGGTGTCCTGCTTCAGTTCGAGGATCTCGTCACGGAAGGAATCCGCAGCGGAAATGGCCCCCGCAGTTGTTCCATCATGGGAAAGCACTTCGGCGATGGGTCGGCGGATTTGCACGAACTTGATCGGCGAGTTCATCCGTTTTGCCTCATCGGGCTGTCGCCTTGCGATGGTTACAGTGGTCGCCACGCGGGCGCCCACGAACCAGGGCTCGCCGACGCTCTCCATGACGGCCACGATCTCGAAGTTCCGAAGCAGCCATTCCTGAAGCTTGAAGCCGTACTCCACGTCCAGCCATTGACTTGACGTAATGAAGCACAGCCAGCCATCCTCTCTGAGGAAATGGGCGGCGTGCGGCCAGAAGTAGCAGTGCAGGTCGCTACGGGCCGAGAGCTTCATTCCGCCCTGCTGGCTGACAATGTGACTGTAGTACTCCTTGGTTCCCTTGGCGGGGTTCTTCCTGCCCTTGGGCGTTCTCGGAATGTCTTCCTGTCGGACATACGGAGGGTTGCCGACGATCGCATCCAAGGGAGGAATCTCGATTTCCCTGTACTCGGTCTTGCCCAGTTTGGTCGCTTCCAGGTGGACAGGCAGAGACAGGAAGGCGTGTTTGGGGGTCACGTCGAAGAAGTCGCTTCGCGCGATCCGGGGATAATTCTCCTGATCGATCAGGTCGCGGGTGGCCAGGTTGATCGTGGTCAGGTGCGTTGCGAAGGTGGACACGTCGACGCCAAACAGGTCGGCCAGCAGTTGAGAGTGACCACGTCCGATCTGCAGTTCCTTCTTCCGTGCATACGCACGGACAAGGAAGGTCCCTCCGCCGCATGCGGGATCCATGACCTTCTCGTCGCCCTCGCGGATGGCGAAGCTGTTGATCAGGTCAACCACTTCCACGCGCGTGTAGAACTGGCCGAACTTGTGTCGCTCTTCCGGACTGATCAGGCGTTCGAAAATGCCCCCCACGACTTCATAGTCCAGCTTGGAGAAGTCGAACAGGTGAATCTGCTCGATGATCTGCCGCCAATGCGGAACCGCCCAGTCCGAGTAGAACGGAACCCGGTTGCCGATGGATCGATGGCTCTCACCGAAGACGGTCTCGTAATCACCGGTCACCTTCTTGGCATCGGCGAAGAAGCCTTCCATGTGCACCCGGAATGCCTCTCCGTCGGTGATATGGTCCGGGGCGTCCAGCTTCGGCAGCTTCGCGCCGTATCTCTTGAGCAGTGCTTCGTAGAAGACCAGTTTGTTGACCAGCGTGAAACACGCGAAGCGTGCCGCCCGGGTCAGATTATCGGCGATCCCCTCTGGATCGGTGTAGATCGTCCAGCCCTGTTCCTCACGCATCCATTTATCAAGGTCTCGCCTGAAGCCAGCCTTGGTGTACTTCTCTCGCAATGCTTCGACTGTAAGGTTGATGGGCAGGCTGAGAGACGATTCCAGAGTCTCGACAAACTTCTCATCGGGGGAGCGACGCGCGATCGTCGCTTCACCAGTCAGGATCTGGGCCAGATCCCGCAGGAACACGGGAAGCCAGGTCTTGATATGGTGCTCTGTGATGGGGCTTTCGAGCTGGGCTTCCTTGTGTACCGAAACACCGGGAAGCCTCCAGCTCCTGAACTCCATGTTCGGCCGCAGTGTATTGGCCGGGACAGTTTCCCAAAGCACGCACTCATTCACGTTCCAGGTGAAGAAGAAGGCGACCTGCGCGCGCTGTGCCTTTTTTCGGGCGTCTTCGACAACCTTTGCGTTGTGCGGAGTCCCCCCGTCGGCGGCGTAAGGCAGCTTGACCTCGCCAGTAACCAAAGGCCTGTTGCTCTGGTCCAGCAACGTCAGATCCCGTCTCTTGTTTGACCCCTTGCCGCGTTGTTCAACCTTGGCGTCAGAAAACGGCGGAATGGGGGCCTGCGAGAGAAGGACATTGATCCAACTGACGACGTTTCCGGTGAATTCCCATTCGGTCATGAACCGCTCCAGGTAACGCAATCGGCAACCGCCAGGCGGGGCGCGGGACACAACCGCCCCCAAGCCGCTGTTTCAGCGGCGGATAAGACGTGCCATAACGGTTGGGATTGTATCGCGTTGGGCGGGGGTTCTCAATGGCTGGGCGACGAATGTCGCCCCGATGCCACCAAACCGGGTTCGGCGCATGGCCGTCTGCCGGCGTTATTTGTCCCTTTTCTTGCCGGTGGGTTTGTCTTTCTTTTTGTCGTCGGCGTCTTTCTGGCGGGCCTTGGCGAGCTGTTTCCGCTGGTCTTTGGAGAGGATCCGTGCGAAGACCTGCTTCTGCAGGCCGACCACGAGCGACTGGTGCTCTGCCGCGTTGTAGGGCAGGGGCAGTCGGCTGCCGGCCTTGGTGGCCAGTGCGGTGATGGCGGCCTCCTGCTTCTCGTCGAAGAAGACCTCGGCAAACTCGGCGCGGACGGCCTGGGCGATGGGTTCGGCGTTGTGCTTGCCTCGCTGCTCGGCGGTGAGCGCGCCGAACATTCGCTTCTCGTAGCCCATCGCCAACTGGTAGCGGGACCGGTTCAAGGCAGCGATGGCCCCGAGAATGCGTCGCTTGTAGGCGATCGCCTGCAGCGCGCGGGCGCGCTCCTTCTTGTCCTTGGACTTCGCGTTGACAGCCAGGGCGTCGACCTTGGCTTGCTGGTCGCGGAGTTTTTCGAGCTTTTTCTCGTTGGCGGCGTCCCATTTGTCCATGGCGGCTGAGCGTTGTTTGGCCAGGTCGGTGAGCGTCTCGACCTGTTTGTCGCTCAGCGAGAGCGTGTCTTTGAGCGCGTCGATGTCTTCGGCGAAGGACGCGGGGATGTCATAGGTGCGTGGCGTGTCCGCTTTTGGCCCGGCGTGGGTCACGGCGGTGGTCAGGAGGAGGGCCGACAGCACCAAGGCCCAGCAGCGCGGGTGAGATCGGTTCATGGCATGTCTCGCGGGATGGCGGGTGGTTCGGGCTCGCGCCGCCATCCGGGCGCGGGCGGTGAGCATGCCGGGTCGGGCGATGCTCGTGCATCCGATTATTGTACCCGTGGCGGTCAGATGGGTATCGGCGAATGTGCCCGGAGCGGAACTTTTTTGCGGCGATTGGCCGGCTTCGGGCCGATCCAAAGGTGGAAGCGCGGTTCATTGCTGAGTTGGTGATCCCATAAAAACAAGCGGGCTTCTTGCCTTATCGGCGAGAAGCCCGCTTGGAACCACCCCCACGGGGACTCGAACCCCGGTCTCCAGGATGAGAACCTGATATCCTAGGCCGCTAGACGATGGGGGCGTGTTTGCTGCATCGTAGCTGTTTGTGGGCCCGTACTGCGTTTCCGCAGCCGTCCTGGAAGCTCAAAATAGTAGCCTGATCGCCCGATGGGGTCAAGGCAAAATCCGGCCTGCGGCGCGGATTGTATGTGTTCAGGCATGATGAAGATGCAGCTTTTTATGTGACCAGGTCGATATTTATCTTGAAGAATCAGCCGATCAGGAGTATTATACCACATGCTCCGGTGGGCGCAGCTCCGCTCACCACGCTGCATGAAGCAAAGAGGGAGGAGGAGACCGCTTGCTCACGTCTCCTCCCAAAGACAAGTGCTCACCGTCTGTTTGAAGAGAGAGGCAAGTCATGAAACGCACGAAGCTCGCATCAATCGTGGCGCTCACTGTCGTTATGGGGATCGTCTCAGTCGCATCGGCCGACATTGTCTATGAAAGCAAGGGCTGGCGTTTCACCATGCCCAGTTGGTCGCTGCCGCAAAGCGGCGCGGCGATCGTCGAGGACCAGCTCGGCCCGAACGTACAGAACCCCGAGGACATTCTTCTCATCGAGCTTTCCAAGGTGTTCAAGGGTGAGCCGTCTCCCTTGACCGGCTCGATGCCGTCGATGCAGATCGGCATTACCCAGATTGCCGACGACGCGGACACCGCCAGCCAGATCGTGATCAACGACGAGGCGATTCTGAACCTCACGAGTGTCGCGTGGATCGACTTCCACATGATTCTCGTGACTGACGATCAGGTCGGGTTCAACACCGCCCTCTCGGAAGGCATCAACAGCGAGCCGTTTGCCAACATGGGCTGGGGAGGGTTGAACGCTATGGGCGCGACCGAACTGAACTTCTGGAACGGGATCGTCGACGTGGGCGATCAGTTCTCGCCCGGCAGTCTCTCCGGTGAGATCGTCATCGACGTCGACCTCAGCGGGGACGAACCGGTCAGCTTCTTCCTGAAAGAGATCCCGACCATTCCCGAGCCGGCCACCATGGCGGTTCTCGGGCTGGGCGGCCTGACGATGCTGCTGCGTCGCAAGCGTCAGTAAACAGAACCAAGCTATCCTGCTGCAGTGTGCAGGACACCAATCGAGAAACCCCGTCCTTGTGGCGGGGTTTTTTCGTGGGCACACCCCGCCGCTCAAGCCGATCGGCTGGGATGGCCGCTTTGACGGCCGAGACCGCGGGGAATACAATGCGAGCAACCCCCGCCGAAAGGACCCCGCGTGAAGGCCGTTGCTCCCAGACAGCTGGATGTCTATCGGACGGCGCTGCCGATGCGCTCGTTCGAGCACGCCGCCGCGTCGCGCGACTTGGCCGAGGCGATCGTCGTGCGGATCACCTTCGAGGACGGCAGCGAGGGCTGGGGCGAGACGCTCCCGCGACCCTACGTCACCGGCGAGACGCTGGACACCGTCCCTGCCGATCTGTGCGAAACCCTCTGGCCGGCGATGGTCGGCCGGCGGTTGTCTGCTGTCGAGCTGGCTGGGTTGCCCGCGCGGGACGCCGAAGGTCGATGCATCAACGCCGCGCTGTGCGCCGTCGAGTTGGCCTGCCAGGACGGCCTGCTGCGGAAGGACCCCTCTTCGTGTCGGCTGCCCATTCGCCAGAGAGTCTCGGCGGTGCTCGGTTCGCGCGACCCGGCGAAGACCGCGCGTCGGCTGTGCCTGTTCCGCCTGGGTGGCCTGCGCGACGTGAAGCTCAAGCTCGGGCTGGGCGAGGCGATCGACCGGGCGAATCTGCGCGTCCTGCAGAAGCGTCTGGGGCGCGCGCTTGCCGCGGGGCGGTGCTCGCTGCGGGTGGATGTCAATGGCGGCTGGGAGATCGACGAGGTGCCCGGACGCATCGAGGAACTGGTTCCCTATGGCGTCTCGGCGGTCGAACAGCCGGTCTACTGCACCGCGCCCGAGCTGGCGGAGTTGGCCGGGCGGTGCGCGCTGCCGCTGATTGCCGACGAGAGCCTGCTGACCGACGCCGACGCCCACGCGCTGCTGCCGGCCGGCGCGAAGGTACGCTGGAACCTCCGTCTCTCCAAGAACGGGGGCCTCTCGCGGACCTGTCGCCTGGCGAAGTTGGCCGGCGAGCACAGCATCCCGGTCGTGGTCGGCTGCATGGTGGGGGAGAGCGGCATCCTGTCGGCCGCCCAGCGCAGGCTGCTGCAGCGCAACCCCGGCGTGGCATTCGTCGAGGGCAACTTCGGGCGATTCCTCCTGCATGACGACCTGACCCGCCGCTCGCCACGGTTCGGCTGGCGGGGCAAACTCCGCCCGCTGACCACACCGGGGCTGGGGGTGAAGATGGACCTGACGAAACTCCGCGAGTATGGTGAACTCATCGCCAGTTGCACGCAGACGACCTGCGGGGAGAGGGCATGCCGCGAATCGTCGTAATTATTCTGGTTGCGTTGTCGGCCGGGGTGGCAGGGCTTTGTGCGGGCTGTCCCGGAGGGGATGAATCGCCCACCGGCCCGGACGTGACGCACCAGGTCTTTCGCGCGCCGGTGGCGGTGGTGTCGTCCGACGCCATGCTCCTGACCGACACCCCTCCGGCGAGGGTGGTGCGGATCCGCCTGTATTCCCCCGCCGGCCCCGATGCATCGAACGAGGTCGCCCATCCGCTGGTGCTGGTTTCGCCGGACCTGGGGAAATCGGCCCAACAATACGCCTGGCTGGGAAAGCACCTCGCCGGTCAGGGGTATCTGTGCGTCGTCATCGATCACCGCCAGGTCCGCGAGGGCTCCTTGACCCGGCGGCAACGCGCGGGCGAGCTGAGCTTCGTGCTGGATCGTCTCACCAGCAGGGATCTTCCCGCCATGCTGAAGATCGCCCCGGACGCCGATCGGGTTGCCGTAATCGGACACGGAGCCGGTGCGGAGACGGCGCTGCTGGCGGCGGGACTCTCGCCGGACGCGAACGAGCCGGGCGAGACGTTTGTTGATCGTCGGGTGGACGCGGTGGTCGCGCTGGATCCGCCGGCGTGTGGCGCGGAGGGGTTCAGCGAGGAGAGTTTCGCCTCGGTGGCTGGGCCGGTCTTGCTGGTCAGCGCGAAGAGGAGCGAAGACGCGAACGTTCCTGCAGCTGCGTTCGAGGCCCTGCCGGCCGGGCTGGCGTTTCATCTGGTCGTACCCGCTCCTGGCGGGGGTGCGTTTCTCACTCCGCCAGGGACCCAGCGGCGCCGACCGATTCATCTGCTCTGGGTGGGCCAGGCGACCACAGCCTTTCTGGACGCCAGCCTTCGGCGGGATCGCGAGGCGTTGCGTTGGCTGATGGATCGCCGCATCGAATCGTTCTCCCGCGGGGCGTGCCGAATCCGGCATCGATAACGAACCCGGGCAAGGCGCATCCCCTGCGCCTACAATGCACTGACGTGCAATCGGACCTTCGATGGGAGAACACCATGGACACGCGAAAGCTTTCCGCGATCGATGTCGGCCTGCTCGTGATACGCCTGGGCCTGGGAGTAATGTTCATCATGCACGGCTGGCCGAAGATGATGGCTGGCCCGGATCGCTGGGCGGGCCTCGGCGGGGCGATGGGGAACCTGGGGATCACCTTCGCCCCGGCGATGTGGGGCTTTCTGGCTGCGTTCGCCGAACTCGTCGGCGGGGCGATGCTCATCGTCGGTCTGCTGGTCCGACCGTTCGCGGCGATGATGTGTTTCACCATGTTCGTGGCCGCCGTCATGCACATCACCGGCGGCCATGAGTTCGGCAAATGGGCCTGGCCGGTAGAGGCAGGCGTGGCGTTTCTGGGGCTGACCATCGCCGGGGGCGGCCGAGTTGCCCTGGGCGCGACGCTCGCTCCCCTCAAAGGCCATTGGTTCCGGTAAACCCATGACGGTCGACTCGTCCATCGCATCATCGGCGGGGTGTGGGCAGGCAGGCCGGGCCCGGAGGGGAGTCGCTGCCGGAGACGTGGTCCGCGCGCTGCGCCTGCCGTTCTGCGCCGCCAGCGCGCTGCCCTACGTGGCTGGGGCGTTCGTCGCTGCCGGTCCGACGCGGTGGGATCTCTTCGCGTTGGGTCTGGCCGCCGTCGTGGGAACGCATCTTTCAGCCAACCTCATCAACGACGTTGCCGACGACGCCAACACCGTCGATCGACAGGACCCGCGTTACTTCGGGTTCTTCGGTGGATCGCAGTTGATCCAGGAAGGTCGACTTTCGCGCCGGGCGTACATCGCGGGGGCGGCCGGTTTCGGCGGGGCGGCCGGGCTGGCGATTGTCCTGGCGGCATGGCTCAGCGGAGCGTGGGAGGCGGTGGTGTTCTTTGCAGCGATCCTTCTGGCGGGCTGGTCGTACTCCCATCCGCCGCTTCGGCTGGCGGGACGCGGGCTGGGCGAGCTGACCGTGTTTGTGCTGTTCGGCCCGGCGTGCGTGGTGGGCGGGGCGTACCTTCAGCAAGGCGGCTGGCCGGGCGAGGCGGCGTGGTGGGTCGCGGTTCCGATGGGTCTGCTGACCGCGGCGATTCTGGTGGCCAATGAGATTCCCGACGCCCGGGTGGACGCTGCCGGCGGGAAGCGAACGCTGGTGGTGCGCATCGGGGCAAGTCGCGGCTGGGTGCTGCTGGCGGGGGTGCTGGGAGCGGTGTACGCGTCCGTCGTTGCGGGGACGGCCGTCGGAGCGATCGGGCCGTGGGGGTTGGCGGCGTTGGGCACGGCTCCGCTGGCGGCGGCGGTGGTCGGCAGGGCACGGCGGTACCAGGGCCCGCGCGAGGCGTTTGTCCCGGTTTCCAAGGGCGTAATCGCGTTGCAGTTGATCGCGGCGGCGTTGCTGCTGTTGGGGGTAATCCGATGAAACGCGTGGTGATCCTTGGCGGCGGGTTCGCGGGGTTGTTTGCCGCCCGCTTGCTTTCCCGGCGGCGCGACGTGGCGGTGACGTTGCTGGATCCACGCGGAGAGTCGCACTTCCTGCCGATGCTGCCGGACGTGATCGGGCGGGGATTCTCACGAGATGCGCTGACCTACCCGCTGCCTCGGGCGGCCCGGCGGTGGGGGTTCACATTCGTTAACGAGTCGGCCGACGAGATCGACGCGGAGGCCTCCACGGTCCGTTCGGTCGGCGGGGATCGGCCTTACGATGCGCTGATCGTCGCCACCGGGTCCACCACGAACTATCACGGCCAGCAGGGGGTCCGAGAACGATCGACCCCGCTGGAGTGCTATCGTCACGCGCTGCGGATTCGCGACGAGGCGCTGGATCCGTCGGTCGGGACGGTCGTCGTCGCCGGTGGCGGGTATACGGGAATCGAGGTCGCCACGAACCTGCGGCGGTTGCTGAACCATCGCAGCCTGTCCAAACGCATCGTGGTGGTGGATCCTGCTGAGGAGATCTGCCCGGTCGTGCCGGCGAAGTTCCGGCCTTACGTGGCTGATACGTGCGAGCGGATGGGCATCGAGGTACGTCTGGAAACCACCGCCCAGCCGCTGGATGGTCGAACGGTGGAGCTGTCCGACGGGCAGCGCATCGAAGCCGCTTCGCTGATCTGGTCGGCCGGCGTGCGGGGAGTGGATCTCGCCGATCAGCTCGACGCCGAGCAGACGCGTACCAAACGCCTGGTGGTCGATGAGACCCTCCGTGTGCGGGAGAACGTCTTCGTCGTCGGGGACGCCGCCGCTGTGATGCGCGACGGAAGCCCGCTGCGCATGGGCGTGCAGTTTTCGATTTCGCAGGGGGCCCTGGCGGGCCGGAACGCAGCCAGGCTGCTGGCGGGAAGGTCGTTGGAACCGTATCGACCGATCGATCTGGGATACGTCGTACCGATGGCGAACTTCCGCGGCTGCGGGGTCATTCTGGGCCTGGGCGTTCGCGGGGTAATCCCGGCGATGATGCACTACGTGATGTGTCTGTATCGCACCTTCGGTCTGGAAGGGCGGGCGTCGCTGCTGGCGTCGCTGCTGCTGCGTGGCGACATCGAGCGGTAAGGACCGTTGAAGACAAGGGCGTGGTGACATCGAGCTTCAAAAACCCTTGAAAACAAAGCGTTTTGTGGTATTATGGTGATTCCCCATAGGCGCCGTTGAGGTGTCAGGGCTGCTCTATTGCCGCGATGTTCAGGCGGTTTCTTACCAGGTAATGAAAGACGATGGTTTCGCTGTTGTGTCCATGCGCTGACGGCTGAGCACCATCGAATCAACCCATACCGAAGGAGAACGGATGCCCGTTTTCAATGAAAAGCAACGCAGGATCGCCGAGAATCTCTCGCCGGAGACCGTCCAATCCGAGTGGCAGGACTGGCGATGGCATCTCAAGCACACGATCAAGGACATTGACACGTTCGAGAGCTGTCTCGGGATCAAGTTCGACCCCGAGAAGCGCGGCAAGCTCCAGGAGACGCTCGATACGTTTCCGCTGTCGATCACGCCGTATTACCTCTCGCTGATTGACGCCGAGGACTTCGAGAACGACCCGATCTACCTCCAGTCGTTCCCGTCGTGCGAGGAACTTCGCGTCACGCGGGACGACATGGCCGATCCGCTGCACGAGGACCACGACTCGCCCGCCCCGGGGTTGACGCACCGCTACCCGGACCGCGTGCTGTTTCACGTGTCCAACGTCTGCAGCATGTACTGCCGCCACTGCACGCGGAAGCGCAAGGTGGGCGACGTGGATTCCATCCCCTGTCGGGAAGACCTCGAAGCCGGTCTGGAATACATCCGCAATACGCCGGCCGTCCGCGACGTGTTGCTCTCCGGGGGCGATCCGTTCCTGCTGAGCAACGATCAGCTCGACTGGTTGTTGACGAGGCTGGACGAAATCGAGCACGTCGAGGTGGTCCGTATCGGGACGCGTACGCCGGTGGTGCTGCCCTACCGCATCACCGACGAACTGGTGGAAATGCTCCAGAAGCATCAGCCGTTGTGGATCAACACGCATTTCAACCATCCGCGCGAGGTGACTCCGACCAGTCGGGCAGCGCTGCGCAAGCTGGCGAATGGCGGGTTCCCGCTGGGCAACCAGACGGTGCTGCTGGCCGGCGTGAACGACTGCCCCCGCATCATGAAGGCGCTGGTGCACAAGCTGGTGGCCAATCGCGTGCGCCCGTACTACATCTACCAGTGCGACCTCTCGGAAGGCCTGTCTCATTTCCGCACGCCGGTGGGCAAGGGCATCGAGATCATGGAATCGCTCATCGGGCATACCAGCGGGTTTGCCGTGCCGACCTACGTGATCGACGCGCCGGGCGGGGGCGGGAAGATTCCCGTCATGCCCAACTACCTCATTTCGTGGTCGACCAACAAGGTCGTCCTGCGAAACTACGAGGGCGTCATCACCACCTACAAGGAGCCGGACTCCTACGAGCAGTATTTCTGCGACCGGAACTGCGAGGAGTGCAACCTGCAGCTGAAGCTCGAGGACGCCGACGAGCACAACGTCGTGGGCATCACGCGGCTTATGGACAACATCCACGAGGCGATCGCCCTGGTCCCGCAGGACAACGAGCGGCTGGAACGTCGCGGCGAACTGGAGGGGGGCGATGAGGGCAAGCTGGAAGTGGTCACCCCCGAGCCGGACGCGGAAAACGAGGAGGTCGCTTCGTGAGTCTTCGGACGCTGTTGGCAGGACACATCGGGTGGTTGGCGGTGATGCTGGTGGCGCTGTCGGCAGGGCTGGTCGGCTGTGAGGACCCCGCCGACGAGGGCACGCTGCGCGTGGCGCTGACGGGGCAGTATCCGCCGTTCAGCACCTACGACAACGAAGGAAATCTCGTGGGCGTGGACGTCGAGGTCGCCCGGGCCATCGCCGGGCACATGGGACGCGAGGTTCAGTTCCGTCCCACCGCCTGGCCGGACATCCTGCCCGGGCTGATGGGCGGGAAGTACGACGTCATCATCGGCTCGATGGCCGTCACGCCCGAGCGGCGCAAGGCGGTCAATTTCTCGCAGCCTTACTATGTTTCGGGCGCCCAGTTGTTCATCCACGAGAAGTACGTCGACCAGATCAAGAGCATCGAGGACTGTACCGGCCGGGCGCTGGGCGTTGCCGAGGGCGAGACCTATCATCACTACCTCCAGCAGAACCATCCCGAGGTCACCGTCCGTGCACTGGGCGGAGCCCCGGAGATTTTCGCCCAGGTCGAGGGCGGCGGGTTGGTGGGCTTCGTGACCGATCGGCTGGTGGGGACCTACCAGATCCGCCAGGCCGAAAAGCCGTTCGTGGCGGCCGGCGGGTTGCTGTACGCCGAGCGGATCGCCATTCCTGTCCGCAAGGACCACCCTGAACTGCTGGCGGGCGTCAACCGGGCCCTGACGAAGATGAAGGAGTCCGGCCAGTTGCAGGCGATCCTGGACAAGTGGTTCGGCGAGGGAATGGCCACCACCGACATGGAGCAATAACCGCACCGAAGGGCCCGTACTCATGCATCGCTCTCTCTCGCCTGAACCGGACGGACCGTCCCGCCCGAGGTCCGCTGCGCCTTCCCGCTGGATCGGCTGGGCGAAGCTCGCCGCCTGGTTCTGCGGTGTGATGCTGCTGGCGTGGCTGGCGATGCCCGCCGCGTCACAGCCGACCGGGGCCGACGCCAACGTCCTGCCGGTCTCGGCGAACGATCCCTGTGAGCCCGTCGACGCTGCGGACGCCAACCCTCGGTCGCCGGCGCCCCAGCGAGAAGACACCGTCGCCGTGGAAACCAGCGTCGTGGTTCGGATGCTCGCCAAGGGCTTCGCGAAGACGCTGCTGGCGGCTGTGGTGTCCATCGTGGTGGGCTTCCTGCTTTCGGTTCCCGCCGGTGTGCTGCTGAACCGGGCGTCGGGGGTGGCGAAGGACCTGGCCCGATTGGTGGTGGACTTCCTGCGAGGCACGCCCGTGCTGGTGCAGCTCTACTTCGTGCATTACGCGGTAATGATGCCCCTGGGCGCTTTGCCCATTACCTCGGCGATTTTCACGCTCTCGATCAACGCCGCCGCTTACATGTCGGAAGTGGTCCGCAGCGGGTTGATGAGCGTGGATCCCGGCCAGCAATACGCCGGGCGGGCGCTGGGGTTGTCACGCTGGGGGGTGTTCCGTCTGGTGGTCTGGCCACAGGCGTTCCGCATCGCGCTGCCGCCTCTGATGAACTCCATCGTCGCCCTGATCAAGGACACCGCGCTGATCAGCGCGATCGGCGTCACGGAGGTCGTCCGCAACGCCCGCACCCTCCAGAGCATGACGTTCAAGCCCGGACGATACTACCTGATCGTGGCGGTGATGTTCTTCTGCGTGACGTTCCCGCTGATGAAGCTCGCCGGCTGGCTGGAGAAGAGGATCCGCGAGAAGGGATTCGCACGATGATTCGCATTGAAGACCTCGAATACACCTACGAGTCCGGCACGCAGGCCCTGGAGCACGTCAGCGTCGAGTTCCCTCGCGGGACGACCTCGGCCGTCATGGGCGAGAGCGGGTCCGGCAAGACGACGTTGCTGATGTGTCTCGGGCGGTTCCTTCAGCCCACCGGCGGGGCGATCACCTTCGACGGAGAGGACATCTTCGAGATCCCCGAGCAGGCCTACCGCAAGCGGGTGGGCATTGTCTTCCAGCGGCTGTACCTGTTCCCGCACATGACGGTTCGCGAGAACATGACGCTCGCCCCGCGGAAGGTCATGGGTGTCCCGGCCCGCCAGGCCCGGCGGGAGGCGATGGAAGTGCTCGACCGCCTCGGCGTGGCCGACCTGGCCGACAACTATCCCTCGCAGATTTCCGGCGGCCAGGCCCAACGGGCCGCCATCGCGCGCGGACTGGTGCTTCGTCCGGAGTACATGCTGCTGGACGAGCCCACCAGTGCCCTGGACGCCAACACCACCGACGAGTTCGCCGCCTGGCTGCGCGAGATTCACGAAGAGACCAACTTCATCATCGTCACCCACGATCTGCCTTTCGCCCGGAAAGTCGCCTCCCAGGGCGTATACCTTTCTGACGGGCGTGTGCAGGATACCGGCGAGGTCGAGACCATCATCGGCCACGTGCGATCCGGACAGCTTGTCACCGAGGAGACCGAATGACCCAACAGCAGACCGATCTCATTACCCGACTGGGCCAATCGAAGATCCAGCACGGCCCGGCCAACGACCGCATCTACCTGATGAAGCTCGACCCGGCCGACGTGGACACGATCACGGCTGACCTCGACGCACTCGCCGCCGAGAAGGACTACTCCAAGATCGTCGCGAAGGTCCCTGCCTCACAGGCGAAGGTGTTCCTCGAGGCCGGATACGTGCCCGAAGCCACCGCGGAGGGCTTCTACCGCGGCGAGGAGGACGCCTGCTTCTTGGGCAAGTTTCTCAAGGACTGGCGGAAAAAGGACGACCGCCGCGAGAAGCACGAGGAGGCGATCGCCGTCGCCCGGTCCAAGGCCGACGGGGGCGCCGGTGAGTTGCCCGAGGGATTCTCGTGGCGCAAATGCACGCCCGAAGACATCGACGCGATGGCCGGCGTCTATCGCGAGGTGTTTCCCAGCTACCCGTTCCCGATCCACGATACGGACTATCTGCGCGAGACGATGGCCGACAACGTGGTCTACTTCGGCGTGTGGAAGGGCGAAACGCTCGTGGCGCTGTCCAGCAGCGAGGAGGATCGCGAGGCGAAGAATACCGAGATGACCGATTTCGCCACCCTCCCCGACGCCCGCGGCCACGGTGTGGCGGTGTTCCTCCTGGCACGGATGGAGGAAGACGCCCCCTCACGCGGTATCGTGACGGCCTACACGATCGCGCGAAGCGAGTCGTTCGGGATGAACATCACCTTCGGGAAGATGAACTACACGTTCGGCGGTCGGCTGCTGAACAATACGCAGATCTCCGGCGGCTTTGAGAGCATGAACATCTGGTACAAGCCGTTGAGGTAAGGACGGCTGGCGGGGTCAGGCAGTCTTCTGGTTCTGCTGGAGTTCCTGGTCCAACTCCTCGTCGTCCGGAACGCGCGGGGTCGTCATCGCCATCACCAGAAACACCACGGCCGCCGCGATCATCCCGGCGTCGAACGAGTTGTTCGCACTGAAACCGATGTCCAGCCCGGCGAAATAGCCGATCGGAAGGACGAATCCGAAACAGAAGATTGCATGCAGAAATCGTCTCATGGGCGTTGCCTCAGCGGACCTCCGGGCCTGGCCGACATCCTCGCCGGCCTGGTGCTGTGGGAAACGTAGGATACGCACCACCGCCGGGCCAGCTTCGTTCCGCCAATCGGCCCGACGTTTGCAGGTCCGCCCATCACCCGGTATCGGCTGATTCGGGGCGTCTCTCAAGCAGTGCACCCGCCTTGGCGATTGTCGGCCGACCTTTGGGGCGGTATACTCGCCCGTTCACTGAGATTGTTTGATTCCCCGGAGGTGCCGTCGTGAGAGCAGCCTTTCTGACCGATATTCGCCAGGTGAAGGTCAAGCAGACCGCCCGGCCGTCCATTCAACAGCCCACCGATGTTCTTCTTCGGGTTCGCAAAGTCGGGGTATGCGGCAGCGACACGCACTATTTCCGCACCGGCCGCATCGGCGACCAGGTGGTGGAGTTCCCGTTCACCATCGGTCACGAGTGCGTCGCCACGGTGGAAGAGGTCGGCCCGGAGGTCAAGAACCTGCAGGTCGGCCAGCGCGTCGCCGTCGATCCGCTGCGATGGTGCAATGAGTGCGACCAGTGCCTCGCCGGGCGGTTCCACACCTGCCGCAACCAGCAGTTCCTGGGTTGTCCCGGGCAGGCGGCCGGGTGCATGGCCGATTACACCGTCATGCCCGAGCAGAGCTGTTACGCTCTCCCCGACGGCGTCAGCGACGACCAGGCGGTGCTCGTCGAGCCGTTCGCGATCGCGCTTTGGGCGACGAAGCTCGCCGGCGATCTGTCCGGCAAGACGGTGGGCATCCTCGGGGCCGGTCCCATCGGCCTGTGCGTCTCGGAGGCCTGCCGGGCCGCCGGCGCGAAGACCGTCTACATGACCGAGATTCGCGACGACCGCCTCGAGAAGGCCAAGGCGTTCAAGCCCGACTGGATCGGCAACCCCTATCACTGCGACGTGGTGGCCGAGATCGTACAGCGTCAGCCCCTCAAGCTGGACTGCGTTTTCGAGTGTGCCGGCGAGCAGGAAACGCTCGATCAGGGGCTGGACATGATCAAGCCCGGCGGGAAGCTGCTGATTGTGGGGATCCCGGAGGTGGACCGCGTGAGCTTCCGCATGGACACGATGCGGCGCAATGAGATCACGGTTCAGCCGGTTCGGCGGCAGAACGAATGCACCGACGAGGCCATCGAACTGGTCCGCTCGGGCAAGGTGAATCTCGATCCGATGGTGACGCACCATTACCCGCTCGAAGCGGCCCAGCGGGCATATCAGATCGTGGCCGATTACGACGACGGGGCGGTCAAGGTCATGATTGACGTCAATTGACGCGCGTCCCGCCGCAAAATCATGGCCGGTTGCCCCGGTAGGTCTGTCCGCGCGGTGGGTTTAGAGTAGTCGGATGGTTTTCAGCTCACACCTGTTCCTGTTTTACTTCCTGCCGGCGGCGCTGGTGCTGTACTACCTCATGCCCCGCCGAGGGAAGCATCTTGCGCTGACGGTGCTCAGTTACGTCTTCTATGGCTGGGCGAATCCGCTGTTCATGGTGCTGATGTGGACCTCGACGATCATCGACTACGTCTGCGGGCTGGTGATGTCCCGCCAGCTGGGGCGATCGTGGGATGAACCCATCGAATCGCTGACGGTCGGCGGGCCCCGCTCGCGCGGCCAGAAGCTCGCCCTGGTGGTCTCGATCGTCACCAACCTCTCGTTGCTGGGCGTGTTCAAGTACTTCAACTTCGGGCTGGACAGCTGGAACATGCTGGTCGAGTCGTTCGGGGCCGACGGATTGGCCTGGCGGAACTTCCTGCGCATCACGCTGCCGTTGGGCATCAGCTTCTACACGTTCCAGTCGATGAGCTACAGCATCGACGTCTACCGCGGCGACGCCAAAGCCATCCGCAACATCGTGGATTTCGCCTGCTACGTGGCGATGTTCCCGCAGCTGGTCGCCGGCCCGATCATCCGCTTCCAGGAAGTGGACGATCAGCTGCGCAGCAGAACCATCACCCACGAGAAGTTCGCCCGGGGCGCCGCCTTCATCTGCCTGGGACTGGCCAAGAAGATCCTGCTGGCCAATCCGTGCGGGAAGGTGGCGGACATGGCCTTCGACGCCGGGTCGGTCCACACGCTGGACGCGTGGATGGGGGTGCTGGGCTATTCCTTCCAGATCTACTTCGACTTCAGCGCCTACTCGGACATGGCCATCGGGCTGGGCCTCATGCTGGGGTTCGTGTTCCCCAAGAACTTCGACTCGCCCTACGTCGCCAAGAGCATCACGGAGTTCTGGCGGCGGTGGCACATTTCGCTGAGCACGTGGCTGAAGGACTACCTCTACATCCCCCTGGGCGGCAACCGTCACGGCAGCGCGCGCACGTACGCCAACCTCGCGATGGTGATGCTCCTGGGGGGGCTGTGGCATGGAGCGAGCTGGAACTTCGTGATCTGGGGCGGCATCCACGGGGGCATGCTCGCCTTCGAACGCATGCAGGGCAAGGCAAGCCCGTACCGCCGCCTGCCCGGCGTGCTGCGGACGGCCATCACGTTCGTGATCGTGCTGTTCACGTGGGTGTTCTTCCGCGCGACGGACTTGACCGGCGCGACGACGTACATCGCCAGCATGCTCGGGTTCGCCGACGTCCAGGGCGGCGCGGGCCTGGTGGGCGGAATCATCTATCAGCCTTACTACACGACGATGCTGGTCGTGGCTGCGATCGTGGTCTGGGGCTGCCCCCAGACGTGGGACTTCACCCGCAAGCTCACGCTGCCACGGGTGGCCACCATTGTGCTGCTGCTGTGGGTGTCGATCATCGCCCTGACGACGCAGGCGTACAACCCGTTCATCTACTTCATTTTCTGACGGAGCCCCGTGAGCGAAGAGCGCAAAAAGCTGACCCGCGAGGACATCGCGAAGATCGAGATCGGCCATACCGATGTCTCGCCGAGGGCGGCGTGGGTGCTCATCCTCGCGCTGCTGGTCACGATCTTCGCTATCCCGGCCATCCAGCACACCTGGGAGATCCGCCAGGGACTCATCGGCGCCCGTCCGTCGGCTGTCCCGCAATGCTACGAGATCTTCGGGAAGCTGGACGATCCGTTCGCGGTGGCAGCCGAGTCCGAAAGGAGCTTCCCGTGGAACATCATCCGTGGCAACAGTGTGCTGCTGCGGGAGATCAACCGCTACGAAGACACCCTCGAGGAGGAATCGCTCCTGCAGCGATGGCTGCTGCCTTCCGCCCAGGCCGCCCTGGTTCGTTTTGGCGGGGCGGGCAACGAGCAGGCCTATATCGGCAAGGACGGCTGGCTGTTTTATCGCCCGAGCATCGATCACCTGGTCGGCCCGGGGTTCCTCGCGCCGGATCGTCTCGCTGCCCGGGCCGCCAGCGGCAGCAAGTGGCAGCCTGCCCCCCAGGGCGATCCGCGAAAGGCGATTCTGCAGTTCCGCGACCAACTCGCCGAGCGGGGCATCGAACTGGTGATCGTGCCCGCGCCGGTCAAGCCGAGTATCCACCCCGACGCGTTCTCGTCCCGTTACAGGGGCGGGCGCCGACCGGTTCGCAATCCGTCGTTCTCGCGTTTCATCCGGCAGCTGCGGGACGCGAACGTCCACGTGTTCGACCCGGCCGAGATGCTCTCAGCCGATCGCGACGCCAACGGCCCGCAGTACCTCAAGACCGATACGCACTGGCGGCCGGACGCGATGGAACGCGTCGCGCGCAAGCTGACGGGTTGGCTCATCGAGCGCAGGCTCGTCGACGGGCCCGGGGCGATGGGCTACACCCGCCAGACCAGGCAGGTTTCCAACGTCGGGGACATCGCCCGCATGCTGAATCTGCCAGCCGGCCAATCGCTGTTCGGCCTGGAGCAGGTCACGATCCATCCGGTATTCAATCGGGCCCAGGAAGCGTGGGTCGCTTCCGACGACGCAGCTGTGCTGCTGTTGGGCGATTCGTTCAGCAACATCTACTCGCTGGAGGAGATGGAGTGGGGTTTCGCGGCGGGCTTTGCCGAGCAACTGGCGTTTTTCCTCCAACGTCCGGTGGATCGCATTGTCCGGAACGATGACGGTGCTCACGCCACGCGAAGGCTCCTGGCGAGGGATCTGCGACGCGGAAACGATCGGCTCGCCGGCAAGACGGTGGTCATCTGGCAGTTCGCTGCCCGCGAGTTGTCCGTGGGCGACTGGCAGCTGATGGACATGAAACAGGGCGAGGCGAGGCAGAGCGATTTCCTCGCTCCCGAGCCCGGGGCGACGATGACCGTCAGCGGCGAGATCCGACGGATCACGCGCCCGGCCAGGCCGCCACGGACGTACAATGAAGCTGTCACTATTTACCTGGACGACCTGCAGGACGCCAACGACCAACCGATCCCCGACAAGCGGTTGAAGGTGGCTGCCTGGGGCCTGCTGGACAATGAATGGACGCCGGCAGCCCGCCTGCCGGAAGGACGACGGATCACGGTCAAGCTGCAGACCATGGCGTCGGCCGACAAGGAAAGCGTTCGGCGAAAGGACGTGACCGACTTCCTGCTGGAGGATGAACCGGCCTGGTGGGGCGAGCTGGTGAGCGAGACGCCCGCCCGGGCGGACGGGCCGATCGCCGACGACCCGCTGTGGCGCGTTGGCGTGCTGGTGGGCCTGGCCGCTGCGGGGCTGATCGGCGTGATCTGCATCCAGTTGGTCCGTGGAACACGGCTGGCGAGGCGCAGCGGCGAAGGCGGACCCGCCCCGGCGACGAACGAGCCTTTACCCTCGGAGAGTGACGCATGAAACGCACAGGACTGTGGACCATCGTGATGACGCTGCTGCTGTCGGGGGCGTGCCTGGCCGCCGACGCGAAAGAAAAAGACAAAGAGTCCGGCGAATCTGCCGATTCCGCTGAGAAGCTCCTTGCCTCCGAAGCAGAGAGGTTCCGCGAGGTCTGCGGAAAGCTCTACAAGATGGCCGACGCGGACCAGGTCGGGGCGGTGGTCGCCGACGACAACTGGATCTTCCTGCCCAATGAGCTGCGGCACCTCAGCGTGGGACGGTTCTGGGGCGAGCAGGCTGCCAGGGTGTCCCGCGCGACGCGCCCCTCGCACGCCGACCCGCTGGAGGCGATCGTCCACTACCATCAGCAGATGAAGGCGCAGGGAATCGATCTTCTGGTGGTTCCGGTTCCGCCCAAGGTGGTGGTGTACGCGGATAAGATTCCCGGCATCGAAGCCGACCCCAACGGCAGGCCGCCCCGGCTGGACGTGCATCACCAGGCGTTCTACAAGCTGCTGCGTTCCAAGGGCGTGGACGTGCTGGACCTGACCGACACGCTCATCAAGGCGCGGACCTGCACCGCCCCGAAGGATGAGTCCAAGGCCGACCCGCTGCTGGGCGATACGCCCGTGGAGACCTACTGCCGCACCGACACGCACTTCACGCCGGGGGCCTGCGAGATCTTCGCCCGCGCGATCGATCGCCATCTTAAGAACCGCCCGTGGTACGCCAGGATGGATCGGCCGCTGGCGGACCGGCTCAAGACGCAGGTCCGCACGATGAGCATTCGCGGCAATCTGCTCGAAGCCGCCGCCAAGGTCACCAAGGACCAGGCCGTGCTCAAGCCCGAGAAGATCGCCGCCCGTTTCGTCGGGTTGGCCGAGGGCGACTCGCTGGCCGTCGTCCCGGACGAGCCGGCCGCCCCGATCACCCTGATGGGCGACAGCCACACGATGTTCTTCCGCACCGGGGGCGATATGTTCGCCCGGGGGGCGGGGTTGGCCGATCAACTCATGAAGGTTACCGGCAGCAAGCTGGACGTGATCTCGAACAAGGGCTCGGGCGCCCGCACGGTCCGCATCCGGTTCTACCGGGCTGCCAAGGACGCCGAATACCGCGCCGCCAAAAAGCTCGTCATCTGGTGTTTTTCGGCGCGAGAATTCACCGAGGCCACCGCCTGGGGCAAGATCCCCGTTCCCGGGAAGTGACCCCAGGATGGGTTCAGACAAACGCGCCAGAGAATTCACCGAGGCCACCGCCTGGGGCAAGATCCCCGTTCCCGGGAAGTGACCCGGTGGTGGGCTGAGACAAGCGCACAGAACGGGCCCGGCAGTCGACGCTGCCGGGCCCGTTGGCTGCGCTATTTCGATTCCGTCGTCGACTCGTACTTGATGTTCTTCCTGGCGGCCTGTTTGCGGAGGCCTTCGATGACCTTCTCATCGAAGCCCTTCTTGGCTTTGCCTTCCTTGATCTGCTTGGCCCGTTCCGCCTTGATGTACTCGTCCCGCTTCTCGGTTAGCTTGCGCACCTCCGAGAGCAGCTGCTTCCGCTGGGCCTGTTGCTTGGCGATGTAGTCCTTCTGTTCCTTGAGGCTCATCTCCTGTATTTCCTTGGGAAGCTGGTCCTTCTTGAGTTTCGTGAGGTCCACCTTGCCGTCGGTCACCGCCTGGACGAGGTCCTGCGTGGCGACCCTGCCGGTGAGCATGGAGTTCCTCGCCCGCTCGGCGGCGGCAGGGGCTGCCTTGGAGCCCATCCCGCCGGAGAATGTGTTCAGGTCCTTCGCGGCCGACTGCTCCCTGGCCGTCCCGTACACGACAGCCGTCGCGGTGAGGTCCGAGTTGAGTTTGGCGAGCTTCTCGTCGAACGGCGTCTCGATGACCTGCACGTCGCCGCTTTGCCCGATGGCGTAGAACTCGCCCTCGGCGGCCCGGGCGATCTCCTTCCAGACCTTGCCGGCCTCGGCGTTGTTCCCGCAGAGGATGGTGTTGATGTAGATGCCTTTCGTGATGGCTGCCTTGGCGAGCTTGTCGTAGGTGGGCACGTCGGTGTACTCGTTGTGCGGCGGGAAGTCGCCCACGAGGTAGATGATCCGCAGGACGTTCTTGCCCTTGGACCATTTCACCTTGTTGATCGCGTCGTGCAGACCCTGGTTGACGTTTTCGGGCCCGTCGCCCCCGCCGGCGGCGGAGAACTTCTTGAGGTCGGCGTAGACCTGGTCGATATTGTCGGTCAGGTCGAACACCTTGGTTACGTAGGCATCGCCCTTGTCGCGGTAGGGCACCAGCGCGAGGCGAACCTTGGGCTTGGGTTCACCGAGAACAATCTGATTCGTGATCGACCAGATCTTCGCCTTGGCGCCTTCGATGAGGCTGCTCATCGATCCGGTGGTGTCCAGCACGAAACAGACCTCCACGACGGGTTGTTCGGGCTTGGCAGTGGCGGTCTGGTCGGCAGGTTTGTCTTTCCCGGCGAGGCTCCCGGGTCCTATGGCAGCCAGCAGGATCCCCATCGCGACGGCAGCGGCGGCGTGTTTGCGTGTCATGGTTCGTCCCTTTCGGTTCGGGTTGGTCTTCATGTTCAGGACGTCTCCGCGGCCGGGGCGTTCGGGAGAATGTCTCGCCACCCGGGAGATTCTGTGGTGTTATAGAAGAGGTACGGCTCTGCGCGGAGCGAACAGTCTGATGAAGGAGCAATCCATGACGATGCGACGATTGGCGATTCTGGGTTTGGTGGTGGCGCTGAGCGCCTCGGCTTTGTGGGCGGGACGATACGAACAGTACACCGAGGCTGCCGCCAAGAGCGAAGACATGAAACCCGCCGCCGCCACGTTTTTCGGCGGGGACGGCCCGGAAGAGTTCGTCGCTGCCGGCGTGCTGGGCGACGGGCGGATCGTGGCGTTCGGAAACGCCTGGGGCCCGAAGTTCGACTCGCCCAGGAAACCCCTGGTGATGGGCGAGGGCGCCCATCGGGGCCTGGAGGCCGTCAAGACCGATCGCAAGGGGCGCAAGACGCTGCCCCGCGAGAACCCGGACGCCGCGGGGATGATCGTGTTCTATCAGCCGGGCCTCAAGGCGGTGGAGAAGGTCGCCCGGTTCGACTGGGGCGTTGCCTCTCTCTCGACCGGCGCGGTGAGCAGGGACGGGAAAGGACTGATCCTCACGGGGCGGTGCACGGACGCCTTCAAGACGGTCGGTAAGCATGCCGGCGTTCAGCGCGGGGTCGATCAGCCGGACGATCAGCGGCGCCGCCGGTTTGGCCCGTACAAGTATGACGGCGTCGAGGTCAGTGGGGACGTGTTCGTGATGCGCATCGACGTCAAGACCGCCAAGCCCGAGTGGGTCGTGCTTCTGAAGGGTCACCGTCAGCCGGCGGACGAGATCTACCAGGACGCCAAGGGCAACGTGTACGTCGAGATTCATGGCGTCAAGAAGATCTCCCCCGACGGCAAGAGCGTGACGAACATCTGGGGCGGCGGGTTCGGCGGCAAGGTCGGCCTGCGGGCCGTCGACCCCAAGACCGGGGCGATTTACTTCGGCGGCGACCGGAACACCAACACCGGCCGCGAGCCGTGGCGACAGCCTTTCCTGTACAAGATCGGCCCGGACGGGGAAAAGATCTGGACCGCCTGGGCGTGGAACTCCAAGCGCGTCGGCTCGGACAAGTACCGCCTCGTCTCCGACTCAGCCGCCCGCGAGGGGGCGATTGCACCCAATGGCGACGTGCTGGTGGTGGGTTGGTCCGACGGCGGCAACAGCGTGTTCACCCGTCAGCCTTACGATCTGGACAAGCCCGCGAAGAACAAGGGATTGGGCATGAGCTCGTGGGGGATGAAGAACGCCAACTCGCTGGCGTACATCCTTCGGGTGGACCCGGAAACGCGCGAGCAGAAGGCCTGGACGCTCTGGCTGTCCTACATTCCGGACGATTTCTCGTCGCCGCGTCACCGCAACGCCCCGAACTTCTCGAGCATCCGGGACATCCGCGTTCTGGAGGATGAGTCGATCGGCATTGTGGGTGGTGCCGCCACGGGCCTGATCCAGACGCCCCACTCGTTCTTCAAGTATCCGCGCGACGGCGGCAAGTTCGGCGGCTCGTTCGTGACGGTCCTGGGCCCGAAGCTCAGCCGCATCCGCTATTCGACCTACCTTCCGGGCTGCAAAGATCTCTCGTTGGCCGCCACGAAGAAGGGGCTGGTGGTGGCGAGTCGCTCCGATGGCGGCGGCGGGCGAATGGGCAAGACGCCGGGCTCGAAGAACGCCGCCCAGCCGACCTTCGGCGGCACGTTCGACGGGCACCTCCTGCTGATTACCGAGTGAGGCGTGATCCGCTCTTCGAGTCGGCTTGACAGGTCCGCCCGCGGGCGATATCGTAGCGAAATTCGTTTGTTTCGCGTTGTGTCGCTGCGCGCGGAGACCGCGTGAAGATCGACCCGAACCAGATGCGTTGCCTCTCCCGCTACGGGACGTTGGGCATCGAGTTTGCCCTGTGTTTCGCGCTGCCGGTGCTGGGCGGGATGTGGGTGGACGCCCGCTGGGAGACGACGCCTTGGCTGACGCTGGTCGGGGCGGCGGTCGGGTTCTCTGCCGGCATGGGTCGGCTGGTGCGGATCGCCCGCCAGTTGCGCGAAGACAACGCCGACGAAGGCGACGCCCCCGATTGACCCAGGGCGTCCCTGCCGCCCGGAGCGACGACCACCATGGTGCTGAACTACTTCACGCTGCTGTTCTGGCTGAACGTCACCGCACTGGCGGCAGGTCTGCTGGGCGCATACCCCACCTGGCTGCGGTGGGGGCGTGAGGGGCTTGCCTGCCAGGTGGCCGCTGCGATGATCGTCGGGACGGTCATGCTGTTCAACGCGATGATGCTCGTCGGGGCGGCCTTGTCGGGCCCGACGAGGCTGGCGTTCGCGTTCTGCCTGGGAAGCGTTCTTCGCGTGGGGGCCGCCCTGGGCATCGCGTGGTTCGCCCATCATGGCCTGCAACTGCCTTGGGGACCGCTGGCCGGCTGGGTGGGCGTGTTCTACATCGTGATGCTTCACGCCGAGGCGTTCTGGCTGGCGAGTGAACTCAAACGGGATGCCCACCAGGTGGCGTTGGGACGATTGCCCCGCGATCGCCGATGGGCCTCGATGATCTCAAAGTAGTCCTGCGAGGAGACGCGCGTGCCCCTGGCGGCCGGTAATCTGATGGACCACGTCAACGACCACCCCTGGCCCGGGTGTACAGGCGAGCTGTTCGGGCTGCCGGTGACGTGGATGTCCAGCGGGATCGCGACGATGGTCCTCGTGTCCGTGATCGTCGCGGCAGGAGTACTGGCAATCATGCGGCGGGGCCGCCCCGGACCCGGCGGTGTCCCCTCCGGCGGGTACAACGTGCTCGAATCGCTCGTGGTGTTCGTGCGGGACATCATCGCCAGGCCCGCCCTGCAGGACAAGGCCGACGCTTTCCTGCCGTTCCTGCTGACCATGTTCGTGTTCATCCTGGGCATGAACCTCTCGGGCCTGCTGCCGCTGCAAGGGCTCAGCGGCGTGCTGGGCATCCCCATCGGAACCACGCCGACGGGCATCCTCGCGGTGTGCGCTGCCCTGGCGTCGATCACGCTGATGACCATTATCGGCACGGGGCTCTTCAAGACCGCCCAGCGCTGGCGGCAGAGTCATGGCATGCCAATCTGGCTGGCGGTTCCGCTCTCGCCGCTGCTGTGGGTCTGGTCGCTGAGCCCGGAGATCGAGGGCGTTACGGGCTGGTTTATCCGCCCGTTTTTGATGGTCCTGGAGCTGACCGGCGCCGTGGCCAAGTGTTTCGCGCTGGTGATTCGTATGTTCGCGAACATGATGGCCGGCCACGTGCTTCTGGCGGTGATGATGATGTTCATCGTCCAGGGCGTCGAGAGCTGGGTGGTGGATCTTACCGGCAACATCGCCAGCCTCGCCCCGGTGGCGGTGTGCATCGTCGCCAGCGTGCTGATCGACCTGCTGGAACTGATGGTCGCCGGTCTGCAGGCGTACATTTTCACGTTCCTCACGGCGATCTTCCTGGGCCTGTACGTCGAACCGGCCCACTGAGCGAAACGCCAGAGGGACCATCTGACAGGAAAGACGACAAACGCATGGGCAGACAGGCCCATGCCACGACCTTCGGATGTTGGAATTGTGCCCACACGGCAGCGAGTTTGCTGTACAATGCCGGACTTTGCAGCCCGGGTGTGAGTGAACCAAGACACACGGATTCTTCTGGAGACTTCTCATGCGTATGACAGTTCTGTTGTTGGCGATCGCGACGGTCCTCGCCTTCGCTGCCGCCCCGGTGATGGCCGAAGATGGCGCCGAACCATCCCCCACCGCCGATGAGAAGGTGCAAGGCTACCCCGAAGCGATCGCCGTCGTCGGTGCGTGCATCGGTGCTGCCGTGGCGGCGCTGGGTGGCGGGTTGGCGGTCGCGAACATCGGTGGCAAGTGCATCGAGTCGATGGCGCGTCAGCCCGAGGCTGCCGGCGCGATGTTCGCCCCGATGATCATCACGGCCGCCATGGTCGAGGGTGGCATGCTGTTCGCCATCCTGGTCTGCCTGCTGAAGTCCTAGGAATGCAACGCCCGGGCGGCGAGGGCGTTGGCTTCTCGCCCACACCCGGGGGAGTGACGTCCATGCATCGGACCGGTCTTCAAACCCTCACGGCGCTGTGCTTGCTTGCGCTGCCTGCCTGCGCGCAGGCGGCCGAGAATGGCGTGAACCCGGGCAACCTCGGGCAGGCGATCGCGACGATTGTCATCTTCCTGCTGTTGCTGGTGGTTCTGGGCAAGTGGGCGTGGAAGCCGATCATCGAGCAGCTTCAGCAACGCGAACAGGCGATCGCCGCGAGCATCGAGCGCGCCGAGAAGCGCGAGATCGACGCCCAGACGCTCATCAGCGACTACGAGGCCCGCATGGAGCAGGTGCAGATCGAGGCGAGAGAACTGCTGGACAGGACCCGCAAGGAGTCCGCCCGGACGCGCGACGAGATGATCGAGGCCGCCCGGCAGCAGGCGGTTGAGTCCGTCAAGAGCGCCGAGGAATCCATCGACCTGGCCCGTCGCGAGGCGATGCGCGACCTCTACGACGAGACCGCCCGCCTGGCAGCGGACATCGCCGGCCAGGTCATTCAGAAGGGCCTCTCCGAAGAAGAGCATCAGCGACTGGTGCAGGAATCGCTGCAGCAGATCGGCCAACAGGCCGGGGATGACTCGCGATGAACGCCTCCGCCCCGCACGTCGAGAGCGTGATGGATCCCCGGGAACTGTCCCTGGCGAACGTCTACGCCGAGGCGCTGCTGGGGCTCCTGCCCGAGACCGATCAGGCGGAAACCGTCGCCGACCAGCTCGACGAACTCGCCCGCATGGTGCGAGAGGTGGACGGCTTTGCAGCCCTGCTGGAGGGGGCGGCGATGGACCACGGACAGCGGACCGAGATGGTTCGCCGGATTTTCGAGGGGCGCGTCCACGATACGCTCATGGACTTTCTCGGCGTGCTGGCCCGCAACGATCGGCTGGTGCTGTTGCGCAGCGTGGCGAGGCGGCTGCGGAAACTGCTCTGGCAGCGGGAGGGCGTCGTCGAGGTGCTGCTCACCACAGCCGTCGCGATGGACGCCGATGAGCTGACCGCCCTGAAAGAGACCCTCGCCGAGGCGCTGGGCGCCACCGTGGTGATTCAGGCACGCGTGGACCGGTCCCTGATCGGCGGGGCCCGCGTGCAGGTGGGCGACAAGGTCTTCGACGCGTCGGTCGCCCGCAACCTCCGCCTGCTGCGAACCGCCCTGGTCGAGCGGGGGATGCAACGAATGGATAACACCTCAGCCCGGATCAGGCTGAGCGAGGATGAGAGCGAATGAAGTTCAAAGCCGACGAAATCACCAGCGTCATCCGCGAGGAGATCGCCAACTACCGCAGCCAGATGGACGTCTCGCAGGTGGGACGCGTGCTGGAGGTGGGCGACGGAATCGCCCAGGTGTATGGCCTCTCGGGCGCGATGGCCGGCGAGATGCTCTCTTTCGAGGGCGGCCAACTCGGACAGGTGTTCAACCTGGAAGAGAGTTCCATCGGCGCGGTGATCTACGGCTCGTGCGAATCGATCAAGGCCGGCGATACGGTCAAGGCGACGGGGCGCCTTCTGGACGTGCCCGTGGGCGATGGCATGCTCGGCCGCGTGGTGGATCCGCTGGGGCGCCCGCTGGACGGCAAGGGCGAGTTGCACTGCTCGGTCCGTCGTCCGGTGGAGCTGATCGCCCCGGGCATCGCCGAGCGCCAGCCGGTGACCGAACCCCTGGCAACGGGCATCAAGGCGATCGACGCGATGATTCCCATCGGTCGGGGGCAGCGGGAGCTGATCATCGGCGACCGCAAGACCGGTAAGACGGCCATCACCATCGACGCGATCATCAATCAGCGTGACACGGGCGTCATCTGCGTGTACGTTGCCATCGGTCAAAAGGAATCGACCGTCGCCGGCACGGTGGAAACGCTTCGTCGGCACGGCGCGCTGGACCACACCGTGGTGGTGACCGCCGCCAGCAGCGACGCAGCCCCCATGCAGTACATCGCCCCGTACTCGGGCTGTTCGATTGCCGAGTACTTCATGTACACCCAGGGCAAGCATACGCTGGTGGTGTACGACGACCTCAGCAAGCAGGCGGCCGCCTATCGCCAGATCTCGCTGCTGCTGCGTCGCCCGCCCGGGCGCGAGGCGTACCCCGGCGACGTGTTCTACCTCCACAGCCGACTGCTGGAGCGCGCCTGCAAGCTGGCCGAGAGCTATGCGATTGCCCCGAACGACACCCCCGAAGATGCCGAGGACGTCCGGGGCGTTGACGGGAAGACCTATCACGGCCCGATCGGTCTGCAGGAGGCCCGCGAGGCGATGGACCAGCGGGACGACAGCGACGGGCTTCGCCTCCACAGGTTGCCGGACTCCGGCGGGTCGATGACGGCGCTGCCCATCTGCGAGACGCAGGAGGGCGAGGTCTCCTCGTACATTCCGACGAACCTGATCGGCATCACCGACGGGCAGATCTATCTTGAACCGGCGCTGTTCTTCGCGGGGGTTCGCCCGGCGGTGAACGTGGGCATCTCCGTCAGCCGAGTGGGTTACAAGGCGGCGATCCCGGCGATCAAGAAGGTCGCGTCGTCGCTTCGGCTGGACCTGGCGGGGTATCGTGAGCTCGAGTCGTTCGCCCAGTTGGGCATGGACCTGGACACCGCCAGCCAGCAGCGCCTGGACCGCGGCGAGCGGCTGGTGCAGTTGCTGGTTCAGCCGCAGTACCGACCGATGAGCTTCGTCGACCAGGCCATCAGCATTTTCGCGGGGGTCAACGGTCATCTGGATTCGCTGGATCCGAAGGAGATTCACGAGTTCGAGGCGGGCCTGTTGCGGTATCTCCAGACCGAGTACGAGGACTTCTACGAAGAGTTCTGCGAGGACGGCGATCTGCCCGGTGGCAGGGCGAAACGGCTGGGGTTTCTCATCGAGGAGTACCTGGAAGGGCCGTACCTTGAAATGCGCCGGGCCAAGCGGCGCAAGGCCAAGGCATTCAGCGGCGAGCAGGCCCAGCCGAAGCCGGCCGCCGCAGCCGAGACCGATTCGCCATCCCCCGAGGCGATCCAGGAGCCCTGACGCATGGCCAAGGCGCGGAAAATCCTGAAGCGCCGTAACGCGGTCAAGAGCATCCGCACGGTCACCAAGACCATGGAAATGGTCTCGACGGCGCGATTCCGCCGCTCGCACACGCACGCTGCCGCCGCCCGTCCCTACACCGACCGCCTCACCCGCATGGTGGGCGAGGTACTCACCCGCCACGAGGGCGGGATCTCGCACCCGCTTCTGGACGACGTCGAGCGGACCAAGCGCGAGGTGATGTTCATCATCTCCTCCAACCGCGGATTGTGCGGGGGATACAACCAGGCGATTCTCCGCGTGGCGCTGGAGCGTCTGGGGCAGGTGCTCCAGGCGGGCTACGACGTGCAGGTACACGTCTCGGGCAAGAAGGGCATCAGCTACCTTCGCTACCAGGGCATGCAGGTGGATCGCGAGTACACCGAGCTGGACGGCCTGCCGGACTACAACGTCATCGGTCGACTGGCGGAGCGTTTCATGCAGCAGTTCATCGACGGCAGGATCGGCGGGCTGGAAGTGGCGTACACGCGGATGATCTCGGCGACGCAGTCTCGCCCGGTGATCGCGCAGATCCTTCCGATCGACTGGTTGATGGCCGGTCAGAGCGAGACCGACGAGGAGGGCATCCGTCGACCTTACGAACTGCACCCCTCCAGCGAGGAAGTATTGCGCAACCTCCTGCCGGCCGCGGTGCGACTGCGATTGTATCAGTGCTTCCTGGATGCCACCGTCGTCGAGCAGATCAGTCGAATGACGGCGATGCGGTCGGCGACCGAGAACGCCGACGAGTTGATCGGCTCGCTGACGGTGCAATACAACCGAATGCGACAACAGCAGATCACGACCGAGCTGTCCGAGATCATCGGAGGCCGATCGGGTCTGGAATAGAACCGTTTCCGCCGGTGGGTTCGCGGACCCGCCGGGCAGACAAGACGAGACCATGGGTGCCAAAGGCAGAATCAGTCAGGTAATCGGATCCACCTTCGACGTGGAGTTCGACGAGAACGAGATCCCCTCGATCTACAACGCCCTTCGCGTCGACTGCGAGCAGGGCGGCAGGGAGATTCATCTCGTCGGCGAGGCCCAGCAGCACCTCGGGGGCGGGCGCGTTCGTTGCGTGGCGCTGGGCAGCACCGACGGGCTCGTGCGCGGGATGGAGGTGGAAGATACCGGCAAACCCGTGGCCATGCCTCTTGGTCCGGGCGTGCTGGGACGCGTGTTCAACGTCACCGGCGACCCGATCGACAATCGCGGACCCGTGGAGGCAGAGGAGTACCGCTCGATCCATCAGCCTCCCCCGGAGTTCAAGGATCTGACGCCCAAAAGCGAGATGTTCGTAACGGGCATCAAGGTGATCGACCTGCTGGTTCCGTTCGTACGGGGCGGCAAGATCGGCCTGTTCGGCGGGGCCGGTCTGGGCAAGACGGTGATCATCCAGGAACTCATCACCCGTGTGGCCACCAAGCATGGCGGCTACTCGGTGTTCGCGGGGGTGGGCGAGCGCACCCGCGAGGGCAACGACCTCTGGCTGGAGATGCAGGAAACCGTCATCGGCGAGACGCAGCAGAAGCTCATCGAGAAAACGGCTCTGGTGTTCGGACAGATGAACGAGCCGCCCGGCGCCCGGCTGCGAGTGGCCCTGAGCGGGCTGACGCTGGCGGAGTACTTCCGCGACCTCGGCGGCGGGGACACGCTGCTGTTCATCGACAACATCTTCCGGTTCTCCCAGGCCGGTGCGGAAGTCTCAGCCCTGCTGGGGCGCATGCCCTCCGCGGTGGGGTATCAACCCACGCTGGCGACTGAGATGGGCGAACTGCAGGAACGCATCACGTCCACCAACAAGGGCGCGATCACCTCGGTGCAGGCGGTCTACGTGCCGGCCGACGACATGACCGACCCGGCCCCGGCGACGACGGTCACGCACCTCGACGCGTTCGTAGTCCTCGAACGGTCCATCGTGGAGAAGGGCATTTACCCTGCCATCGACCCGCTGAGCAGTTCGTCGCGCATCCTCGACCCGCAGTACGTCGGTGAGGAGCACTACGAGGTCGCCCGCGAGGTCCAGCGGATCCTCCAGCGCTACCGCGACCTGCAGGACATCATCGCGATTCTCGGCGTGGACGAGCTCAGCGAGGAAGACCGGCAGGTCGTCGCGCGGGCCCGACGAATCGAGCGGTTCCTCTCCCAGCCGTTCTTCGTGGCCGAGGCGTTCACCGGTAAGCAGGGCAGCTACACGCCGCTGGAAGACACCATCCGGTCGTTCAGGGAAATCTGCGAAGGGCGGTGGGACACGCTTCCCGAGCAGGCGTTCATGTACGTCGGCACGGTGGAAGAGGCCGCCGAGCAGGCGGCGAAACTGGCGTCGAAGGGGAAGAAGTAAAGCAGCAGAGGTATAAAAGCATGGCCGCGAACCGTCCATTCCGTTGCGAGATCATGACGCCCTACGAGACCATCTGCGACGAGCAGACGGTGGGGGTGACGTTCCACGCCGTGGACGGCGAAATGGGCGTGCTGGCCAACCGTGCCCCGTTGGTGGCCAAGATGGGCGCCGGGCGGGTATTGCTGGAACGGCTGGGGGGCGAGGATCAGTCCTACTACGCCAGCGGCGGATTCGCCCAGATGCACGAGAATGTGCTGACGATCCTCGCCGAAGACTGCGTTCCGCTGGAGAAGCTCGACCCCGAGGCGGTCTGGGAAGAACTGCAGGCCGTCCGCGACTGGCCCGTCGAGACGGACTCTCAACAAGAAGCAAAGGCCGACGCGCTGGACGTGGTCCGCGAGAAGTTCCGCCTCGCACAACAGGTTCGGCGACGCCATCGCAAGGCGATGGGCATCCGGCAGACGCCGTTTGACGAATAGGCCCGTCCCGGCCGGAGCGCCCGTCATGGAACGAATACGCATCGGAACCCGTCGCAGCACACTCGCCCTCGCCCAGAGCCAACTGGTCGCCGACGCCCTGACGCGCGAGAACCCGTCGCTGGCGGTGGAACTGGTCCCGCTGACCACCGAGGGCGACCGTACGCCCGGTTCGCTGGTCGAGGCCGGCGGGAAGGGGTTGTTCACCCGTCGGCTGGAAGAGGCGCTGGACAGCGGAGAGGTCGACCTGGCGGTGCATTCCGCCAAGGACCTTCCCGCTCGGCTGGACTCGCGGTACGTGCTGGCTGCCTTCCCGCCCCGCGGCGACGCGCGGGACGTGCTGGTCACGCGCGCCGGCGTGTCGCCCGAGAACCTGCCAGCTGCGGCGCGCATCGGAACGGGCAGCCCCCGACGGGCCGCCCTGCTGAAGGCGTTGCAGCCGGGGGTGGACGTGGTGCCCGTGCGCGGCAATGTGGACACCCGCCTCGCCCGGGTCATCGGCGAAGGAGCGGACCTGGACGGCGTGATCCTTGCTGCCGCCGGTCTGCAGAGACTGGGGCGGATGGAGACCCTTGCCGACAAGACCCACCTGCTGGACCCGACTGCCTTCATACCGGCCGGCGGACAGGGCGCGCTGGCCTGCCAGGTGCGGGCAGATCGCGAGGACGTTTTCGCGATTGCGCAGGCCCTGGATGACGGGCTCACGCGCCAGGCGGTGGAGGCCGAGCGGGCGTTTCTCCGACGGGTCGGGGCGGACTGCCACTCCTGCGTCGGCGTACACGTGACGGCTGCTCAGGTGGGCTGGCAGTGCCGGGCGATGGTCCGCGACGAGGTAAGCGGTGACCTGATAGTGATTTGTGAAGACGCTCCCGATGCGAAAGCCGCAGCCGATCGGGCAGCGCAGCGGGCCCGCCCATCGGGGCAATGAATCGCCCAGGGGGGATTGACTCAATCGGGGGATTCCCCTATAATGCAGGCCGATAATTCAGGTTTTTCCGGCCGATGACTGAGGCGTGCGGACACGCCACTCGAAGGAGATGGGAAAACGTCGCACTTCAGGTGCGGGGTTTCTCTCAGGCCGGTGAGTCGTACCTGGAATGAGCCTATGATGCAGCACACAGACCTACGGCGTCTTCTTGTACTCCATGGCCCTGATTTTGAAGCCCAGGGCATTCTCCCTCTTCTCCGCGAGCACTACGACGTCAAGATGGTCGGTGACGTGGATGAAGCACTCGACGAGATGCGCACCGAGCCGTTCTCCGGCGTATTGGCCGAGACGGCCGACTTCCTTCCGCTCGAGCGGGGGGTGGTTTCCCAGCAGGCCGCCGTCGTGCTGGATTCGATCGGCGACGGTGTATGCATCGTCGGGGCCAAGGGCGAGTTGGTCTGGGTCAACCGTCGTTTGCGGACCTGTCCCTCGGCGCTGCTGGATTCGATCCGCGAGATCTGCACCGAGGCCTACGAGCAGTTCGCCACCTCCCCCGACCCTCGCGACCCGGATGCGGGAAAACGCTTCAGCCTCATGCCCGGCGACGGGACGTATTACGAGGTGCTCTGCTCGCCGGTCCGCGATCGCCAGGGTCTGCTTCGCCAGGTGGCGGCGGTGGTGGTCAACGCCACCTCGCAGCGGCGCCAGCAGCGGAAGATCAACGCCATCGAACGCGCCGGGCGAGAGCTGGTTCGGCTGGATAAGGACCTCCTGCGCGACCGCGACGCCTTCGAGCGGCTGCAACTTCTGGAGGAGCGGATAATCCGCTGCTCCAAGGACGTGCTGAACTACGAGCATTTCGCGGTGCTGCTGCACGACAAACGGACCAACCGCCTGGATATCATCATCTCGGTGGACCTGATGGACAGCGCCAAGAGCTACCAGATCTTCGCGAACCCGGAAGGCAGCGGCATCTGCGGATACGTCGCTGCCACCGGAAACAGCTACGTCTGCCAGGACGTCCGCAACGATCGGCGATACCTGCCGGGCCTGTCGGAAGCCCGCAGCAGCCTGACGGTACCCCTGCGCCTGCACGATCGGGTGATCGGGGTGCTCAACGCCGAATCCCGTCGGCTGGGCGCGTTCAGCGAGGAGGACCGGCAGTTCGCCGAGATTTTCGCCAACTACGTCGCCCTGGCGCTGCACATCCTGGACCTGCTGAGTTTCGAGCGGTACTCCACCCAGACCCGCCTGACCGGCTCGGTCTGCTCGGAGATGGCCGGCCCGCTGAATGACATCCTCACCCACGCCAGCAACCTGCAGGAAGACTACCTCGGGCTGGACGACCTGCGGAAAGGCCTGGCGAAGATCATCGAGGCAGCCGACGAGGCGCGCAAGCGGATGCAATGTCTCTCCGACGGTGCCCGCAGCGGCGTGATTACCGCCTCGAAGGACGGCGTGGAAACCGAGCCGGTTCTGCAGGGCAAGCGGGTACTCGTAGCCGATGACGAGGACCTCATCCGCCAGACCGTCGGCGACGTTCTCCTGCCCCATGGCTGCGACGTGGACCGGGCTAAGGACGGCAGCGAAGCCTGCCGCATGGTCAGGGAGGGCGGTTACGACCTGATCATCTCGGACATCCGCATGCCCGGCGCAACAGGGTACGAGGTGTTCTCCGCCGCCAAGGAGGCCGACCCGGACGTCCCGGTGATCCTGATTACCGGCTTCGGGTACGACCCGGACCATTCCATCGTCCGGGCCAACCAGGAAGGGCTGGCGTCGGTCATCATGAAGCCCTTCAAGGTCAAGGAGCTGCTCGAACACTGCCGCGACGCATTGCTTGACCAGGAGTGACCCTCCGCGCCGCAGGGCCCAACACTTGGTGCGGGCGAATACCCCCACGGTTCGTGTACCTCACCATGGGGCTTCAACGATACCTCGGGTGCCACAGGCGTCTCCGCACGCCTGTGCCCCGTCCCGCCATCCAACCCGGCGTTGGCACGCCGGGCTTCCTCGTCGATCATCCGTCCGGTTAACGCGCGGAAACTCCCATACCCGGCAAGGCCGTAGGGCTCGCAACTTGTTGCGGGCGCGATCGCAGGTCGATGCGGGAGGACCACTCTTTGGAACTTGTCATTTGGAACTTGGATTTTCGCTGTTTACCCCCACCTGTCGCGGAGCTCCAGATGGGGCTTCAAACGTCGCACGGCCTTCCAGGCCGTGTTCGCCGAAGGCGAAGACAATACAGAACATGGGCAGGATGCCCATGCGACGCGATGACCGTAGGGCTCGCAACTTGTTGCGGGCGCGATCGCAGGTCGATGCGGGAGGACCA
>CAZFPT010000007.1:0-50367 GCA_964521005.1 uncultured Planctomycetaceae bacterium | reverse complement strand
GATCGAGAAGAACGTCACCAAGCTCCTTCGCCAGCGCCGAGGCGGAGGCCGACACGGGGGCAGAGACGAGTAGAAACGCCCGAGCCTCCTGGTTGGGGCACCAGTCCGGGCACCGATTGTTTGCAGCGGTGCCCGCCGTTTGGTACCAAGGACCCATGGCAGAGAGTGAACCGAAATCGCCCGGCGACCGAACGCTGCGGCTGGAATGTTTTCAGAGCGACACGGTGGACCGCGTGCGGGATGCGGCAGGCCGATGGCGTCTGCCCGGCGGGGTGCTTCGGCTGCCGAAGGTCTTCGGGTTCTGCCGGGGCGTCGAGCGGGCACTGGCGGCGCTGGAACAGGCCGTCAAAGGGGGCCATGGCGGGCGGATCGTACTGCTGGGGGAGATCATCCATAACCCGTGGGTGAACGATTTCTTCCGCCGGCAGGGGGTGCAGATTCTCACGCCCGACCAGCGCGACCGGCTCGAGGAACACCTGACGGCCTCCGATATCGCGATTATCCCCGCGTTCGGCGTGGCCCCGGGGATCCAGCGGCGCCTGGAAGCCATCGGGTGCGACGTGGTCGATTCCTCCTGCGGCGACGTGCGTCGGTTGTGGGCGTGGGCGGAACGCGCCGCCCGCGACGGATACGCCCTGGCCGTCTTCGGCCGACCGAACCACGACGAGACGGTCGTTACCAAGTCTCGGCTGGCGGAGGCGGGCGGGAAATACGTGGTTCTCCAGAACCTCTCCCGCGTGGACGACTTCTGCCGCCAGATCGATCAGCCCGGCCCCACGCCGGCATTCGGCGACGTGTTCAGCCCCGACGAGACCAACGCCGACTCGCCCGCGGACTTCGCCCGCCTCGCCCAGGTCTCGCAAACCACGATGCTCTACGAGGAGACGTTGCGCGTCCGCCGGCGGATCGAGCAAGCCTTCGTCGATCGGTTCGGCCCGGAGGAAGCCCGCCAGCGACTGCTCTTTCAACCTACCGTCTGCCGAGCCACCCAGCGCCGGCAGGAGGCGGCAGTCGCGCTCTGCCAGGGCGGCTGCGACCTGGTGATTGTCGTCGGAGGGGTGGGCTCGTCCAACACGCGGCACCTCTACGAGCTCGCCAGCCAGTACGTCCCGGCCTTCTTCATCGAGGACGCCCGCTCGATTCTCTCGGCCCAGAGGATCGAGACGTTCAATCCGCCCGATCCGCACCCGACCGTACGCGAAGGTTGGCTGCCGACGAGCCGGCCGTTGACCATCGGCGTGCTGGCGGGGGCTTCCTGTCCGGAAATCGTCATCGGCGACGTGCTGGATACGCTCGCCGATCTGCTCCGGTAGCCGTAGGGCTCGCAACTTGTTGCGGGCGGGATCGCAGGTGACGCTGCCCGACCTACGGATTGCCGCCAGCCCTACAAGATCCCCGATCTGCTCCGGCAGAGCGCAGTTCTTCGCTTTGGGCTGGCGGAATCGCCGAAAGCCGGGTACCATGCCCCCACAAACGTCCGACAGAACCTTTTTATGTAGGGGCATCCATGGAATGGTATTACGTTGTCGACGGCGACCGGCGGGGGCCCGTCAGCGATGAGCAGCTCGATTCGCTGGTTCAGCAGGGCGAAATCAACGCCCGCACGCTCGTGTGGAAGGAGGGCATGGCCGACTGGCTGGCGTTGCAGGAAGTCCAGTCGCGCCGCAGCGCCACTGACGAGTCTTCGACCGGTCCGCTGATCTGGTGCGACCTGTGCGGCCGACAGGTGGGCCAGGACGATACCCTCGTCCTCCAGGGAAAGCGCGTCTGCAGCACGTGCAAGCCCATCGCCGTCGAGCGGGTGCGCGAGGGTCTGCCGCTGGGCGAGTCTTCCTCGCTGCCCTACGCGGGCTTCTGGATCCGCTTCGCCGCGAAATTCATCGACGGAATCATCCTGGGCATATTCAACCAGATTGTCCTGGCGGTGATGGGGATGGGGGCATTTCAGACCCAGACCTATGGCCCGGGCTCGACGGATGTTGAAGAGGCCGTGCAGATGATGTGGTTGGCCCAGTTGGTCATATTCGCGGCGAACTGTGCCTATAACACGCTGTTCGTGGGTGCGTGGGGTGGCACGCCGGGCAAGCTGCTCTGCGGGCTGCGCATCGTTCAGCCGGACGGTTCGAAGGTTTCGTACCTGCGTGCTTTCGGGCGGTACTTCGCCGAGATCCTCTCGGCGATGATCCTGCTGATCGGATACATCATGGCCGCCTTTGACAAAGAGAAACGTGCCCTGCACGACCGGATCGCCTCGACCCGCGTGATTCACGTGAAGAAGAGGTAACCCTTGGCTGCGGATGCTCCGATCACGTGCGGCAACTGCGACGCCGAGATCGTGCCCGCCTTCTGGCGGGGCGACGAGTTCATGCGTTGCTCGCGGTGCGGGCAACCGGTATCGGTCACGGTCTTCCCGGCCTTGCTGGAGGGTCCTGCCGTCGGCGAAACGGGCAAGCAGCGCCTCGATGATGAGGAGGCGTCCTGCTTCTTCCATCCCGACCGGCAGGCGGAACGGGCGTGCGACCATTGCGGCCGATTCGTCTGCGCCCTGTGCGACCTGGATTTCGGACAAAAGCACCTCTGCCCGTCCTGCCTGGATGCCGCCGGCGAGAACCAGGAGATCCCGGTCGACATCGAGCACCGCCGCATCTGCTACGAGGAGATCGCCTTTCTGCTGGCGGCGTTGCCGCTGATTCTGGGCTTTCTGATGTGGTGGGCGTGGATTATTTCCGGTCCGGCGGCCATCTTCGTGGCGTTGTGGTCCTGGAAGCGGTCGAGCAAGTTCGGCAGCACCGGTACGCTCAAGCGCCTCGCGGCGATCGCCCTGGGCGGCGCGGAGATCTTCATCTGGATCCTGATCTTCCGCGGCATGTGGGTGACGTTCCTTCCGTACATGGATTGAGGGCCTGCCAGATGCCACTGGATCGAGACCAATACGTTCGGCTTCGCGGGTCGCGCTGGTTGACCATGAGTCGGCGCGGCGAGCTGTACCTCGGCCCGGATCACCTCCTGCAGGTCTTGCGGAGCTTCCCCTACGAGAACTACCGCCGCATCGGCTACCGCGACCTGCAATCGCTCACCTGCCGTCGCACGTCGGGGGGGCTTGGGGTGAGCATCCTGCTGGGCGGCGTTACCGTGCTGCTGGCCAGGAGCTGGCTGACGTACGCGGACGATTCGATCATCCTGGCGATCGTGGTGGCGATCGCGGCTGTCATCTGGCTGGCGTACGTTCTGCAGGGCGGCACGTGCGTCTGCACCGTCCGCTCGCCGGTCCAGAAGATGGAACTCCACTCGCTGGCGACGATGCGGTCGGCCCGGCGGGCGCTGCCGCGGATCCGCACTGTCGTCGAGCAGATCCAGGGCTCGTTGAGCACCGAAGAGGTCCGCGAGCGGTCCCGGGAAGCGTACGAAACCTACCATCGCTTCGCGGCGGCAGGCGACCGTGACCGGGACTTGTACGAGTGGGATACCTACTCCCCCGGCGGGCACGCGGTGTTGCTCTCGTTCACGCTCGCCACGGCCGCCCTGGGCGTGATCAGTTGGTTGTTCCCGCAAACGGGTGCCGCCAATCTGGTGGTTCTCACCACGCCGGTGGCGCTGTTCGCCGCGATCATCGGAGCCGTCACGAATCGCGGCGGATGCACGCCCCGTTCGCTGAAAAAGCCGATTTCCTATGCGGTTCTGTACTGCGGTTCGCTGCTTTCGATCGGTCTGTTCGCTGCCTTGATCGGCTCGGGTTCCCGCTCGTCGGATTTGATGTCCGAGGACGTGGGGCTGGTGGCCAATCTCGCGGGAATCATGGCAGTGTTCGGCCTGGCGATCGCGGTTCCGGGCCTGCTGGAGGTCGTGCGGTATCGGGGTCACCGGGAGGCGAGATGACGTCCCTGACGCGCCAGCACTGCCACGTTCATCCGTCGCGCCAGGCGGCTGCCCGGTGCCCGCAGTGTCGGCGGTTCTTCTGCCGCGAGTGCGTCACCGAGCATGGCGGGCGAGTGATCTGCTCGCGTTGCCTGGCGGTACTGGCCGAGCAGAACGCCGCCTCGAAACGCCACATGCCCCCGGCGGTTGTGGCGATCGTGCAGCTTCTTCTGGGCGTGTTCCTCCTGTGGGTGGTGGTCTACCATGCCACGCCGCTGGCGCTGCAGGTGCTCTCGGCGCTGCTGGTGGACATCCCGTCGGAGGGAATCCTGTGAGCGGTGTCTTCGAGGCCATCAGTCGATCGATGCGTCTGCTGGAGGACGCCATCGCCCTGCTGCGAACGGGCGGCCTGACGACCCTGGCGATGTACCTGGTGGGCACGCTTCCGCTGGCGATGTCCCTGCTGGTTACGTGGGGGTTGTTCGCCCGCACCCGCGCCTCGACGACCGAGCTGGCGGGCATGACGCTGGCGATCAGCGTCTCGTTGATCTGGGCGAAGTGCTGGCAGAACCGCTTCGCGGCCGCGTTGATCGAAGAACTCGGCGATCGGGACGACGAGCCTTGGACCTTCACGCGACGGGTCCGCCTGGTGGGCACCCAGGCCCTCGCCGCAGCCATCACCACGCCGCTGCTGCTTGTCGCCGTTCCGCTGGTGCTGCCGATAATCTGGATCTATCCGTTCTGCCACCACCTGACGATTCTCCTGGACGGCCGACGGGGTCTGCGGGAGGCGTGGAACGAGGCGTGGTTGCGCAGCCGACGCCGCGCCGGGTCCAACGTCGGCTGGGTTCTGCTCGTGGTTCCGGCGATGGCGCTGGTGATCCTGGTGAACCTGGCGGTGATCGGGCAGCTCCTTCCCCTCCTGCTGGAGGCGCTGCTGGCGGTGGACACGCCGCTGTCCCGCTGGGCGGGTTGGGCATCGAGCCCGACGTGGCTGGGAATCTCGCTGGTGCTCACCTGGCTGGCGATCGACATGACGGTCAAGGCCGCCATGGCCACCCACTCCTTCCGCGACCAGGCCCGCGCCAGCGGCGTGGACCTTCTGGCGCAGGTGCGACGGCTGGCCGCCCGGTCGACGATCCTGCTGGCGGCGATCGCGCTGCTGGCGATGAGCTCTCCGGCGATCGCCCAGGCCCCGGCCCCGAGCGAGAGACCCCCGTCGCTCGAACCGGCCCAGCTGGATGAAGCGATCGACGAGGTCTTCGAGCAACAGAAATACAACTGGCGGAAGCAGCGGACCGGCTCGCCCGATCGAACGTTCCTGGACACGATCAGCGAGTGGATCGGCGAGCAGTACACCGCGTTCATCAAGTGGCTCAAGAGCCTATTCGAGAATGACGACGAGAGCGCCGAACTCCGCGAAGGGCCGGTCAGCCGACCTGAGCAGCGCGGGCTGAGCGACCTGGTTCAGTGGCTCACGATCGGTCTGGTGGCCATCGCGGTCCTCGCCGTGACGTGGGTGGTGGTCAAACGCATGCGCGACAGGCCGGTCCTGCCACCCGCGGATGCAGTGGTGGCTGCCGTGAGCGACGAGCCCGACGTCAGCGACGAGTCGGTGACGGCCGACGCGCTGCCCGAAGATGATTGGCTGGCGATGGCACGCCGCCTGGAGGAAGAAGGCAAGCCCCGCCTGGCGCTGCGGGCGCTGTTCCTCTCGGATCTGGCGCACCTGGCGCGACGCGATTTCCTGCGCCTGGCAAAGCACAAGTCCAACCGCGACTACCTCCGCGAGCTGACCCGTCGCAGCCTTTCCGAGCCGAGGCGAATCGACGCGATGGAACAAAACACTCGCCTCTTCGAGCGGTGCTGGTATGGCCGACACGAGGCCTCGGCGTCTGTGCTGGCGGAGTTCCGCCGGAACCAGCGGGAGGTGCGCACCGCATGAGGTCCCGGCGAGGCATTCTGGTGGTGGCGATGATCGCGGTGTTGCTTGCCTTCGTCGTGGGGCTCGTGCAGCTGGTGGTCTATCGGCTGCAGACCGGGCCGTCCTACCCGGCCTTTTCGTCGCTCCGGGCCGACCCGCTGGGTACGCGGGCGCTGGCTGAGTCGTTGGAGCGCATCGAGGGGCTCACGGTGGTGCGGAACTACCGTCCGATGCCCAAGGCGGACGAGATTCCCCCGGATCGGACCGTGCTGATGGTGCTGGGAGTGGATCCCAACGCCGGTTCGTGGGTGGACCCCAACCGCATGCGCGACCGCCTCGATGCATTTGTTCGCCAGGGCGGTCGGCTGGTGGTGGGTCTGGCGCGGGTTCCGCGCTTGACCGGTCCTCGCGGTTCGGGGGTTCCGGAGGAGCAGCTCGACGCCAACTCCTTTTTTGCCAAGTTGCTGAACTTCGATCAACTGGAGTGGGTTCCCGGCAGCCCGCCGCGGTTTGACCCCTACAAGCCGCCGTATCGTCTTACGGCCAAGCCCACCGAAGACGGGGTGCGCCGGGGCATGAGTCAGCCGATCAAGATGTTTCCGGGCTATCACCTTGCGGACGACCCGTCCGAGGAATGGGCGGTCCTGCTGCGCGACGAGTCGTCTTCGCCGGTGGCGATTCATCGTTTGCTGGGTCGCGGGGAGGTCATCATCACGGGGGGCACGTGGTGGCTGGGGAATCTGTCCATCAGCGAGGGTGCCCCCCTCGAGGCCATCGGGGCTGTGGTGGGCGACAAGCGCCGCGTGGTGTTCGACGAGACGCACCTGGGCATTTACGAATCGCCCGGCCTGGCGCGGATGACGTGGGAGGCGGGGTTTGCCCCGTCGGCCGGCGTACTGGCGGCCGTGGCGTTGCTGTTTGTCTGGCGCAACGCAGCCCGGTTGGCCCCGGCGCGTCGGATGCCCCGCACCCTCGAGGGGGGGCGCGTTCTGGGTCGCGACGCCAACGAGGGACTGGTGAACCTGCTGCGGCGCAGCGTCCCGCCGGGTCGTCTTATCAAGACCTGCCTGGACGAGTGGGTAAAGACCGTCCCCGCCGGCAGGGGCGACCTGCAGACCAAGGCCAGGAAGCTCCGTGACCAAGCCGAGCCTTACGTGAGAAAATCCAATCGCCGGAGCATCGTCAACGGATACGAGACGCTCCGGAGAATCGCCAGTGAGAGGAAATGACGCATGGACCTGTCGAAACCGAATCTGGATCAGTTGCAGGAGACCCTCGCCGCTGCCCGCCGGGAGGTGGGGAAGGTCATCATCGGCCAACACGACGTGATCGACCTGGCGTTGGTGACCATCGTGACCGGCCAGCACGCGCTGATCGAGGGCGTCCCCGGCGTCGCCAAGACGCTGCTGGTGCGGACGCTCGCCCGCACGATGGGCTGCGAGTTCAACCGCATTCAGTTCACGCCCGATCTCATGCCCGCCGACGTGACGGGCACGAACGTGTTCAACTTCCAGAACAACGAGTTCACGTTGGTGAAGGGACCGGTCTTCACGACGTTCCTGTTGGCCGACGAGATCAACCGTGCCCCGGCCAAGACCCAGTCGGCCCTGCTGCAGGCGATGCAGGAGCGGCGGGTCACCATCGACCGGACCACGCATGAACTCTCGGAGAACTTTACCGTCTTCGCCACGCAGAACCCCATCGAGTACGAGGGCACCTATCCGCTGCCCGAGGCCCAGAAGGACCGGTTCATGCTGAAGATTCCCATGCTCGCGCCGGGGCGCGACGACGAGTTGACCCTGGCCAATCGCTCGCTGGGAGCCGACTCGCCCGAGGCGACGCTGGATCAGGGGCAGGTCGCCGCGGTCATCACGCCCGAGACGCTGGTTGCTCTGCGGGCTGCCCTCCGCGAGGTCACCGTGCGCGAGGAGCTGGTGACGTACATGGTGGACGTGATCCGCGCCACGCGCGAGCACCCCAGCGTGCTGGTGGGCGCAGGCCCGCGGGCGACCCAGGCGCTGCTGGCGTCCACCCGCGCAATCGCCGCCATCGAGGGACGCGATTTCGTCACGCCCGACGACGTCAAGCGCCTCGCGCCGGCGGTCCTGGAACATCGCCTGATTCTGCGACCGGAATTCGAGATCGAGGGACTCACCCTCGGCGAGGTCATCGCCCAGCTGCTGGAGGAGGTGGCGGTCCCGCGATGATCGTCCCGCGAAACAGCCTGATCTGGCTGGTGGGCGCCACGCTCCTGCCGGCCACCGTCGCCGCGGCGCTGGTAGGCGGGCTCTGGCCGGTGGTGGGGTTGCTGTCGGCCGCCCTGGCGTGCGCTGCCGTGCTGGACGCAGCGGTCAGCATTCGTCGCCTGGACGGCGCGTCGGCTGCCGACAACGAAGTGGTGCGCCTCACCCGCGAGGTTCAGGGCGTGATCTCCGTGCGCATCACCCCGCCGGTGGGGCTGGATCGGCTCACCTTCGCGTTGTCGCTGCCGGAAGGGCTCGAGGAAATCGAGCAGCAACAGGAGGTCCTCCTCGCCGGCGACGGACAGACCGTCCGACTCGATTGGCCCTGTCGGCCGACGCGGCGTGGCCGATACTTGCTGGAGGCGATCTACCTGCAGACCCGCTCGCGCCTGGGATTGTGGCTGGTGCGTCGGGCGGTGCCCATCCAGGTGGAGGTCCGCGTCTATCCCAACATGCTCTCCGAGCGGAAGAACGTCGCGGCGCTGTTCCTCGAACATGGCGGCGTGGGCGTTCACGCCGTACGCCAGGTGGGTCAGGGCAGGGAGTTCGAGAAGCTCCGCGAGTACATCCCGGGCGACAGCTACGAGAACATCCACTGGAAGGCCACCGCCAAGCGCGGCGAGCCGGTCACCAAGGTTCACCAGGTCGAGCGGACCCAGGAGGTGTACGTCGTGATCGACGCGTCGCGGCTGAGCGGTCGGCTGGTTCCGTCGATGAAGTCGGACGGCACGCTGGACCACGACAATCCCGAGCCGCTGCTGGAGCGCTACGTCACCGCGTCGCTCGTTCTCGGGCGGGCCGCCGAGCGCCAGGGCGACCTGATGGGGCTGATGACGTTCACCGATCGCGTGGAACACTTCCTGCGGGCTGCGGCGGGACGGGAGCATTTCCGCCGCTGCCGGGACGCGCTGTACACGGTGCATCCCGAGCCGGTCGCGCCGGAGTTCAACGAGGTCTGTTCATTCATCCGAACCCGCCTGCGAAGACGGGCGCTGCTGGTGTTCCTCACGAATCTCGATGACCCGCTGGTGGCGGAGAATTTCCAGCGGAACGTTCAGCTGATCGCCAAGCAGCACCTGGTGGTGGCGGGCATGGTCCGCCGCCCGGATGAACGTCAGCTGTTCACCGGGGAGGGCGTCGAGAGCGTCGAGGAGGTCTACCAACGTCTCGGCGGGCACCTGCGATGGGGGCAACTGGCGGAGATGGACCGCTCACTGCGACGGCGGGGCGTGACGTTGCTGGCGATGGACAACGAGAAGCTCGCCCCGCAGCTGGTGTCGCACTACGTGAACGTCAAACAACGGCAACTGCTTTAGACCGAAAGGGATGACAGCGGCGTGATTATCGACCTGGACCGATTTCTCCGCGAGGAGCGCCCGCGATGGACGCGTCTGGCTGAGCTGCTCGAGGGCATCGAGCGGCGCGGAATGGAGAAGCTTTCGCTGCGCGACGCCCGCGAGCTGCACTACCTCTACGAGCGGACCGGGTCGGACCTGGTGAAGATCAAGACCGCAGCGGCCGACCCGAAGCTCGCCGCCCATCTCGAATCGCTGCTGGCGCGGGCATACTCGCAGATCCATGGCAGCCGACGCCACGCGACGCGCCTCAGGCCGATCCATTGGCTGCTGCGCACGCTGCCGCAGACCGTCCGTCGGCGCTGGCGGGCCGGGGCGCTGTCGGTAACGGTCACGCTGGCTGGGGCGCTGCTGGGGGCGATCCTGCTCGGCGTCATCCCGGACGCCAAGGAGACGCTCCTGCCGTTCGGGCACGGACAGATGGACCCCGCCGAGCGGGTGGCGCGGGAGGAGGCTGGCGACGAACCGGGCATCGAAGGGCACGAAGGCGCCTTCTCGGCGATGCTGATGGCCAACAACATCTCGGTCTCGGCCCGGGCGATCGCGCTGGGGTTGACCTGGGGCATCGGTACGCTGGTGCTGCTGTTCTATAACGGGGTCATTCTGGGGGGCATCTGCCTGGACTACATCCTGGCCGGGCAGGGCGTGTTCCTGGCCGGTTGGCTGTTGCCTCACGGGTCAATCGAGATTCCCGCGATCCTGCTTGCCGGTCAGGCGGGCCTGTCGCTGGGCGGGGCGCTGATCGGCTGGGGCGACCGGACGCCGCTGGCCGGTCGGCTGAGGGAGGTCATGCCCGATGTCCTGACGATGATGCTGGGTGTCGTGGTGCTGATGGTCTGGGCGGGAATCATCGAGGCGTTCCTCTCCCAGTACCACGAGCCGATCATCCCCTATTGGGTCAAAATCTCCTTCGGACTGGTCGAACTGGTCCTCCTGATACTCTGGTTCGGGCTGGCCGGTCGTGGCGAGGAGGCGAAGGCATGATCCCGCTGGCCGACAATACGATGCGGATCGAGACGCCCGAGGGAGTCACGTTCTCGCTGGAGTTGGCCGGCCCGCTGCGGCGCATGCTCGCCTGGCTGCTGGACGGGTTGATCCTCTCGTCACTGACGATGGCGGCTGTGCTGGCGCTGGCCATCATCGGGGTGAGCGACATGATGTGGTACCAGGGGGTTGCGATGTTCTGTGTCCTCCTGGGGCCGATCCTTTACGGGTCGCTGCTGGAGCTGCTGTGGCGGGGGCAGACGATCGGAAAGAAGGTCCTGGGGATCCGCGTCGCCGACGAGCAGGGGCTGAACCTGCGCCCCAGCCAGGTGTTCGCCCGGAACGTCGCGCGGTTCGTCGACTTCATGCCGGCGGCGTACATGGTGGGCGGAATCGCCTGCCTGCTGACCCGCCGCATGCAACGCCTCGGCGACATCGCAGGCGGGACCATCGTTGTGCTCACCCGCCAGGCCCCGCCGCCGGACCTCGACCAGATCGGCCCGCGGGTGTTCAACTCCCTCCGCCAGCACCCGCACATCGTGGGGCGACTGCGCCAACGCCTCCGACCGGCCGATGCCGCCGTCGCTCTCCAGGCCCTGCTGCGCCGCAATGAGCTGGACCCGGACGCCCGGCTGACGCTGTTCGCCCGACTGGCGGAGCACTTCCGCGCCCTCGTGCCCACCCCCGGCGATACCGACGAAGGCCTGTCCGACGAGCAGTACGTCCGCAACGTCGTCGACGCGATGTACCGCCGCGACTGATCGCCCCGGCAGCGCACAGAATGGGCGGGAACGGTCTTTCCGCGGTGATTGGCGAGCCGTCCCCGTGCCATGCCGCTTTGCCGCGGACCCATTGCACGGAAATGACTCTCTCCACCGCTCTGGCCGTCCCCGCCCGGGCAGCTGCTGCCTCTGCCCCCTGGAAGGTGAGACAGCATTGCCGATACATCGTCACGCGCGGACTCCGCCGCGTTGGTGTCTGACAGAAGTATCGGCGCAGGGGTGTGACAGCTAGACTGGCAGCCCGGGCCAGAAAAATGAAAATTCTGTGAAATAAGGGAGATACGAACGCTTCGCCCTGCCCGGCAGGCCCCGCCCCCCCGTGCCATGTCCCCTGGTGTGGATGGGTCAGTCTTCGGCGGCGTCGCCCGGAAGCACCGGAGACATCACGGCTGGCTCGTCCTCGAGCAGGGCGCGCAGGTCGTCCTGCCAGGAGTGGAAGGTGGCGTATTTCGGGTGTTTCTCCGCCTGGGAGAGGGTCTGCTCGTAAGGTCGATCGGACTCGATCAGACGGACGGCCGACTGGCCTGACCGCCACGTGCCGATCCGCCGGAGCCCCACGTCCTGCTCGAACTCGTCGAACCAGGCGGGGACGGTCCGCATCATCTCGTCGAAGGCCTCTTCCTGCCCCTCGCGGATCGTCATGCAAAGCAGGGTCCGGTATCGCGCCGCGGACTTCACGCTCGCGCGGTTGTCCATCGGTTTGATCTGCTTGGCCTTGAGGCCCTCGGGACTCCGCAGCATCTTGTACGAGACGCGCTGATCCTCCGCCAACGCCTTGAACCCATCCATCTGAATGTCGCTGAAATGGAAGAACACGTCTCCCTCAGGACATTCGATGAAGCCGTACCCCTTGGTCTTGTCGTACCACTTCACTCTGCCTACAGGCATGGCCCGGTCTCCTTGGCAGCGGAGCGTTCGCGTATCGGTCAGACAATACTAAGCATCGCCTGGCGAGAGAATCGACCCGCTTGGCCCCAAACCCCTGAGGACCCATTCCATCTCGAGTCGTGTCCAACCCGGGCGCAAGTCGCTCACAATGCCGGCCGACACTCGTTCCGTCAAAACCGACCGATTCCCACAACTGTTTCCTATAGCAGGATCCGCGCGATTGCAAGGGTCTTCTGCGTTGCACGCGGTAAAATCGCACCCCGAAAGCCTGGTATCCGCCCGGCTCGCCGATGGAACGGCGACAACCCGCCACCCGTTGGATACACTGGAGCATACCGGGCCCCGACGCCACACAACCCCAGGCCGATGCGAGAGAAGGAGACGTACATGCGACACCGGTTGACGATCCTGATGTTGATCCCGCTGCTGCTGGCCGGCGTCTGCGTCGCCCAGCCCAACGCCCCGGTCCCGGACTTGGGCGACTTGGGCGGGCTCGGGCTGGACCCCGCTCAGCCGGCAGAGAACGTCACCGCGCGGGTCATCCCGTCGCACACCGTCGTCGAGCCCAACCAGACCGTCCTCCTCGCCGTCGAGATCACCGTCGCCGAGGGGTGGGCGTTCTACTCGCCCGCTCCCGGTGAGAATACCGACGCCAAAGGCAACCCCGTGCGCGTCGGACCGGCCGAGATCACCGTCGAGGCAGGGCGATGGTCGGTCGGTCAGCGGCGGTGGCCTGCCGACGAGAAGTACGTCTCCGGGCCGTTCGTAAACTACGTCTACAAAGGCACAGCTGTGGCGTACGTGCCCCTCGTCGTTTCGCCGTCGGCAACGGAAGGCGTGGCCACGATTCAGCTGACGCTTTCGGGGCAGGTCTGCTCGCCGGACAGCTGCCTCAACGTCGAAATTCCGCTCAAGCAGCGCCTGCGGGTGGCAGACCAAGCCGTCGCCAACCCCGCCTGGAGCGACGAGCTGGCAGCCGGTCTGGACGATGCCCTCACGGCTGAGCAGCTTCGCGCGACCCATCCGGCCGCACCGTCGAGCGACGCTGCAACCGCCTCTCGGGACGCGCCGAGCTACAGCGTGGTCGGCGGGCTGGCCCTTGCGCTGCTGGCGGGGTTGGCGCTGAACATCATGCCCTGCGTGCTGCCGGTAATTCCGCTGCGCCTTTTGAGCATCGTGGAGATGGCCGGCGAGTCGCGCCGGCGATACATCACGCTCGGATTGGCCTTCGCAGCCGGTATCGTCGCGTTCTTCGCGGTGTTCGCCGCGCTGTCGGCCGGCTTCGCCGAAGTGCTGAACCTCTCGGCCCACTTCCAGATCGACTGGGTCCGCCTGGTGATGGCGCTGATCGTGCTGGCATTGGCGGCCAACATGTTCGGCGTGTTCAACGTGGTGGTGCCCTCAAAGCTCGCCGGGGCAGAGAGCAGTTTCACCGGGGGCGGGCACACGCGAAGTCTCGGAATGGGGCTGATGATGGCGGTGCTGTCTACCCCGTGCAGCTTCGGGATTCTCGCCGGCGTCATGCTGTGGGCCCAGACCCAGCCGACCTGGCTGGCGGCTGCGGCGGTGCTGGCCATCGGCGTGGGGATGGCGGCCCCGCACGTGGTGCTCGCGGCGATGCCCTCGCTCATCCAGAAGCTCCCCAAGCCCGGCCCGTGGATGGAACACTTCAAACACGCCATGGGCTTCATCATGCTGCTGGTGGCGGTGTGGCTGTTCAGCACGTTCGCCAGCGAGGCGTACCCGTTCTGGCTGGTGGGCTTCGGGGTGGTGTTCGTGATGGGCCTGTGGATCTGGGCGGGGTGGGTGCGCTACGACGCGCCGCTGGGGCGGAAGCTCGTGGTTCGGGCGATTGCCGTGGCGCTGGTGGTCGCTGCCGGTGTGGTCGCCATCCCGCGTCCCGCGCCGCCGGCAGTGCCGTTCGAACCCTTCAGCCCCGCGCGACTCGCCGAGGCCAGGCAGAGCGGCCAACCCGTCGTCGTGAAGTTCACCGCCTCCTGGTGCATCAAGTGCATCCAGCTGGAGATGACCACCTACGACGACCCGTCCCTGGCGGCGGAGCTGGCTTCGCGCGAGGTGGTGCTCATCAAGGCCGACGTCACGCACGACAGCTCGCCGGCAGCCCGCTTCCTCGAAGAAACCGTCGGCGGCGCCCCGCCGTTGACGCTCGTCTACCCCGCCACCGGCCAGGGCCAACCCCAACGCCTCGTGGGGACCTACACCCGGGAGGAACTCCTCACCGCCCTGGACAGCGCCCGGCAGTAAAGCCGAAGACTTGCCGCCCCGGCCGGGGAGGGATCGGGCGCGTGTGCGACGTATACGCATTTCTTGACCCCGTCGCAGCCTTGCTTTACATTGCTTCGGTCGGCCCGCGTGAAGGGACCGATCAGGTCTGTGATGAAGGGGTTGCGAATGGATACATGTCCGCTTTGCGAGGCTGAGCTGTCTGGGTACGAATCAGTGTGTCCGCTGTGCAAAGAGCGTGTAGGCGGAAGGCCCGGGGATGAACTGCGGTTGATCATGCTGAAATGCGGGTTGGTTGTCTGTCTGATCGAGCTGGTCGTCTTGGTTATCACTGCCATAGGCACATTCGCTACGGGGCAGGTCTTTGTGCTTCTGCAGAGCGTTTTCCGCATGCTGTTTCTGGTGGCCCTGTGTTTCCTGTTCCTCACGGGCATTGATTACGTTAACCACAGACCCCGACGTTAGCGCTTTGAGGGCATGACCAGTGCCCAGGGAATCTGGGAAAGGACTCCATGATACGAAAGTGCCCGGAGTGTGACGCCGAGGTGACCACGTACGACAGGAAGTGCCCGTCGTGCACATATCCGCTGGTCACCGAGCAGGATGTGGCTGCTTCGGCTGCAAGCCGACCCCGTCTGCAGACGTCGGCTTACAAGTGGTGGCTGTTCTGCCTGAAGTTCGGCCAGGTGATTGCCATCCTCGGAATCGCCGCGTCCTTCCTCTATCCGATATTGCTGCTGGCCATGAGGCAGTTCTTCCTGCTCATGCTCAGCCCGATCGGGATCATCTTGGCCTTCGCGCAGTACTACGTGTTTACCGTCTGCATTGAATACACCGAGGAGAAAGTTCGCGGGAAACGCCATGGCTGATGAACCGCCGCCTGCGCGCATGGAGAAAGTCGTAGGGCTGGCGATCCCGATGGAGAATCTCGGGGACAGGTTCGGCTGGATCGCATGCTGAGGTCACGTCGCACCGTTTGGAAGCGTGAGGACCGAATCGGGATTGCCGGCGGCCATTGGCTCATGAACCGATCGGCTATAGGAGCTGCCTATGCCCAGCTATCGTCGGAACTACCATGGCGAGTACTTTTTCTTCACCGTGGTCACGGCCTCACGCCGCCCACTGTTTGGGCACGACGCTAACCGTGCCCTTTTGTCGAAAGCTTTACGCCGAACGCTCGCCGAGCGGCCTTGCGAAGCAACAGCCATCGTTTTGCTGCCGGACCATTTTCACATGATCTGGCGGATGCCGGAAGACGACACGGATTACTCTACCCGGATATCGATCATCAAGCAGCGGGTCACGAGAAGCTATCTGCAGGCAGGTGAAACAGAGGCACCGGTTCCTGCTGGTAAGCGAAGGAAACGATATCGGGGGGTGTGGCAGCCGAAGTTCTGGGAGCATACCATTCGGAGTGCACGAGATTTCCACATGCACATCGATTACATCCACCTGAATCCGGTCAAACACGGGTTGGTGGAGCGTCCGTGCGATTGGACATGGTCAAGCTTTCATCGATATGTTCGGCGCGGGTGGTATGAGCCGAATTGGCATGGCCGGGTGAATCTCCCCGGGGCGGTGGAGTACATGATTCCCGAGTAGGGCGAACTCAACCGGTTCCGCCGGCAAACCCGATTGCTCTGTATGGTGTTCAGACGATTATTCCGTGATGAAACTCTATCGGAGCGCATTGGCTTAAGCGAGTCGGGTTCATCGGGTTCGCCAGCCCTACGTCTTGCGGGAAACGCCAGCGGTAGTCGTAGGGCTGGCGATCCCGATGGAGAATCTCGGGGACAGGTTCGGCTGGATCGCATGCTGAGGTCACGTCGCACCGTTTGGAAGCGTGAGGACCGAATCGGGATTGCCGGCGGCCATTGGCTCATCGGTTCCGCCGGCTCTGCATCTTTCAGATGCCTACCCGATGCCGTAGAATCCTGTCATGCAACGACGGACGAACGCACAGCGTGTGGAGGCGATGGCGGGCGTGCCCCTGTTTGCCGCGATGGATGCCGACCTGCGGCGGGCGTGGCTGGATCGTTGTCTGGTGCGGCAGTACCCCGTCGGGGCGAACATCATCAGCCCGTGCGAGCAGGCCGACCGCTTTTTCGCCATTCTTGCCGGACGGGTGAAGGTTTTCCAGCTCTCTGCCGACGGCGACGAGCAGATCTTCCATCTTTACGGGCGCGGAGCGACGTTCGCCGAGGCGGCGATGTTCACCGGCGGGCGGTTCCCTGCCTTCGCCCAGGCCGTCGAGGCTGCCGAGCTTCTGATCATCACCCGCGCGGAGCTCACCCGCGCCATCGCCGCCGACCCCGAAACGGCGATGCACCTGCTGGCGGGGCTCTCGGCCAAGCTGCGCGAGTTCAACACGCTCATCGAGGATCTTTCGCTCAAAGAGGTCCCGGCCCGTCTGGCACGGGTGCTGGGTGAATTGGCCGACGACGCTGCCGGCAGAACGTTCCGCCTGCCCATGACCAAGCGTCAGTTGGCGGCGCTGCTGGGCACCACGCCCGAGACGCTCAGCCGATCGCTGGCGTTGCTGCGGAAGCTCGGCGCCATCGCCGTCGACGGCAGGGACATCACCATCCTCGATGCGGCTGCGCTGGCGGACGCCGCCGACCTGTAGCCCGCTCCCGCTGTTGAGAAGGCCTCCATCTCTTGCCGGCGAGACTGGCGTGGCGCGAAGCAGGCAGCTATGCTTACACGAGACGATCAATCGAACAGCAGAAAGGCGAGACGACGATGGAGCACAGGAAACTCGGCAGCAGCGACGTACAGGTAACCCCCATCACGCTGGGGGCGTGGGCCATCGGTGGCTGGATGTGGGGCGGACAGGAAACCCAGGACGCCCTGGACGCGATTCACACGTCCATCGACATGGGCGTGGACACGATCGATACCGCGGCGGTGTACGGCTTCGGGCGCAGCGAGGAGCTGGTCGGCAGGGCCATCGAGGGCAAACGCGACGGGTTGACGATTCTCACCAAGTTCGGCCTGCGGTGGGACCGGCCCGGCGAGGGCGAGAAGGCCTTCGAGACCGAGGACCTCGACGGCAATCCCGTGACGCTGTATCGCAACTCCAAGCCCGACAGCGTCATCGAGGAGTGCGAGCGAAGTCTCCAGCGGCTGGGCGTGGATGTCATCGACGTCTACCAGGTCCATTGGCCTGACGCCACCACGCCCATCGAGGACACGTTCGAAGCCGTCGCCAAGCTCATCAAGCAGGGCAAAGTGCGGGCTGCCGGCGCGAGCAACTACTCGCCCGAGCAGCTGGAGAAGGCCCGTTCGGTCGTACCCCTGGCGAGCGATCAGCCGCCCTACAGCATGGTCAACCGTGACATCGAGGAAGACGTCCTGCCCTACTGCCGCGAGAACGACATCGGCGTGGTGTGCTACAGCCCGCTGCAGCGGGGCCTGCTGACCGGGAAAATCACCACCGATTACCAGTTCGACGAGGGCGACCACCGCAAGGGCAGCAAGTACTTCCAGGCTGAGAACGTCAAGCGCGTCAATGCGTTCCTGGACAACATCAAGCCCATTGCCGAGGAGCACGACGCGACGCTGGCGCAGCTGGTGATCAACTGGACGACCCGTCAGCCAGGCATCACCGCAGCCCTGGTGGGTGCCAGGAATACGAAGCAGGCCACCGAGAACGCCCAGGCGCTGAGCTTCACGCTGAGCGACGACGAGCTGGCGACGATCAACGGCTGTCTCGACGAACTGGATCTGGCCGTCTGAGGCGAGGCGAAGGCAGGGCGGCTATTCGAGGTCGAACAGCGAGTTGTCCTCGGGACCGAACCAACCCAGGCCTTGGTCGGTGGCTTTCTTCTTCGACAGGCGGCTGTGTGTGCTGTAGGAGAAAGAGAACTCAAGTTCGCGTGATGTGACGTGGCCGTCGGCCCAGGCGACATTGGTTTGCCCAAGATGGCGGAAGTGAATCGTCGGATTCGGACGATTATCGCTTGGGGGACCATTGGCCTGCAGTTGCCAGAACGGTGGTTCGCAGAAGGAGTAGGCGGTTTTGCGTCGCGTATCAACGGCTTCCGCGGCGTAGGCGGCATCGGTGAACATGACGGTTTGACTGGGGTTGCGGATTTCGCTGGACCGAGCGCTGTGGTTGAACGCGATCCCACTGCTACCGTGGCGATCGGTGCGTGCTCCGATGTAGCTGGCATTGTAGCCATATCCTCCGCAACCGGCCTCAAAGGCGGCGTTCTGCCCCGAGTCTTCCAAGGCGTCGGCGAAGCTGGGACACTGCTTGATGCCATCGCCACTCATCTGGGCCCGCATTGGCCCCCTGATTGGGTTGAAGGCTTCATTGACGTTTTCCCGCTGCCCGTGCCATCGTTTGAGATTCTCGCCCCACATGTCCTCGGCAGCAAGGACATAGAAACCGTCGTTCTCTTCGGCATAGATGGAATTGGCCACCGCCAGGCCGCGGATGTTGGTGCTGCACACTGTCTTGTGCGCCAGTTGCCTGGCGCGGGACAGACTTGGCATGAGGATGCTTGTCAGCAGCGCGATGATCGCGATGACGATCAGCAACTCGATCAGCGTGAAACCGCGTTGTTTTGAGATTGTTGTCATGATCTTGCGAAGACACCCACGGGAGGCCAGCGCAATTCGCGCTGGCCTCCCGACAGGGTGTTGCGTTCTACGAGTTCGAGCCTCTTCTGCGAATCACGGCGCCAAGCCCACCGATCATGAGCAATGCAAGCGTCGCCGGCTCGGGAGCATGATGGATCACGCCGACGGCGTCCAGATCGAATCCGGTAGCCGACCCGGCGAGATAGTCCCACCAGGGGTCGTTGACCTTGTTGCCCTTCGAGTCGTACGTCGCATAGGCGTCGTCGATACTGCCGACGACGTCGATGATGCGAACGTGCGTAATCGCATCAAAGTCCACGAGTTGCGAAACCCCTTTGAGCTCTTCAAGGTCGAACGGAGTGCCGTACCCGCCTTGGCATTTTCCGGCGAGATTGTACACGTCGGTCGGATCAAGTTGATCGACCACTTGGGTGTTTGTCTGGGTGAGGGAGACCGATTCGAAGCGGATGAAATCCTCCCCGTTCGAACTGACCTCCACGAACGCCAACTCCAGCCAGGAACCGAAACCATTCTCGAACACGGCGAAGTCGGCTCCGTCCCCGTTCGTGATCGCATCGTTGAACGTCAGCGTTGCGCTGCCACCATCGCCCAGGCTGACCACGCCGTCGATGGCCTTTCCTTGGGCCGGCCCGACCGCATCGCTCGGGCTTCCGTGCGAGGCGTCGCCGTTGGCGGGCTCAGAGATATTCATGGGGCCCCGCTCGACGACGGCCCCGGTCGCCCAGGCCGTAAAGGCCGGGTCGTTCATGTGGATGGCCGTGGTGCCCGTTTGACCGGCTGCGGGGGCGTATGGCCCGGCCATCGCCGAGCCGGCTGCCAAAACCGCTGCCAGCGCCACTGTCACCAGCCGGGTTGGTCGAAGGTTTGGGATCAGTGCCTTCTTGCGTTTCATGGGTTAACCTCGCTTTCGTCGCCGCAGGGCGATGAGGCCGCCGACCGCCAGCAGGCTCAACGTCGCCGGCTCGGGGGCATAGTCGATGGCGAAGTACGAAGGAGTGTTCATCCCGAACGTTCCGGTATCGCTGCTGGAGAGGTCGAACTCCAGCCCCACGACCGGCCCCAGGTCGGTCAGGTCCACCCAGGTCCACTCGTCGACGATGTAGTCCTTCGTGTTGTCCTCGAAGCGGAAGTCGGCCAGGTAGAACTCGACCGCCTCGCTGGTGTAGCTGCCGGTGGCGTCAATGCCCCGGATGGTCAGCTTGAACCAGTCTTCGTCGTCGCCGGACTCGCCACCGAACTTCCTGGTAAACGCACTGCCGTTCTGCATGTCGAGATATGCGTAGGTGGTGTTCGTGATGAACAGCCCCTCCATCTCCGCGTTGAACGAGTCGCTCATGACGTCGGCAGTGATGGCCTGCGGGATGGTCTCGTAGGTCCCCGATTGCCAGTCGAGCGGCAGGTATCCCACGCCGTAGTTGTCGCTGCCGTGGGCTCCGCTGCCCGTGATGGCGGAGGCATCGTTGGTGTTCGAGTTCGTTGTCGTGTCCGTCCTGCTGGAATAGACGAACCCTTCCCACGACCAGCCCTGATCGACGTGGGGGAAGTACCAGTCGCCACTCTTGAAGGCCGACTCGCCGGACCCGGCTCCGCCCCAGTAGGTATCGGCTTCCAGCGGGTTGTCGTCAAACGTCGGTGGCTCCGGTGCCGCAGCCGCCACGCCGATCAAAACCAGCACACACAACACAACCATCCACATCCGTTCCATCCGCTTCATGTTTTGCCTCCCAGGCAAAGAGCCCATCATCTCCTCCGTCAAGAGCCCGGGCGCAAGGTCTCTTGACCGATTCAGCCTGGGGGATTCACAGAGCGGGTCCGTGGAGCGAGTCGGCGGAGCGCAGAGAAAGACGCCGAGTCGCGAACGTCGCAGCGGACCAGCCATGGAAAAACCCCGCCAACGCTCAGCGCGGCGGGGTCGTCATGACAAAAGCAGATGACAACCGGCCTCGTTCGCGAAGGCGTGTTCAGGCTGGCTGCAGGCAGGTCTTCTGGCTCCCGGGTGCATCCGGCGGGTTCATCTGTCCGCCGGAAACCTTCCGCTGCGCCTTCCCATCGGAACCACACGTCCCGATAGTGGCATTGTGCAGCGGTCGTCACCGGTTACAGCGGCGCGTCCGCGGCCGATTCTCACGGCCTTCCCTGTTTCGGCCCCCATAAGGGGCACCTGCAACGCTAGGAAGACTACCCGAAACCCCTCGGCGCGTCAAGGAGGTACCCCGGAGTTTCGCCCGCAAGCAAGACCCGGGCCATACGACGGGATCACGGGTGCCCGGGCCTGTGCCGTTACGAACGAGCCTGCGAGAGAGGAACGGAGCAGCCCGGAAGCGCGATAGGGCGACCATGAGTGGAATGCGATCCGAGGGAACCGGGTTGCTCGGCTCGCTTAGGCTCGCCGCACAAGCCCGGGCACCCGATTCAGAGGTGTGCCCGCCGGCGGGAGGCTCACCGCGCGTCAAGGAGGTACCCCGGAGTTTCGGCGTGACCTAGCCCGGCCCGTGGCGTGTGGGCGAGATGGAGCGGTCCTCGGCCGACGATTGCTCATCGACCACCGCCACGCCCGAGGCGACCAGATCGTCCCAGTGGCGTCGGTTGAACACGCACCCCGGGTCGCCGGCATGGAGGTGTCCGAAGTAGGCGTCCGCCCGGGCCCGGCAGCCCCCGCAATACTGCTTGAACGCGCAGACCTCGCAGTGGTGCAGGCGGTGATTGCGGTCGTTGAGGATGTCCCAGAACACGCTGTCGCGGAAGATTGCCTCCAGCGGGCGGCTGCGAAGGTTGCCCATCACGCGGTGGGGCATGTAGACGCACGGCGTGACGTCGCCGGCAGGCTCGATGCAGACATAGGTCCGTCCGGCACCGCAGCCGCCGAGGTACTTGGCGACCACCCGGGCCTTGACGCCGCTTCCGGCACCGGCGTGGCTGCAGGAGGTCCTGCCGGTGTCCAACGCCGCCCCGGCCAGGCAGACCCGTCCCAGCTGCGGCGCGGTGGAAATCACGCCCATCCCGCCGGCCTGCATCTTCTCGTTGAGGATCGAAAGAAGCTCCTCGCGCTGGTCGGGCGTGATGTCGCCCTCGACCATCTCCAGCCCGCGACCCACCGGGATGAAGTTGAAGTGGGCAAAACACGAGGCGCCGAGATCTTCCTCGGCGAAGCGGATCATCTCCCGGACCTCGTGGACGTTGCCCTGGTGGACGCACATGGCGATGCCCAGGCGAAGCCCCTCCGTGGCGACCACGTTCCGCGCGCCGGCGACGGTTCGTTTCCACAGGCCCGGTTGGCCGCGGAAGGCGTCGTGACGGTCGGGGTTGACCGAGTCCAGCGAGATCTCGACATACCGCAGACCGGCCTCGCGCAGGCGGGAGGCCCGCTCGGGCGTCATCGTGGTTCCGTTGGTGGCGACCGTCAGGTGCATGCCGTATTGTTTCGCGCGTCGCAGGCAGGGTTCGAGGTCCGGCGAGAGGGTCGGTTCGCCGCCGGAGAACGCGAGCATGGGCATGTGCAGCTGTCCCATCTGGTCGATGACGTCGAGCTTCTCCTGGCGCGTGAGTTCGCCGGCGATGCGGCTGTGCTCGGAGTCCTGGTAGCAGTGCTTGCAGGCGAGGTTGCAGGCGTTGGTGAAGTTCCACACGGCGAACAGCGGCGCGTCGAACCGCTGGGGCACGGTGAGCCCGAACTTCGCGATGGACCGCGCGACGATCACGATCCCGCGCACCGTCGCGCGATTCTCCGAGAGCTTCTGGCGGAACGTCTGGACGTCGGTCTCGCCGCGGAAATGGTCGATGGCCTTGTGAACGGGCCAGTAGAGCAGGCGGTCCACCAGCGGCGAGGCCGGGTCGCGGTAGCTTTCCAGCGCGCGTTCCACGTGGGTGCGTGCCTGGAGGGATTCGCCGTCGCGTCGGGGCGCGGGGGCGGCGAGCTTGCCCAGCAGCCAACGGATCGGCCGACGTCCCGCCCAGTCCTCCAGCGGATGGTGGTAGTCGATCTGCAGGTGGCGCGCGGTGACCACGTCCTTCAGTGCGTCGGCCTGCATGGCGTATTCGCCGCTGGAGAGTTCTCCGTCGCCGGTGCGCGTGGAGCGTTTGTCGGGGTCGGTGGAGGCGGGGAACTCATGGGCGTACTGCTGCCCGATGCGCGCAGCGGTGGTATGGTTGGCTGCCCGCGTGTAGCTTTCGTCCCTCCGGGGCGGAGGCGGGGATTCGCTCATTCGCTGTCGGACTCGTCGGAGGCGGCGACTTTGATCTTGATCGTGCCGGTCAGCCCGCGTCGGCCGTTCGGGTGGACCGCGAGGCGGACGAGCTCCCCGCGGGGCCAATCGGGCTCGACGGGAATGTTCATCGTCCAGGTCTTCTTCTCGCCCGGGGCGAGCTCATGCGGCGTGATGGCCATCCCGGCCATCTCGGGGTGTACCTTCATGTCCTGCCAGAGGCCCATCTCCAGCTCGCTCTGTTCCTGCACCCGAACGTAGACCGGCGCGGTGTTCCGGGCGGTCCAGCGGATGGTCTGGTCGGAAGTGTTCTCGATGGTGACGTCCACCCCGATGGTATCGCCGGGCTTGACCACGGCCAGGTCGGCGGTGGCGAAGATGGCCAGGCCGTCATCGGCGACGGCGTAGCCGGGGTCGTCGGCGTTGTCTTGTCCGCAGCCGACGGTGAGAAGAAGGAGGCTCATGGCGATCGCGCTGGTCCATCGGTTCATGGGGATATCTCCGTGTCGGGGTCGGGGGTTCGTTGTGCGAACTCCTGCTCGACCAGCGGGCGGTACTCGGGCCCGCAGTTGAGCGTGCAGAACGGGAACACGCCCGACGGCGTCGAATACAGGATGACGCAGCGTTTGACGCGTTCCACGTCGTAATTGTAGCGGTCCTGAAAGTGCATCCCGGCGCACAGCAGCGTCTTGTAGGTGACCTTCTCGCCCTCGCCCCGCCCGACGTGCTTGTCCACCAGGCCTTGCAGCGAGCGGATGAACCGCTTGACGGTGAGCCCCTCGGGGGCGGCTGACTCGTTGAAGTGGCGTTTGAACATGCGGAAGACCTTCCACTTGTCCAGCCAGCTCACCCGGCCTTTCGCCTTGATCGCATGGGCCAGGCGGTTCATCTCCGTGAACATACCCTCGACGTTCACCACGCGCGGGAACGGAATCGCCTCCCCGCCCGGCGAGACCAGGAAGTAGGTCCCGAAGGCGCAGTCCGTGTGACAGGTCGGGCGGATCTTGCTGTTGCCGGTGAGGGCTTCGAGAATCTGCCCCAGCGGCGCGACGATGCTCAGCGGGTACATGTCCCGCAGCGCGCTGCAGCCGGCGGCGTCGGCGATGTCATGCCCCAGATCGCCCAGCGTGTACCGCCGGGCGGCCCGCTCGCCGGGAGAGAGGCGGCCGGAGAAGCTCACAGGCTGATAGCTGATGGCGCTGATGACGTCGATGTTGTTCACCGCGAAATCAAAGATCTCACCCACCCGGTGATCGTTGATGCCCTTGAGAATCGTGGGCACCAGGCAGACCTTCATGTCCAGCCGACGGCAGTTCTCGATGCAGGCGAGCTTCTTTTCCCAGATGCCCGGGTAGTTCCGTGTCTCGGTGTAGGCGTCAGGCCCGACCCCGTCGAACTGCAGATACAGCGTGTGCAGGCCCGCCTCGGCGGCGGCATCGGCAAAAGCGGGGTCGGCAAGGCGGATGCCGTTCGTGGCGATCTGGATGTGCGAAAAGCCCATCTCGCCGGCGGTCGTGACGATCTTCAGGAAGTCCGGATGAATCGTCGGCTCGCCGCCGGTGAACTGAATCGCGGTGCATGGGATCGGGCGAAGGTCCCGCAGAACCTGGAGCTGGCGGCGGATTTCCTCGAAGTCCGGCTCGGCGACGTACCCGGCGACCCCCGAGTTGGCGAAACAGATCGGGCAGCGCATATTGCAGCGGTTGGTCAGGTCGATCTGGGCAAGACAGGGGCTGGAGAGGTGCTGGACGCACAGCCCGCAGTCGGAGGGGCAATGCCCGCTGCCGTGGGTCTGGGGGTGCTCTTGGCCGGCGCCCTCTTCGAAGCTCCACCAGGCGGCCTTGGAGTAGAGCGTCGCGTCGGAGTTGATCACGTCCCGCACGTAGCCATGCTCGGGACAGACCTTCTCGATGCACACCGCTCCGTCTTCCACGAAGGTGCGTCCGAGGATGGCTGCGGCGCACTCGGGGCAGAGCGTTTCGACGGTTCGCGGCAGGCGTCGCAGGATGGGGCGGATCCGCCCGCCCTGGAACGTCTCCGACGGGCTCGTGTCGCGGTCGGGGCTGCGGTGCGTCCAGATCGCGTCGGCGTGTACTTCCTCCATGGGCCCGCAGGCGGGGCAGTGGTAGTGCAGCACGACCTGCTCGCCGGCGCGGCGGAAGGTGGCCTGGACCACCTCCCGGCAGCGGGGGCAGGTGGCCCGTGTCTCGGCGGGCAGTTCGGCGTAAGACTCCGCGAATCGCCGGACGGCCTGGCGGTACTCGCCGATGTCGCGCAGCGCCGGCGCGTCGGCCTGTGCGGGGCTCGCGTCCTGCCGGCGGGTGGTGTCACTGAAAACCGTGCTGTCGTCCATGAAGCCGTCGCTTTCGCGGGTCGCCGAAGCGCCTGGGGTACGGTACGCGGGTCAGCCTTCAAAACAGGAAGGATATTCCCGGTGGTGCGTCTTGCGCTTCTGGTATCCGATCGCCAGTTCCATGAAGATGTCCAGGTCGCGGTCCATGTTGGAGCTGGAAGCGTCGAAGTAGAAATTGCGGATGGGCAGGTCGTCATGATCGGCGGCCACGCTGTGATAGACGGACTCCGAGACGATGCCGTTCATGCACGAGAACGGGCTGATGTCGATGATTCCGTCGATGCCCTTCTCGTACATGTAGATCGATTTGCCCACCGAGAGGACCATCTCGCCCAGTGCTCCGTCGGCGGGCAGGTACGGCCAGCCGGGCTTGAGCACCTCTTCGTAGACGTTGTGGGGCTCCTCGTAGCCGACGAAATCTGCCTCGACCACCTCCAGGAGCTTGTGCTCGTCCTTCTTCTGGACGGCGTTCTTGATCTTCGCGCCGAGCATCTCCAGGCTGATGCGTTTGCCGTCCCGCCGCAGGAGGTTCTGCTGCGACCAGTTGGTATACCAGACCCACTCGGTGACGTCGCTCAACCAGACCTCGCCGCCGTGGGCCTCGATTTTGCGGACGGCGTCGTAGTTGCTGAACGTGTTGAGTCGGCAGAAGATCTCGCCGACCACGCCGATGAAGGGCTTGCCCTTGACGTAGCGGGCCGGGACGTTGCGGAACAGGTCGCGTCCTTCCGTGAGGGCGTCGACGAGGGCGTCCATGTGGGCCCCGCCCTTGAGGCCGGGGGTTTCCAGGATGCCTTCGAGGATCTCCTGCGAGCGGGCGTAGGCTTCGTCGGCCCGGCCGGGCTCGGTTTCGTAGGGTCGGGTCTTCAGCAGGAGCTTGCGGAGGATGTCCGAGGCCACCATGCCCCGCCACAGACGTCGCATCATGTCGGTGGCGTGTTCGCCGAAGTCCTCGTAGCTGTTCTTGCTGGTCGGCGAGATGACGGGCACCTGGGTGTAGCCCATTTCGTCGAGCACCTGCCGCAGGTACGGGCCGTACTGGCCGAACCGGCAGGGACCCTCGGCGGTGGGCATGAAGAAGGCGGTGGCGTCCGGGTCGAAGTCGTCCGCATGGACGATCCGCAGGAAGTCGCCCATGGTGACTTTCTCGGGATAGCACTCCTCGCCGGAGGTGTGCAGCCCGCCCAGTTCGAGGGTCTGATCGTCCGAGGGGGGCGTGACGGCAGCGTCGATGCCCACCGATCGGAAGACGGCGGCCATCATGCGAGCGCCGATGTGGGTCATCCGGGGGATCCAGAGCGTCCGCCCGGCGAGCCGATCCGTGCCAGTAGTCGTCAATCCGTTATCCTCCGCGCCGATGCGCGCTTCTCTGCTCCCCCGCCGGCGGGTGCAATGGGTCGTCGGCGGGGGTGATTTCCAGTTCCGTTGCCTCCCTGCAATGGCTGCAAGGTCACGGGGGCAAGTGTAGCAATCCGGGGGAGGCAAGTCGACCCCATCTGCGTCCTGTTTGCACGCGCGAGTGCGTGGGGTGGGCGCTGAATGGAAGATGGCGGGCCAGCCAAGGCCAGCGGTGGGAGTCGAACCCACAACCCCAGCTTTACAAAAGCTGTGCTCTGCCATTGAGCTACGCTGGCGCTGCCTCCCGATCGATCGGGAAGAGCTTTGAGTGTATCGCTGGGGGGCGAATCGGTCAAGCAGGCCGCGTGGCGCAAAAACAACGGGCTCGCGCCGTGGCGCGAGCCCGTGACAGGCTGTCTTTCGCTGCCGATCAGCCCGGCAGGCGGGGGTTTTCGTGGTACTCGTAGAACGTCTCGTAGTTCTTGCGGAGATACCCGCCGGAGGTGGCGCGAACGCCGTTGAGCACCGCGCCGGTAATGTGGGCGCCCACCCGCTGGAGCGTGTTGCGCACGCGGGTGACGATGCCATGGGTGTTCGCGCCCGCCCGGACCACCAGCAGCACGCCGGCGACCTGGGAGCTCATCACCACCGGGTCGGTCACGACCAGGCAGGGCGCCCCGTCGAAGATGACCTGGTCGTACTCGCCGGCCATCTCGTCGGCGATGCGCTTCATTTCGTCCGAGCCCAGCAGGTCTGCGGGGTTGGGCGGCAGGGGCCCTGCGCCCATCACCGAGAGATTCGCCTCGATCTCGGTAACCTGCTCGCGCCAGTCGCCCTGGCCGACCAGGGCCGAGCTCAGCCCGCCCTCGGAGAGTTGCGGGAACAGTCCGCGAATCGCCGGCTGGCGGAAGTTGGCGTCCACCAGCAGGACCTTTCGACCCGCCTGGGCGATCGTCGCGGCGAGGTTGACCGCCACCGTCGTTCGCCCGTCGCCGGGCGACGCGCTGCTTACCAGCAACGTGCGATGCTGCTCGATGGGACCGGAGAACTGCAGATTCGTGCGGATCTCGCGGAACGCCTCAGCCATCAGTCCGCCCTTGCTCTTGAGCATGGCCGCCCGCAGGTCGCCGAGGTCCTCGTCGACGTCGTCCTCGTGGGGGACCATCCCGAGCATGGGCAGGTCGATACGGGCCGAGATGTCGGCAGGGCTCTGGACGGAGGTGTCCACAAACTCCAACAGAACCGCCAGACCCACGCCGACCACCAGACCCAGCACCACGCCCAGGGGAACCATGATCTGCCATTTGGGCATGGAGGGCTGGTCCGGCTCGGTCGCCGGCTGAACCAGCTGCATCGGGCGGGCGCCGGACTCGGCCACACGCAGTTCCACCAGGCGCTGGTCGATGCGCTCGATGTTCGCCTCCAGCGCCTCGGCCTCGGCCTGTACGGTCGCGAGATTGTCGATCTTCTGCTGGGCCGATCGCAGATCGGAGTTGATCTGGCGGTACTTCTCCATGACCTGACTCAGCCGCTTGATGATCATCTGCAGTTCGCGGTTGCGGTACTCCACCAGGGCGCCGACCTCCCGGTCGGTAATCTCCTTCTTGACCGCCTCGATCTTGTCGCGGATCGCCTCCAGCCGGGCCTCCTCGGCCCGCACGTCGCGGTGTCGGGGGCCGAGCTTGTTGCGGAGGTTTTCGAGATTGGTCGCCACGTTCATCTCGGCTGTCCGCAGCGACTGGATTCGCGGGTCCCGCTCGATCCGGTCCAGCACCTCCGGAGAGGTCTCCAGAATGCCCTGCTGCCGCTGCTGTTCCATGATTTCCAGCGCCTGCTTGGCCGAGTCACGCTGAATCTCCAGCTCGTTCTTCTTGGGGACGATGTCCCGCAACTCCAACAGGAGCGTCTCGCGGCGTTCGAGAACGTCGCCCGCCTGGGCCTGGCTTCGGCTGGTGCGGATCTGGCGCCGCTTGTCTTCCAGCCGGCTGCTCAGTTCGTCCCGCTCGCTCTTGAGATTGGCGATCTTCTGACCGGTCGCCGTGCCCTCGGCCGTGGTGGAGTAGCCCACCGCTGCCTTGGCGACGGCATCGACGATGACCGGAAGCTCGCTCTTGCGATACCCCGTCATCGAGACCCGCAGGAGGTTCGAGTTGGGAATCGGGCTGACGCTGACCTCCTCGTCGAGTTCCTGGGGCACGATCTGCTTGTTGAGCTCCTGGAACCATCTGGTTTGACGGAGATTGTCGTCGTTGCTGGCCTGGCGGAGCACGCGGGTGGACTTCACCATCGATGCCTGGGTGGTCATGATCCGCTCGAGCCAGTCCTTGTTGTAGGACCGCATGCCCCGACCCAGCGCACCTTCATCCGGCGGGAGCACTTCGAGGTACGCCTCGACGGTGTACAACGGCGCCGTGCGCAGCCAGGCGAACGTGCCGCCCACCGCTCCACCGATAAACACCAGCAGGATGATCAGAATCATCCACAGGCGCCTGCGGAGGATCCGCAGGAAGTCCTTCCCGGTGAATCCGGGGGTGGCATTGGCGGCGGCGGGCATCGGGCGAGGGACACGCACCAGCTGCGGGGCCTCCTGCCTGGTCGGTATTGAACTCATGGTCAGCTCCTCTGCTCGGCGCGTTTCTTCTGAACGCGCTGAATGGCTTGGTCCAGTGTCTGTTTCAACTCCGGATCGGACGATCCCTCGGCAATCAGGACCAGCCCGTCCCGGTACGTTTGCAGTGCGTCTTGCAGCCGATCGGATTGTTCATACACCCAACCGAGGTGATGAAGCACCACCGGCGTCCGTTGCAACCTCGCCGCCCGCTCCAGCGCCTTGCGGGCCTCGGTCAACTGACCGTCATGGGCCAGCGCCCAGCCGTAGGTGTCCAGGATGTTCGCGTTCCGCGGATCGTACTCCACCGCCCTGCGAGCGTACTGCAGGGCCTTGGCCGGGTCATCCAGGCCTTCCACGAACAGGTACGCCAGGTTGTTCAGCGCCCGGATGTTATTGGGTCGGATCGCCAACGCCTGCAGATACGCGTCGCGCGCCTTCTCGTAGTTGCTCCCATGATACTCGGCCACACCCAGCCCCGTAAACGCCTCAGCGTGAAGACCGCTGCCTTTCTTGGCGAGGTCCACCGCCTGGCGATACAGCTGCGCTGCCTTGGCCGAGCTGTCTTTGGAGCCGCGGGCGCTCAGCATGCCGGCAACCTGCATGAGATATACCGGGTCTCGCGGGCGAAGGCGAATCCAGTCGATCAGCTTCCGCATGCCGACTTTCTCGCCATAACCTTCGGTCACCATCATCACCACCGTCCCCACGTCGTTTTGACCGACCTTGGGAAGGATGTCGGTAAAGATGGCGTCGGCCTGCTCGCCCTTGCCGGTACCGGCCAGGGCGGCCGCCCGGATGACCCTGGCGAAATCGCCCAGCCCGTCGGGAACATCACCCTTCAGTGCATTCAATGCCGACTCGAACCGTCCGGTCTGGATCAGACCCCGCAGGTATGCCGAAACAGTGGCCGGCGTGCGGGCGACCTCGACCGCCTTCTCCAGGGCGGCAATGCGCCGGTCGTCATTCTCGCGAAGGGCCCACATGTGGGCTTCGGCGATATACGGGGCCGTGCTGTCCGGGTGCGATTCCTTGCGGTCGCTGAGCAGTTGTTCCAACGCCAGCCAGTTCCGCTGCTGCAGGTACAGGTTGGTCAACCCGTCCAGCACGTCGCGGTCGCGGGGGTTGTCCCGGAGGAGGCCCTTGTAGAGTTCCTCGGCCCGGACATCGTCGCCGCGACGGATCTGCAGCCTCGCCAGCCGCAATGTGGTGGTTCGACCGCCTTCCAGCTGTCGGGCCCGACGCAGGTCGGCGACGGCCGCCGACAGATCGCCGTTGGCTTCGTGAAGGATCGCGCGGTAGCGAAGGGGCTCGGCGTAGCGGGGACGAATCTCGATCGCCTTGTTCAGGGCGTCCATCGCCTTGTTCACCTCGCGTTGCTTCATCGCCAGCGCACCCTTGAGGGTGAGGGCCTCGGCGTCGCGCGGATCCTTCTGGAGCATGTTTTCCAGCCTTTGCCGGGCCCGGTCCTCCTGCCCGGAATCCATCAGCAACCGGACCAGGCGTTTCTCGTCGGAGGCCGTCCCGCCGATGGTTCGCAGAAGGGCTTCGGTGGCCTGGGCCGCTTCGCCGGGCTTGCCGGCCGACACCCAGAGATTGGTGAGCATGCGGTAGGGGCGCGGGTCCTTGGGGTCGGCATCCATCGCCTGCTCGATGGCCTTGCGGGCGGCCGAGAAGTCCGTTCGGGCCAGCAACTGGGCCTGGAGCAGGTTGACATCGACGCGGTCGACGTCCTTATCCTTCTGGAGCTCGGCGATCAGGGCGTCGAGCTTGTCCTTCTGTTCGGTCCGCTGGTAGAACCTCGCCAGCAGTTCAGCCCCCACGAGCTTCCGCGAGAGATTCTCGTAGAGATACTCGTAGACGGCCCGGGCCTTGTCGAGGCTGTCGCCTCTCTCGTACAGCAGCGCCAGCTGAATCGCGTTGGTCACGTTTCGCGGATCGCTCCGGAACAGCTGCTCCCGCTGGGCCAGCAGCTCGGCTGGGTCCTCGTCGGACCGCTGCTGAAGGTCCAGGTAGGCGGATCGAACCTGCGTGTTGCGGGGCGCCAGGCGGTAGGCCCGTCGCACCCACGTGGGATACTCCTCGGGTTCGAGCACCGCCGAAACGCGCATCATGCCGATGACGGCCGGCTCGTAGGCAGAGTCGTTGCTCAACGCGCCCTCGAAGGCCTGGCGGGCCTGGTCATACTGCTGCAGCGCGAGGTGGGCTCGCCCGAGCCGGGCGGCGATCTGCTTGGACTGGGGGCGTTCCCGGGCGATCGGCTCGAGCAGCGAAATCGCGTCCTTGTACTCCTTCTGCGCCATCGCCAGGTCGGCCCGCAGCAGTTGCCCGTTGGCTCCGTCGAGGTCGGCGCTGGAAGCTCGCTGCAACCAGCGGCGGAGTGTTTCGGTTTCGCCCTTGGCCTGGAGCATCGCCAGAAGTCGGCTCACCAAGCCCGCTGCGCGCGGATCGGGATTCTCGGGGTCCTTCATCGCCAGCTCGGAGGCGGCTGTCCAGTGTTTCAGGGCCTCGTCGGATTTCTTGTACAGGGCCGCGACCTGGGCCTTGGCCATCGTGCGGGCGATGGGGTCCTCGATCTTCTCGACCGCCTCCATCTGCAACTGGTAACGCTGCTGGGGGTCCTCCACGTCCAGAAGCTCCAGGGCGTGGCGGATCTGCTCATTGTCCGGATGCACTCGACTGGCCTGCTGGAGCAACTCGCGGGTCTTCTCGTCCAGCCCGCTGCGACGATAGTAGCTCGCCAGGCGATTGATCAGACGAATCTGCTCCGGCTGGCGCTGATGCATGTTCTCCACCAGGGCGATCGCCTGGGCGCGATTCCCTTCCACCCAGCGTCGCTCCGCCTCGCGAAGAAGCAGCTTGCGGACGGAGTCGGTCATCTCCAGATCGCTGGGCAGCTGCGAGCCTTCCGAGAGAATCAGGCGGATCGCCGCATGCAGGTTCAGTGCTCGTGCGTGGGTGGGGTCGGCCCGAAGCACCTGCTCCAGCGCGCTGGCTGCCTGGGCGTAGTTGCCCTTGTCGATCTCGATCTGCGCCCGCAGCAGGGCGCCCATCCCCGAGCTTCGCCCGGCTCCGCGGAGTTCCTGCAGCAGGGCCTCGGCCTTGCCGGGTCGACCCTGCGCGAGGTACAGCGCCGCCAGGAAATCGCCGGTCCGCGAGTCCACCCGGTCCTGCGCTTTGAACTTCTCGTGGGCGTTCTCCAGATGTTTGAGGGCCTCGGCTGTTTCGCCTTCGATCAGAAGGATCCGCCCCTTGAGCTTCTCGTATTCGGGCGAGTCGGGACGTTCCTTGCCCAGCAGGTCCAGCGACTTCTTCGCCTCGGCCAGCAGCTTCTCCTTGTTGCCAGGCTGACGGGGAATCAGCTCCAGCACCAGGTTGGCGTAGCGGGATCGCAGAGCCCCCAAGCTGGATTGGAAGCGGCGCTGCTGCACTTCGGAGGGGTCTTCTACGGCCTCCTGACGGCCCTCGACCAGCTCGATCGCCTTGCTGTAACGGTTGACCGCCTTGTCCAGCTCGCCCTGCGCCAGCCGAAGCTCCGCGAAGGTCAGCTGCGGGGTCGGGTCGTTCGGGTCCAGTTTGATCGCCTGGTTGATGTACGTCTCGGCGTCCTCGTGTTCCCTCTGGGACATGAGGAACCGGGCCATTGCCAGGTGGTTGGCCGGCTCGTTCGGCTCGCGTTGGATGGCCGCCTCGAACTGGTCCCGCGCCGCAGCCTCGCGATTGGTACCGGCAAGGAAGACTCCGTAGTTGCGCGGGATCGCGCTGTCGGAGGGCAGGTCCTCCATCGCCTTGCGGAAAACCATCTCGCTGCGCGTCTGTCGGCCATAATCCCGCAGGAATCCCGCGAACTGCAGGCGGTAGGTCGCGTTGTTGGGGTCCAGCTCGATGGCCTTCTCGAAGCTCTTGATCGCCTCGATCCCTTCCTTGCCCTGGGTCCGTCTCGCCTGGGCCGCCATGATCTGGGCACGCTGGTACCGCAGGGCCGGGTCGTCCTGGCGAACCTTGATGAGATCTTCCAGAACGCCGATGTACAGCCCCAGCTGCCGGCTGCGCAGATACAGAGGCCCGAGCCGTTCGAGCACCTTCTCGTTCCGGTTATCCTCCCGGCGGGCGGTTTCCAGGCCGCTGATGGCCTTGGAAAGTCGCTCGCGGACCTCGTGCTCCTTGGGGGCCTCCATCGCATCGAGCCATTCGAGGTTCAGCTCCGTGTAGCGCAGGCACAGCGTGATGTAGAGGTCTTCTTTGTTCTTGGCTGCCCCGATCGCCTCGCCGAGCAGACGGACCGCCTTGGGATAGTTCTTCTCCAGCCCGGGGTGCTTGGAGGGGTTCTCGGGGGGCTCGTTGAGGGCGGCCTCGGCCCGTTTCTGCAGGGCCACGGGGTCCTTGGGCATCAGCTTGTAGGCCATCAGACCACCCAGGGCGATGACTCCCAGCCCCAGCACGGTCAGTACAGCGACGACCTTCATATTGATTTTCTTGCGTTTCTTTCTGGCCATGATGGAGACACCTTGTCCTGCGTCGTGGGGTTATTGATCGGTTTCGTCGCCGGAGTTGAGCTTTTCGACCGTCTCGGCGGTGGGCAGCATTTCCAGCGCCGCCGGCAGGGCGGCGGCGAGGAATTCCTTCGCTTTCTCGTCCGCCAAAGCGAGGTCCTGCACCGGCTGTCGCATGCCGAACTGGATCTTCGCGAAGTACGTGTGCCGCATGAATGGGTTGGTCAGTTCCAGCCGAACCTTCTGGCGATTCTCTTCCGGCCTGCCGTTGAGGCTGAACACGTAGTACTGCACGAATTTCATAATCTGCCTGGTCCGGGGGCTCTTATGCTCGTACACCACCCGCCGGATCTCGAACGGTTCGTTCCAGGGCTCGCGCAGCTGGGGGTAATGCACCGTCATCGTGCCGGTCTCGGCGAGCGTCGCTCCGCCGGCAGCCAGGCAGACCTCCGGAACATGCGGAACCGGGTCGTGCCCGCCGGTGTAATACTCGATCGCCAGCTGCCACAGCTGCCAGCCTTCTTCGGTCGTCTCGTCGTAAGTCCGCGAGACGTACCAGTTACTGGATCGCTCGTCGATGCGGTCCACGTCGGCAGGGCCGCCGATTCTCAGCAGCTCGATCATGTCTTCTTCGTGAGGCTGATCGCCGTCGGGAATCCCGTCCTTCTCCCTGAGAAGCACCCCGTCTTCGGAGACCATCCGGTAGGTCCCGTTCCCAAGAGATTCCGGGAAGCCATCGTTCTGCCAGGTCTGGGCGTTGACGCGAACCGGGTCCGGCCAGGGAACCGGAGATTTGACCAGCCAGATTTCCAGGGCATTGACCATGATCGGACGACCCAGCGCTACCACCACCAGTACCGCCCCCGCGATCAGAAACGTACGATCCGTCAGCACCTTTCGCAGGATGGGACCTCGGGAGGATTCCCCCCGGCCGTCGGCCTGTTGGGCCCGTGTCGGTTCACTCATGGAGACACCTCCGAAGCCGGCTCTGCTGCGTCGTCGCTCTCCGTCTCGTCGACGGGTTCTTCCACGAACAGGGCGTCCAGGAGCTTGGCCAGCCCCCACAACACCAGCCCCGCCGGGATGAGCATGAGCATGCCCAGGAACGTGTGCATGAACTTCTGACCCAGCTCGGGTCGGTCAATCACGTACATATAGCAGGTGATGGTCACCCGGGCCATGTTGGTCAACACCACCACGGGAATGATCATTCCCAGCAGGATCACGCGCTGCCAGACCGGCCGATCCGCCAGGTACGCCAGCGCCACGCCCAGGGCGATGAACGCCATCAGCGAGCGGACGCCGCTGCACGCCTCAGCCACCGTGACCGGATACCAGGTGCCGCTGTTGCTCTGGATCATCAGCTGCGACGCGTTGGACTCGAGCGTCACGCCGATCGCGCTGAGGAACGTCGAAGATGCGAACGCCGCCACGTTCTGCAGGGGCAGGGAGATCTGCGTGTAGACCGTATCGTTGACCGGGATCGCCAGAATCAGATACACCACCGGCAGCCAGACCAGCCTCATCATCTTCCAGCCGACCTGATACAACACCAGCCCGAACAGCGCGGGGATCATCGTCAGTTGCACCAGCCAGGGATTGCTGATCGGGAAGATGCAGATGATCATCCCCAGCAACGAGGCGATGAGAATCGCCAGCCCCGCCGGCGAGGTCTTCATCGGCGTCCGGCAGATCTGATCCCATCGGCAGTAGAGCAGGTAGAGGCTGAACAGGGGGATGAGGTATCCGTGCGACCAGTTCGGCTCGCGCCATCGCTGCAGGAGAACGCCGATCTGCGGAGCGTAAATCGCCACGAACAGGGCGCCCAGGATGAGCATCTTCACCCAGACCTCCCTGCCCAGTCCGGGGTGGACGGAGGGCAGCTCCTTGTCGGCGACAAGGTCGGTCAGCCGGGCGGGCTTGGCCGCACCGGGCTCGGAATGGGAGGCATACTCGGTGCTCATCCAATCCTCTGATACGATGGAAATGGTACGAAGGTTTCTACCAGCGGGTAAATCGTCGACTGGTCGCGTTGGGCAACTGGAACGCCAGGTTGCGGTCGTAGATGAACCCGAAGCCATACGTCATGCGGAAGGCGTTGCGGATGACCGCGTAGAACGGGGCACGGACGTCCGAGCCGATGGCGATCACGTCGTTGGGCTTGAGCATCACGTCGGGCCGTTCGCCCTGGAAAATCGCCTCCAGGTCCAGCGGGGCGATCTGTTCGGCGTTGTCGGCCACCCGGCGGATCAGGATCGTATTCTCCGGCCAGGCGAGGGCACCGAATCCGCCGGCAGCGGCGATGGCCATTTTGACCGTTACTTCCCGACCGGTCAGGGAGTACACGCCCGGGCGGGAGATCTCGCCCATCACGTAGAACTCGCCCACCTCCAGGGTGGGAACCTGCACCACGTCGTTGTCTCGCAGGACGATGTTCATCATCGGGTCGCCCTGTTCGAGCTTCTTTCGGTTCAGGGCGATAATCTCCGAGTCGCCCATGTCCGTTCCCGCCCAGCCGTAGGGGTCTTTCAGTTCCTCGTTGCCGTCGGGCCTGATCGCCTCAGCCGGCTCGACCTGCTCGACGCGGATGGACTCGCCCTCCGAGCGGATCCAGCGGGACTCGCCCTTGGTGGCGCCCTGCCGCAGCTTTTCGCCGTCGCCGCCGTTTTCGCTCAGCGTCAGCGCCGAAGGGGTCACGTTATCGTCGCCACCCTCGGGGTCGATCAGGTCGCGGATGCGCTGGTCGAGGTCGCCGGTGTCAGCAGGCTCGGCTGCGTCGTTGGCGTCGGCGGGTTCGTCGTCGCCACCGGTGTCCGGAAGGTCGGGCAGGTCAGGCAGGTCAGGCAGCGTTCCGCCGCCGTTGCCGTTGCCGTTGCCCTCGACCGCCGAGCCGTCCGCCTTGACGCGTTTTGCCGCACCGTGGCGGATCACCAGCACCCAGGGGATGTTCGCCTGGGTGATTCCCCCGCCCTGGGCGATGGCTTCGAGCACGCGCATCCCGCGGCGGCGAATGTCGTACGTTCCAGGCCGATCGACCGCGCCGACCACGCTGTAGACGCTCTGGCGCCGGGCGATCAGCGTCACCGATACCGTCGGGTCTCGCAGGATGTTCGGGCTGTAGGCGTCGGCAATTTCCTGCTTGAGCTGCTCCTTGGTAAGGCCTTCTGCCGGGATGCGATCATCCAGAAGGGGCAGGTCGATGTAACCCGTGTCGGACACTTCGCGCCGCAGCAGCGTTTCCTGCCCGTCGCGGAAGAGGTCCAGAATCGAGATATCCAGAATGTCGGTCGGACCGATCTGGTAATCGACGTCGGTGTAGGAGTGGTCGGCGGGCTTGGGGAACCGGGCGCCGGGAGGCAGTTCCTGGGTCTCGTCGGCCGATCCCAGCGTGGGAAGAATGGACTTGACGGTCGAGCGAGGACGCTTGTTGACCACCTGCCCGGGGTTGAACAGGCGAGTGGTGTCCGTCTTGAGGAAGTCCCGAATTCCTTCCGTACAGCCGCCGGCGGATACCAAAGCCACCAGTACTGTCGCCATCGCCGTCCTGCGTGCCGTTGCCATTGTCACTGTGCTGATCTCCCTTGCGAAACGTCGCCGCAAATCGATTCTTCTGCCTGTGTTCTCCAGGTCAGCCGAACGCGGCGAGCGAACGAATTGCCTGTCCGATCCCTCGACCCGACCGGGTCTCGGGCATCCCTGCCGATGGCTGCTCGCGCAACTATCCCAGTCTGCAGGGGCGTATTGTGACCGAACCAAGGCGCCCGGTCAAGCGGCCGAATCCTTCATTCCGCCTGCTCGCTTTCCCGGAAACGGAACTCCTCACCACATCGGAGGGATTCGGGCGCATCTTGACCGTTTGCATTGAGTTGAGCGGACAATCTCGTCGGGCTCTGACCATGAATGCCTCTTGTACGCCGTCAAGGCGCGGGAGGATCGCGCCGATTGCGCGAAATCCGCCGGCAACATTACTCCGCCGCCGGCCCACGAAACTCCACCGACAGCGGCTTGCGCACCTCGCCCGGAATGACCAGCACCACCCCGCCGGCGTCGCTGCGGGCCCAGGTGCGGATGGCCAGTCCCTCTGCCGCTGCGGTGACCTCGCCGACTCCGACGCCTTCTACCCGCACAACGGGGTTGATGAGCCCCTCCGGCGGCGGGATCAACCGAAACCGGCAGAGCCCCTCGCGGGCCCGCACCACGTGGCATCCCTGGGAGGCGTCGTAGCCGTCCCTGCCGGCGGTGGTGGGCTCGCCGCCCAACGTCGTCTCGATCCGCCCGGGGCGGGTATACTGACGGCGATACGCCTCGGCAAACCGCGTCTGGCCGGCAGAGAGCCAGTTCCATCGACCGACCGGCCCGGCGAACGGCTGCTGCGTCTCAGACGCGATCGCCCCGCTGCTCCATGCGACCGGGCGACGTGCGTCGATCCGTACCGCCCCGATCGGCGTTCCGCCGGCGTTGTTGATCTCCATGTGGGTCACCCATCGGCCGTCGGCGTAGAACGTGTGCTCCCATCGCACCCGACGGACAGCCAGCGACGCCCATTCGCCCGCCCGCGACGGGAAGAACCACGTCACCGCCAGCCGCGTGCGAACACGATTGGTCTCCAGCAGTTGGACCTCCCCCAGCGAGCGTTCTCCCAGCATCGTCAGCGACTCGGGCGGCGCATTGCCGTCCGGACGGGTCAGTGTGAGCGTTGGCTGCGCGTCGCCCAGCCGCCACAGGCCGTCGTCGCTTTGGAGCAGTGGCATGGCCTCATCGCGGCCGGGGAGTTGGATCGACCAGTCCAGCCCGCTCTTGCGGAGGATCACCCCCGGGGGAGTGGGGCGGATCACGCGGGCGTTGTCGATCAGCAGAATGTCGTCCAGCCGAATGCGCACCGGACCTGCCGCCCGGGGAAAGTCCCAGCGGATCCGCCGGACGCCGGTGAGATCCACCCGGCCGCGGCGCCGAAGACGCTGGAGGTCCACGTGCACCATGTTCCACCCCGGGCGCAGAAGATGCCCGGGCGAGCGATGGCTGCCCCCGTCGGTTTCGAGCGTCACGCGGAAATCGTCCCGCAGCGTCTCGGAGTGGACCGCCACCGACAGGAGGGTGTAGTCCGAGAGGTCCGTCACGCCGGGTACGTCCAGCACCAGCGCGCTGCCCGGCGAGAGGTCAGCCTGCAGGGCCCCGGCGCCGGTGGAGGTCACGTTCACCACGAACCGCGCCGCGTCCCCGGGCCCGGGATTCACCAGGCCGAACCAGTTGGCCTGAGCGAACCCCTCCCGCCCGTCGGCGTCGGTCTCGAAGTCCACCAGCGACAGGAACATCCCGGTGACGGTCTCGTCGTACGCGCGACGCTGCTCGGACGCCACCGCCGGCAGGACGCGCCGCGCCCGGGGCGGGGGCTCGGCGCAGCCGACGAGTACGACCATCACAGCCGCCAGAATGACAATCCGGCGCGTCATGAACAGCTCTCTTTGCGGGCGGGGCCCGATGCCCGCAGGACTATCACGCCGAGGCGGGGGTTTCCTCGTCTCGCTTGACCGCCTTGGCCGTCACCGCACGTTTGAAGCCCATCAGCAGCGGGCTGGCGATGGCGATCGACGAGTAGGTTCCGAACAGCACGCCCATCAGCAGGGCGAAGCTGAATGCCCGGATCCCCGCCCCGCCGAAGATGTACATCACCAGCACCACGATCAACGTGGTGGTGGACGTCAGCAAGGTTCGGGCGAGGGTCTGGTTCACCGACGAGTTGAGCACCTGCGGGGTGATCGTCGTCAGCTTGCCGCGGTTCTCACGGATGCGGTCGAAGACCACGATCGTGTCGTTGACCGAGTAGCCGATCACCGTCAGCAGCGCGGCGATCATCGCCAGGTCCACCTTGAACGCCTGGATGCCCAGCACCTCGCCGAAGTTGTTGTAGATGTATCCGGAAATCGCCACCAGACCCAGCACGATCAGCACGTCGTGCACCAGGCAGATGACGGCTGCGATGCCCCACTGCAGCGAGCCGAACCGAAGCCAGAGATACAGCACAATCGCCAGCCAGCTGAGGACGATCGCCATGATCGCCTTGCGGGCGGCCTCTTCGGCGATGGCCTGGTCGAAGTTGATTACCGGCATCGATTCCTGTCGTTTCAGGGCGTCATTGACCGACGCCAGCACGCGCTTGGAGTAGGTCCGGAACGCGGCGGCCGACTCGATTCGATCGTCGTCGGCGGGGCTGTCCAGCACGACGAAGGACGAATACGCCTCCGGGGTGTTGGGGTCCTTCTGTAGACCGATGACATCGAAATTGTTGCTCTTGAGGGCTTCGTGGTCGATCTGTCCGCGGATGTCCCGGACGCGCTGGAGCAGGTCGTTGCGAGTCAGCGCCGGCGAGACGTTGCGGATCACCGCGAGCATTCCGCCCTGGAAGTTCACCGCTTCTTCGAGCCCCCGCTCGGCGGCCGCCTCGACGGCGCCGGCATCCAGCATCGCGGCGTAGACCTCCGTGCCGTCATCGAGCTCGTCGCCGGTCAGCTGCATCGAGACGCCGATCTTGCGGCGGATCTCCTGGGCCTGGGCGTCGGTGTCAGCCGGTCCGAGCAGGTCGTAGGACACCGTCGGCCGAACGTCCAACGCCGTGCCGAACGCCTCGCCGATAACGGTGCGAACCCGCGAGACCAGCGTCTCGGTGGTGGAGACCTGATACTCCCGCGAGGGCAGATCGGCCAGCTCGTCGCCGCCCAGCGCGCCGTCCTTGTCGGCGTCCAGTCGGGCGACCGCCTTGTCGAAGTAGGCCGGGTCCATCTCGTGGGAAGCCCATTCCTCGGCAGTGACCTTGTCGTCCTGGTTGGTGTCGTAATCGCCCAGGAAGCTCTGCACGCGGAACGGATCGATCCGCTTCTCGACGCGGGCGCCGGTGAGCTGTCCGGCCGTGCCGCCCAGCTCGCCTTCGAGTTTCTCGGCGGCCCCTTTGAACTGTCGGCGGACCAACCCGTCGTTGGGCAGTTCCTTCTCGCCGGTGGCCGGGTCTACCAGCAACGCGTCGGGTCGCAGGCGGACCAGCGCCTGCGTGCCGGAGGAGAACTCGATGCCCAGCAGGTTTCCGCCCTGTCCGATGATGGCGATCACGCCGGCGACCAGCAGCACCGCCGAGACTGCCCAGAAGCCCTTGCGCTTGCCCACCCAGTTGATCTTCGGGGTGCGGATGATCCGGAGCATCTTGATGGGCTTGGTGATGACGTTCCAGTTCAGCAGCACCTGGAAGACCCAGCGGGTAATCACCAACGCGGTGAACATGCTGAACACGATGCCCAACCCGAGGGTGATCGCAAAGCCTTTGACTTCTTCGGTGCCCACCCATCCGAGAATCACACAGGTGACCATGGTGGTGACGTTCGCGTCGAAAATCGCGGTAAACGCCCGCTCGTAGGCGGTCTTCAGGGCCATTCGAATGGTCTGGCCCCGCTCCTGTTCCTCGCGGAGCCGCTCGAAGATCAGCACGTTGGCGTCCACGGCGATGCCGATGGTCAGGATGATTCCCGCGATGCCCGGAAGGGTGAACACCGCGTCGATCAGGCTCATCACCCCGAGGATCAGGATCAGGTTCAACAGCAGCGCCACGTCCGCGATGCTGCCGGCCAGCAGGTAGTAAAGCAGCATGAACACAGCCACCGCGATCAGGCCGATGTAGGCAGCCCGCAGGCCCATCCGCCGGTTTTCCTCACCCAGCGTCGGGCCGAAACTGCTCTCGGAGACCGGGTCCGGATTGACCCTGCCGGGCAGCGAACCGGAGTTGAGCAACCTGGCCATCTCGACGGTTTCCTGGTAGGTGAAGTTGCCCGTGATCTGCCCGGAATCGGTAATCACCGACTGAAGCGTCGGGGCCGAGTAGGCCATGTTGTCCAGCAGAAACGCCAGCCGATCGCCCACGTGAGCGCTGGTGAGGGCCCCGAACTGCTGACCGCCCAGCGCGTCGAACTCGAACAGCACGGCCGGGGCGCCGTTCTGGTCCGTCCCGGGCTGGGCACGTCTCAACTTCCAGTCGCCCTGGAGGAGCATGTTGTTGCCGCTGTTGTAGAGCAGGACGTATTCCTGTCCGGCGCGATCGCGCCCCCGTGCCAGGCCCTGGAAGCTTTCCGCGTCGCCCTCGATGGGGAACCAGACGAACTTCTCGCCGCGGACGATCATCTTGTCCGTGACGGCCGGCCCGAGGTCGTCCAGTTCCTTGAGGTACTCGGCGAACTCATCGCGGGTGATCGGCCCACCCTGGTTGGCGATCGGGTTCGGCGGGGCGATGCGGAATTCCAGCACGCCGGCCTTGGCGATCATCCGTTTCAGGTCGGCAGGGTCCTCCAGCGCCTGGCGGACCTCGGCCCACGCCTGGTACTTCTCGATGACCTGGTTGATCTCCTCCAGCCGCTGGGGGTAGTCCTTGTAGCTCTCGCGGAGCGATTTGAGGCGATCCTTGTATTCCTTGCGTCGCCGATCGAGCTCTTCGGGGTTGGTTCCCTTCATCTGCTCCGCTTCACGCGAGGAGATGTAGTTGCGAAGTACCCCCTCCACCGTGGCGATGTTCACATTCCGTTCGAGCACTTCGCCGCGGAAACTCTCGTACTTCTCCTGGGCTTCCAGCTTGGTAGCCAATGCAGCGATCCGCGCCTCGCGCAGCTTGGTGAGGTCCTCGGCGCCCCGGTTGGTCTTGACGGCATCGTCGGCGGCCTGGAGTTGCTGCTTTGCCTGGTTGAGCCGATCGTGAAGCTCACCGAGCTTCTGCAGTTGGGTCCTGAGCTCCTCGTTGCCCTCGACCGTTTCGACGATCGTGGTGATCTCCCGCCGGCGCGCCTCGCCGCTGGTACGGGCAACCCGTCGCAGCTGCGAGATCTGGATATTGTGGCTTTTGAGCTGGCGCAGGGCTTCGCGGTAGGCGTTCTGGGCCTCTCGCGAGGTCTCGCCGGCGGCGGGCATGCGGACCTCGATGCGGTTCTGTCCGATCGGCCTCCATTCCAGCGAACGCAGACCCGAGGGGTCGATGCGCTGCTTGAGCACGCCGATGATCTGTTCGAGCAGATCGTCCGGATCGTTCTCGGTGGTCTCGACCTCAAAGATCATGCTGTGCCCGCCGCGCAGGTCGATGCCCAGCTTCAGGCCCTTCGTGGCCAGGGACCACGCGCAGACGATCACCAGCAAGGCGACCAGGGCGAACTTCAGCGGAAGATTCTTCGCATTCATTGTGATTCCGATCGTTCAGTGTTCAGCGTTCATGAGGCGATTGCTGCCGGCAGACTCTGTACGGCACGGGCCGGGTGCCCACGTGTGCCGCCAGGTTGCCACGTTCTTTTCGGCATCGCACAAGGTACACTCCAGAAAGGCTTTGCGGTGCCGCCCACCCGGCGCAGAAAAACAGGCCCAGCGACCGGCTGGGAAAAGACGGGTATTGTCACCGCGAGCAGCGAATTGGTCAAGCAAAACCTCGCCGCGCCGCGATGGAACCTGCTTCCGGCAGCAACTACCATGACGGTAAGGCAACACGCCCGAACCGACATTTATCGAAAGGCAACGCATGCACGCGACGATCCCCAACGCCCTGCCGCGATGGCGGGGATTCAATCTGCTGTATTTCTTCCGCTCCGAAACCCGCACCGAGACCGCTGGGCAGGATCTGGAATGGATCGCCGAGTGGGGCTTCGATTTCGTCCGCCTGCCGATGAACTACCGACTGTGGACCACGCCCGAGCAACCCACCCAACGCGACGAAGCCGTCCTGTCGCAACTGGACGAGGTGGTCGCCCGGGCCGTCGGGCTCGGGCTGCACGTGAATCTGAATCTCCATCGGGCCCCGGGCTACAGCGTGAACCGTCGCATCGAAGAGCCCTGGACGCTGTGGCGCAGCGAAGAGGCGATCGAGGCGTTCTGCCACCAGTGGCGACACTTCGCCGAGAGATACGCCGATCTCGCGCCCGAGGCGATGAGCTTCAACCTGCTCAACGAGCCGCCCGAGCCCGGCTACTTCGAGATGGAGATGGCCGACTACCAGCGGGTCATGAACACCGCCGCCTCCGCCATCCACCAGGTCGACCCGGATCGGCGGATCATCATCGACGCGGTCCGCTGGGGACGTCGGCCTTCCATGGACACCGACGCCCTGCCCTACGCCCAGAGCTGCCGGGGCTACGAGCCTGCCGGCATCAGCCATTACCAGGCGAGCTGGGTTGACGGCGAAACCTTCGACGAACCCCGCTGGCCGGGCGCGCTGGGCTGGGAGCGGCGACACCGCTGGGACCGCTCGCGACTCGAAGAGGACTTCGAGCCCTGGGTGGAGATGCTCAAACGCGGCGTGGGGGTGCATTGCGGCGAGTTCGGCTGTTACAACCGCACGCCGCACGGGGTCGCCCTGGCGTGGATGACCGATCTGCTGGAAATCCTCCGCGAGCGGGGCATCGGCTGGGCCCTGTGGAACCTCCGCGGGCCGTTCGGCATTCTCGACAGCGGCCGAGATGACGTCAACTACGACGACCACCACGGAGTCCCCCTCGACCGGGCCCTGCTAGAACTCCTCCAGGCACACTGAAACGCGGCGGGCGGTTCACCCCTGCCTGCCCCGAGCTTCCAAAGGATGCCCACTTTCTGCCCCGAGCAACGATTTGCGTCCGACGGGTAGGCTGGGCACTTGTGCCCACCTTCTGCCTTGTCGACGGGTTCCCGCCTTCCGCCTTCTTACCACACCTCGCTGTCGTAATCCCCCACGCCCGGCAGGTCCGTGGGGCCGCACCAATCGGCCTCCAATCTTCCGGCATGGACGTGCTTATGAAACGTGCTCCACGGCCAATCGATCGGCCGCTTCACGAGGCCATGCTTCACGGCGTTCATGTGGATATACACCACGTGGGACCGGAATTCCTTCTGGTTGCGGATCGTGTGCTCATGGAACCGGCGCTGCCATACGCTGCGCTCGCGGCGGCGCATGCGGGACGGTGTTCGACGGCCTTCCCATCCGCCTCCCTCAAGCCATCCGGAGGTGAATCTGCGTTTGATCTGCTGAACCCGGAGCGCGTAGTTCTGCTCCTCTTCGGGCACACTGCAGAGAATGTGGAGATGGTTCGGCAGCAGCGAGGTCTCATGGATGGTGAACGGGTGCAGCCGTTTGACCTCCCGAACCACCTTGCCCAAGAGTTCCTGAGCGCGGCCGTTCCAGAACAACTCGTGACGCTCGAAGGTCACGAGAGTCAGGAAATATGCGCCCCATTGCTTGTGAGACCGGATGTATCTGGCCATGCGGTGATGCTATCCATGAGGAAAGGTGGGCACAAGTGCCCAGCCTACCACAACTACCCCCGATCAAGGGTGCCCGGATGCCGCCATTCCCCCCAGCCGCCCGCACAACCACCGCAAGGTGGGCACAAGTGCCCAGCCTACCAGCTCCTTGAGGGTCTTCGTCGCCCAGATGCGGAACTGCGTGGCCTGGTAGCTGCTGACGCGGTATCCCACGGCGATGATGGCGTCCAGGCTATGGTACTCCACCTGGTAATTCTTCCCGTCGGCGGCAGTTGTTGCAATTTTCGCAACAGCTGACTCCCGGGCCAGCTCTCCCTCGTTGTAAATGTTCTTCAGATGCCGGCTTACGCCGGAGTTATCCACGCTGAACAGGTCGGCGATCTGCTGCTGGGTCAGCCAGATTGTCTCGTCGTGCAGGAGACATTCGACGCGCACGTCCCCGCCCGGCGCCGAGTACAGCACAATCTCCCCTCCGGCCGATCCGGAAGCGTTTTCGCTGGATTCCGTCATCATCCTGCGTCTCCTGCCCTATCCCCAGTTGTTGGTGCTCTCTTGCCAGCCCCGCGGGTTCTACAGCGTCGAGAGGATGCCCCCGTCGACGTAGAGGACCTGTCCGTTGACGTAGCTGGAGGCGTCGGAGGCCAGGAAGACGGCCGGCCCGACGAGTTCGGACGGGTCGCCCCATCGTCCTTGCGGCGTTCTGCCGGTGATCCAGCCGTTGAACTCGGGGTCGTCCTTGAGCGGCTGGGTCATTTCCGTGGCGAAGTACCCGGGCCCGATCCCGTTGCACTGGATATTGCGGGAGCCCCACTCCAGCGCCATCGCCTTGGTGAGGTTTTTCAGCCCGCCCTTGGAGGCGGTGTATGGGCCGATGGTGGGTCGACCGACCTCGCTCATGAGCGAGCAGATGTTGATGATCTTGCCGCAGCGGCGGTCGATCATTCGTCGCGCCACCGGCTGGGACATCAGGAAGGCGCCGGTGAGGTTGGTTTCGATCACGGCCCGCCAGTCGGCAACCGAGATGGTCTCGAGCGGTCCGCGGCGCTGCAGGCCGGCGTTGTTCACCAGCACGTCGATGGGCCCCACCTCGCGTTCGATCCGCTCGACGGTCGGCTCGAGCGTGTCGGCGTCGGTGATGTCGAACGCGTAGCCGTGGACGGTGAGACCTTCTTCGCGGAGCTGTTCGACCGCGGCGTTGAGCTTCTGTTCATTTCTGCCGTTGAGCACGAGTGTCGCGCCGGCCTGGCCGAGCCCGCGTGCGATGGCCAGTCCCAGCCCGCCGCCTGAGCCGGTAATCAGAGCGGTCTTTCCGGTCAGGTCGAACAGCCTGTTTCCCTCGTCGGGCACGGGTTACTCCTGCGAGTCGAAGTTCGGGTCGTTGACGGCAAGGTCGTACCGCCGCGATTCGTGCGAGTGGGCGACCATCACCCAGAAGTAGCAGCTGCGAACGCCGGGACTTCCCACGGTGGGGTGGTAACCCTCGGGCACGACCACCATATCGCCGCTGGAGACCGGGTGTACCGTCGGCGTCTGGCCGGGCTCGGTGTACACCAGTTGCAGGGCGAAGTGCGGGGCGGGCACGTCGAAGTAGGCGTAGACCTCCTCGAGGTCTTTGCTGTGCTGGTGCGGAGGCCAGGAGGTCCATTTGCCCGGTTCGCCCCACGTCCAGCCGCAGATGAGTCGGCTGCCCGGGACTTCCTGGTTGGTCGTCATGAACACGTCGCGGCGGTAGGGCGGCTGGCCGTGTACCTGGCGGATCTCGCCGAGGGGCAGGTCGGGGTCGTACTTGCGGACGAAGAACTCGCCGATGCCCTCCCAGGGCCCGGCTCCGAGATAGAGGATCGCGTCCGTCTCGGCCCGCAGACCGACAGCCGTCTTGCCAGGCAGGTAGAACGAGTCGAGCTTTCCGAGCCGATGCGTTTCGTCGTCGCGGGTAAGCGTGATCTCCCCGGCGACCACGCCGACGCTGAACTCCTTCTGCTCGCTGGTGAGCTCGTGCGTCTCACCGGCGGGGAGGTTCAGGCGATACATCCACGTCTCCCGGCAGGCGGAGTTGTCCGGCGTGATGACGGTGTGCAGGCCTGGCCCTTCGGGGCTGGCGTATTTCCAGTTGGCCGGGTCGGTATGTGAGGGTCCCATGGGGTGTTCCTTTTCTTCTGTTGATGTCGCGATCAGCCCTGTTTGTGCCAGAACGGCCCCTTGGCCTTCTTCGGGCGGGAATGGCGGGACTGCTTGCCCGGGGCGGCGACCTTTACCTCGCGGAGTTTCTCTTCCTCTTCCTTCTCGCGGATGTGCTTTCGGATGAGGTACTGCTCCGCGACCCCGATGAACGTCGAGGACATGATGTACAGGTTCAGCCCGCTGGGCATGTGGTAGAAGAAGATCAGCATCATCGCGGGCATCATGATGCGCATCATCTTCTGGGTCTGCACCTGCTCGGGCTTGGTGCTGGCAGCCGACGCGCCGGACATCTGCGGGTTGAATTTGGTCTGCAGGAACATCGCCACGCACAGCAGCAGGGGCAGGAGGTTGAGGCTCTCGCCGATCAGTGGCAGGGAGAACCCGAACTCGATGAACTGGTCGGGGGCTGCCAGGTCGGTCAGCCAGACCGGCAGGAATGCGGCGTGCCGCAGCTCGACCGAGGCGTTGATGCTCGACCAGAGCCCGATCCAGATGGGCATCTGCAGGAACATCGGCAGGCAACCCAGCAGGGGCGATGTGCCGGCCTCCTTGTAGAGGCTCATCGTCTCGCGCTGGAGGGTGTCCTTGTCGTCGGCGTACTTCTTCTTGAGCTCCTCCATGCGCGGGGCGAGCTTCTGCATCTGCATCACGGAGACCTGCGACTTGCGGGTGATCGGGTGGAGAATGGTGCGCACCACCAGCACCAGCAGCATGATCGCCACGCCCATGTTGCCCATCGCCAGCCAAGAGAGCTTGTCCAGCAGCCACATCATGCCCACCGTCAGGGCGTCCCACGCGCAGAAGCACGTGGAAAAGTCCAGCGTGGAGATGTAGTTGAGCTTCTCATACAGCGGCTGATATGCCTTGGCCTCCACGTCCAGGAAGACGGGGGAGAAGATGGTCCGCTTCTTGGGCCCGCAGAAGACATTCAGCTTCAGTTGCGAGGTCTTGCCCGGGTCCACGTCCATCTTGCTGAGTTGGATGCGGCTGACCAGCGCCGGGCCATCCGGGGCCTGTATCCCGCCCCATGCGTAGTTGATTACGTACCGCGAGGACGAGACGATCAGCGTGTCTTTCGCGTCGGGAACCGGGTGCATCAGGCAGGCGAAAAAGCGGTTGCTTTGCCCCAGCCACACCACGGGCTTGGGTCCTTCGTTGCGTCCCAGGGAAATGGCTTTGCCGATCTCGACGTCACCCAGCTCGCCGACACCCTTGAATACCGGCGTGACGGCCTCGTGCGCGAGGTCCGTTATCTGCCCGGCGACGATGCGTCGGCTGTCGCTGCGACCCAGCTCGTAGGGCACCCCGGTCGTGCCGATCTGGTCCATCGCAATCGAGAACGGGATCTCCGAGACGTTCTCGACGCTCGTGGTCACCAGCAGCTTGTAGCTTTCGGGCACGAGGGTGTAGTTTTTGCGGATGTGCAGAACGGGGTTCTTCATTGCCGCTGCCTTGTCGGCGCCGAGATAGATCGTATAGCGGAAGGTCACGCTGTTGGGGCTGGCCTGCTCGACGACCCATCGCATGCGGTCCAGCCGCGGAAGCGACAACGGACGAAGCCCGCCGGTGCGGGGCGTTACGTCCAGCCGCCGGGTCGCCATGGGCGCGGTTCGGTTCTCGCCCTCGCCCATCTCCTGAACGACCTCGTAGTGCCCCTTGTAGGTCTCGGGGTTCTCTTCCCGGGCCTTGGCGTAGGCCTGGGGGTCTTTGTCCCAGAGGCGTTTGTCCTCGACGGTGAGAAAATGGTCGCGCAGGCGCGCCGACCGGACGGCCGCCCCTTCGTTGGTGAGTTCCACGCGCAGCAGGAACTTGCCATCCGGGTCGAACGATCCCAGCTGGATCGTCTCTTCGTCGGGTTGGCGATGGCCGACCCATGTCAACGGGTCGGCGTCGTTGGGGTCGGTGGGTTGGTTGGCGTCCTGGGCGGCCACGGGCAGCGCCAACAACAGGCACACGAACACCGCAAGCCACAGCTGCGGCGCCTTGGATTGGTCCGTCACGGAATGCTCCTTATCGTCCATCTTTCAATCGCGTGCCGAGATAGTCGTCCAGCTCGTTGACGGCGTGGACCTTCTCGGCGACGGCTTCGACGTCGTACCCGACGCGGACGAACCGCACTTGTCCGGGCTCGACGATGGCATAGCTGGCACGGCGGTCGCGGTCGCGAGGTTGCCCGACCGAACCCACATTGATCAGCGCCTTGTGATCGCCGACCTCGTAGACGCCCTCGAGTTCATCGGGGCTGTAGAAGTCCGGGGTGTCCAGGAACACGCCCGGGACGTGCGTATGCCCGATGAAGCAGAGCTTGTTGAACCGGTCGAACCCGGTTTGCACCTTCGAGGGGGCGTTGTAGATGTCGTCCGGGAAGACGTACTCATTCACCGGTCGACGCGGGCTGCCGTGCACGAAGACCATCTCCCCCACGCCCAGCGACTCGTCGTTGAGCACGTGTTTGACGTCCAGGCTTCCCAGAAACGCCCAGCGGGCGTTGCGTTTCTCGGCGTCCTGCTCCGCCTCCAGCTGCGCGCGGGTCCAGTAGGCGGCGGACTCCGCCCCGACGTTGAACTTGTTGGGCTCGTAGAGCACGGCGTAATCGTGGTTGCCCATGAGCGTCCGCTCGGTCCGCTGCATGATCAGGTCGAGGCATTCGCGCGGGTCGGGCCCGTAGCCCACCACGTCGCCGAGGCAGACGATGCGCTCCACGCCGCGCTGCTCGATGTCGTTGAGCACCGCGGTGAGGGCTTCGATATTCGAATGGATGTCACTGATGATCGCCAGCATGCCAGGTCCTCGACGGGCAACCGGTGCCCGATAGAGCGGCTATGCTAGCCGGGTTGGGCGCGACCTGTCAAATGCTTTGGGTCTCCGCTGCGGCCGCGTGTGTGCGACTTGTACCGGCGATCGCGCCCGCAACAAGTTGCGAGCCCTACGGCCTGACCGTCGCATGGGCTTCCAGCCCATGTTCTGTTCTGTTTCGTCTTCGGCGATCGCGCCCGCAAGCAAGTTGCGGGCCCTACGGCCCGACCGACCCCCAACCAAGGGTGCCCCGGTTTGTGCAGCGAGCC
>CAZFPT010000006.1:0-51591 GCA_964521005.1 uncultured Planctomycetaceae bacterium | reverse complement strand
GGGCGCTGTTGCTGCCGTTCCTGATGGCCGTCGCGGTGGGGCTCATCAGCGGCGTCTACCCGGCGATCCGCGCCGCCCGCCTGGACCCCATCGTCGCCCTGCGACACGAATAGCGATCGCACGAAAGACCGACATCGGCCTCACCCCTTACCATCCCGCCCGCAACAAGTTGCGAGCCCTACAGCCTACCGTCGCATGGGCTTCCAGCCCATGATCTGTTTTGTTTTCGTCTTCCGCGATCGCGCCCGCAACAAGTCGCGAGCCCTACAGCCGACCGACTCCCAACCAAGGGTGCCCGGGTTTGTGCAGCGAGCCCAAGCGAGCTGAGCAACCCGGTTGGTCCGGATCGCGCTGCAGGTAGTGGTCGGACATCGCAGCCGCCGGGTTGCTCCGTTCCTCCCTCCCTCGCTGCGCTCGCTCCGACCGGCACAATCCCGGGCACCCGGAATATCGTTGAAGCCCCATCTTGAGCGAAGCGAAAGGTGGGGGTAAACAGCGAAATTCCAAATCACAAGTTCCAAGGAGTGATCGCCCCGCATCGACCTGCGATCGCGCCCGCAACAAGTTGCGAGCCCTACAGCCTCAGGAAGGGGCTTCAAGGTGGCGCCCCCACGTCAAGGTGACGATTCTGCGTGCTACTCGGTCTTCGCCGCTTTTTCGATTTCATGCATCGGGGCCGACCGGATACGTCGGCGCCGGTCGGGCCAGTCGGCTGCCTTGCCGGTCGCGCGATCGTAAGGGGCGAGTTTGAGCAGCACCTCGGAGGTCTCCATGGGCGACCCGCCCGGGGAGAACACACTCATCGCCCATCGCGACGTGTCCGGCGTGAGCTTCACACTGAAGGGCTTGGCGCCTTGGGATTCGTGCGTCACGTCGATATCCCAACCGTCGGGGTCGTCGCCGCCGGCCAGGCCGTCCCGGCCGTCGCGTTCGAGGCGGAAACGCCAGCCGCCGTCTTTGGCGATGTCAAACTGCATCAGCGGATGCGTCAGGCCCGGCCGAAGTGCATTGTCTCCGGTGAAGTAGGGTTGGAGGTCATACAGAATCCGCGCGTCCAGCTTTTTGGGGTTGGCGAAGTATTCGTAGCGGATCATCTCCTTCGGGGCAAACTCGATAATGCACGGCGACTGGGCGGAGTAGGTCGTATTGACGTGGTAGATGCTCTGGTCGAGGCGGTCGTGTTTGCCGGCGGGGTGGGCGTGGCGGATGGGCATGAACACCAGCAGCCTCGGGGTGTTGGCAAGGTGGGCCAGGTCGCAGTTGTCACCGTTGCGGAAACGGAAGCTTCCGTCAACGTAGCCGAAGATGATCTTGAGGTTGTGCGCCCCGGGCGTGTTGAGCAGCAGGTGCTTGGGCTGCACCGTGAATGCCAGCCCCTTCGAGCGTGCGATGAGGTTGTTCCGCGCGTGAATGGGTTTTTCCAAGCCCTTGTGACGTCGGCGGGCGTACTGGAACAGCCAGAGGTGGTCGCCGTCGTACGCCCCTCGGCCGTTGGCGTCGGAGAAGCGCGCGTCCTCGCCGAGGTCCATCGCCCGTCCCCAGTAGAACGGGCCCAGCAGGCCGCTCTGTCCTTCGGAGAAGTCGGGCAGGTAGCGCCGATCCCGCTCGTAGCTGGAGGGCTGGTTCTGGTCGTCGCCGTGAGAGAGGGCGGCCCATCCGGCGGCGACAATCGCCCCGATCAGGGCCGAGAAGACAAACAGTTTTCCGCGTTCCATCGTAGACGCTCCCGTTGAGGTGTCTCGCTGCGGGACGATTGTATCATGGATCGCCGAATTGCGGGAGCGAATCGGGCACGGCCAGGTCTTCGGGACGGTAGTGGACGCAGACCATCGTCAGTCCGTCGGGGACGGCCGTCGGGCCTGCAAGGTGGCGGTCGCGGGCAGCGAGGATGTCCTCGATACGCTCGGGCGGCCAATGTCCCCGCCCGACCTCCATCAGCGTGCCCACGATGATGCGCACCATGTTATACAGGAACCCGTCGCCCTGGACGGTGACGTGGATCTCGTCGTCCGTCTCGGCGACGTCGCAGCGGAAGACGGTCCGGACGGTGTTCTCGCGGACCTCTGCCGACGTGGCGAAGGAGCGGAAATCGTGCGTGCCGATCAGGCGGCGGGCACCGTCGCGCATGCGGAATGCATCCAGCGGCTTGAAATATCGATAGACCCGCCCATCGCGGTGGATCGGCTTGCGCGGCGAGACGTGGATGCGGTAGCGGTAGGTCTTGCCGATCGCGGAGATCGAGGCGTGGAATTCGTCGGGCACGATGGCTGCCGATCGCACGGCGATGTCGCCCGGCAGGCGGGAGTTCATCGCCCGGCGAAGACCGGTCAGCGGAACCGCCAGGTTCGTGGTCCGCAGGTTGGCGACCTGTCCGTCGGCATGCACGCCGGCGTCGGTTCGGCCGGCACCGTGGACCGTCACCGGGTGGCGCAGCACCGCGGAGGCAGCATTCTCGATGCGCTCCTGTACCGTGTCGATCCCCGCCGCTTGTCTCTGCCAGCCATGATAGGCCTGCCCGTCGTAGGCGATCACCAGCTTGATGTTCCGCCGGGGTGTTTCGGTCGTGTCGGTGTGCATGGTGCGATGATCGTCGCCTCGGCCGGGCGCGTCAAGACGAGGCCGGTCGGGTCACTCGGCTACGAGACCGATTCGGTCGCTCGCGCGTTTTGCTGTGGTTCAGGATAGAGGCTCACAGGGCGTTTCGCGCCGGGTTCGCTTTTTGCCCGCTAGAGCATCTCCGCGATCTGCACGGCGTTGAGGGCAGCACCTTTGCGGATCTGGTCGCCGGCGACGAACAGATCGATCCCGCGCCCGTCGGGTTGGGAGATGTCCTGGCGGATGCGTCCGACGAGGATCGGATCCTGTCCGGAGGCGTCCTTGGGCATGGGGAAGTAGCTCTTGGCGCGGTCGTCGACGATCTTGATTCCCGGGGCGTCGTCGAGGGCGTCGCGGACCTGCTGTTCGGTGATGGGCTGATCGAACGTGAGATTGATCGATTCGCTGTGGGCCCGCAGCACCGGAACGCGCACGCAGGTGGCGGTGATGTTGATCGCCTCGTCGTGGAAAATCTTCCGCGTCTCGAGGAGCATCTTCATCTCCTCGACGTTGTAGCCGTTCTCGCCGACGTCCGAGTCGTGGCTGAAGACGTTGAACGCAGCCGGGTGGGGCAGGACCTGCGGGGTGAACTCCTTGCCGTCCAGAATCGCCCGGGCGCCTTGCTCCAACTCGGCCATCGCAGCCGCCCCGGCACCGCTGGCAGCCTGGTAGGTGCTCACCACGACCCGCCGGACCGGGTTGATCTTGTGCAGAGGCCAGACCGGCACGTTCATGATGATCGTGGAGCAATTCGGGTTGGCGATGATGCCCTTGTGCTTCTGGATGTCCTCGGGGTTCACCTCGGGAATCACCAGCGGCGTCTCGGGGTCCATGCGGAAGGCGGAGGTATTGTCCACCACCACCGCGCCGGCCTGGACGGCGATCGGCGCAAACTTCCTGGACAGGCCCCCGCCGGCCGACGAAAGGACCAGGTCGACGCCCTCGAAGCTCTGTTCGGTGAGCTCCTCGACGGTCAGGTCTTCGCCCTTGAACGTCAGCTTCTTGCCGGCCGACCGGCTCGACGCCAGCAGCTTGAGGCTCTTGAGGGGGAAGTCACGCTCCTCCAACAGCCGAAGAAACTCGCCGCCTACCGCGCCGGTAGCGCCCATAATCGCCGCATGCCAAGCCATCGTTGTAGTCCTCGTCTCACTTCAGGGTTCGTTTGGGGATCATCGCCCGAGAGGGGCAATCGAGCGAGGAATCCTATCACAAACGCCCACCTCCGGCAAGCGAATAGACGCACTGTTTTGGGGCGGGTGCCCCCCCGGCCGGCGGGCGGGTCGCTATAATGCATCAACCGTTGCCTCGAAAGGAATTCCGCATGGTCGCCACCGCTCGGCTGTTCGCTGTATTGGTGCTTCTGGTTGCTCTTTCGGTCACCGTCGGCTGCGGGATGGTCGAACGTCCCTCGGCTCGCGTGACCGGCGTTTCGCTGGACAGTATCGACCTCGAATCGGTCACGCTGCAGTTCGCCGTGGACGTGACCAATCCCTACCCGGCCGCCTTGCCGCTGGCGAACCTGGACTACACCCTCGCCTCGAAGGGAACCACCTTCCTGGACGGCAACGCGCCGCTGCAGGGCAGCGTGCCGGCCGGTTCTACCAAAACCGTAACCCTTCCCGCTCGCGTGACCTATCGCAGCCTTCTGGCGGCGCTCTCGGGCGCGGGCCCGGGGCAGGTCGTCCCCTACGAGGCAGCGATGGGGTTGTCGGTGGACGCCCCGGTGCTGGGGTCCATGCGTCTGCCGCTGAGCAAATCCGGCCAGATGCCCATCCCGGCGGCTCCGGGGGTGAAGTTGCGTGATGTGCGGTGGAACGAGCTGTCGCTCTCGCGGGCCGACGGTGTGGTGGAACTCTCGGTGACCAACCGCAACACGTTTGCGGTGAATCTCCAGGCCTTGAAGTACGCCCTGTCGGTGGGCGGGACGGAGGTCGCCGACAGCCGGGTGAGCAAGGCGATGCGGTTCGACCCCGATCAGACGCGGACGCTGGAGATTCCCGTATCCTTCGCACCTTCGAAGCTCGGACTGGGCGCGCTGCGCGTGCTTCGCGGAAGCGGGACGCTCTACAGCCTCGATGGGTCAGCCGATTTCGGAACGCGGTTCGGCCCGGTCTCGCTGCCGCTTTCGGTGACGAGTCGCGCCGATTGATCGCTGGTGGGGGCTGGTTCGGCGCACAAACGCGGCGGCCTGGGGAGGTTCCCGGACCGCCGCGGAATGTGCGCCCGGCTGAGTGGGCTGTAAGCCGAGTTCTGTACCGCCTCGTGGTGGGCACCCACGGGGGCGGCGAAGGCCATTTCTCTGGACCCGCCGTTGCCGACGGGCTCTGCCCCGAAGGGCAAGCGACCTACCCGCGGTGGATCGACCCAGGCCGGGTCATCACCGCTGCTTGGCCTTGCACCCGGTGGGGTTTACCATGCCGGACGCCTCACGACGTCCGCGGTGCGCTCTTACCGCACCCTTTCACCCTTACCGGCCCGGGCTTATTGACGGGGGCTCACGGGCCGGCGGTTTGCTTTCTGTGGCACTGTCCCTGACGCGCCGGTCGCCCGACGTGCCGGTGGGCGTTACCCACCACCGTAGCCTGGTGGTGCTCGGACTTTCCTCCCCCCGCGCGAGGCGGGGAGCGACCTTCCGCACACTCAGCCATCGGCATTGTACCGGATTCAGCCGAGAAGTGTTCGCCCCAAGTGTTCTCGAATGTCGGTTATTCGCGGCGCGTTGACTTGCAGGGGGATCCGAACCACAATGGATACTCGCCCGGATGGGCGAGAACTCCTCCGTCACGGAATCCCGTCATGCTCAAAGAAATCGTGCAGCCTGAGATTCACGAGTTGATCGAGGCCCGGCAGTTCGCCGAGCTCAAGCACGTGCTGGCGGAAATGGAAATCCATGACGTGGCAGCCCTGCTGGCGGAACTGGAGGAGGAAGACCTTGCCATGTGCTTCCGCCTGCTTCCGCAGGACCGGGCTGCCGACGTGTTTGCCGAGTTCGAGGTCGACCAGCAGGAATACGTCCTCGAACAACTCTCCTCCGAGAAAGTCACCCGCCTGCTGGCGGACATGGCCCCCGACGACCGCACCGAGCTCCTGGAGGAGCTGCCCGGCCAGCTTGCCCAACGGCTGTTGAACTCGCTGCGGGGCGACGAGCTGCAGGTCGCCCGCAGTCTGCTTGCGTATCCCGAGGACAGCATCGGGCGATTGATGACGCCCGAGTACATCGCCACCCGACCCGACTGGACGGTGCAGCGGACCATCGAGCACGTCCGGCGCGTCGCCCGCACGAAGGAGACGATGTATGTCATCTACGTGGTCGACGACAGCTGGAAGCTGCTGGACGAGGTCCGCCTGGAAGACGTGGTTCTCTCGGCCCCCGAGACGCTCATCGAGGAGATCATGGACAACCAGGTGGCGTCCCTGCGCGCCCGGGAAGACCAGGAAGAGGCGATCGAGCTGTTCAAGAAGTACGACGCGGTCGCGCTGCCGGTGGTGAACTCCCAGGGCGTGCTGGTGGGCATCATCACGCACGACGACGTGCTGGACATCGCCGAGGAAGAGGACACCGAGGACATGCACCGCCTGGCGGGTCTGGACCCGATCGAGACGAGCTACTTCTCCACCGGATTCACCGAGATGATGCGAAAGCGCCTGCCCTGGCTGGTGCTGCTGCTGGGCGGGCAGATGCTCACCACCGTCGCGCTGATGGGCTTCAATGCGGTCCCGCTGTTCGCGGTGCTCGTGTTGTTCATGCCGCTGATCAACTCGCCGGCCGGGAACACCGGCTCGCAGGTGGCAGGGCTGATGATTCGCGCCCTGGCGGTGCAGGAAGTCGCGCCCGGCGACTGGGCACGCGTGCTCCTGAAGGAACTGACCCGGGGGATCATGCTCGGGGTGTTCCTGGCGATCATCGGCTACGTCGCGGCCTGGGGGTTCGCCTCCATGCTGGATACGGGTGGTCAGCCACCGGCGGCGATCGCGCTGGCCGTCTCGGCGGCGATCTTCTCTGCCGTCACGCTGGCCAACCTGCTGGGAGCGATGCTTCCGTTCTTTTTCAAACGTCTGGGACTGGACCCGGCCGTCACGTCGGGCCCGTTTCTGGCGAGCATCATGGATGTGGCGGGGATCATGATCTACTTCTCGCTGGGAATAACCTTCCTGAAGGTCACGGGGGTCTGATCCGCCCCGGCCGGGGGTCGGGCGTTCTTTCGGTTGAAAAACAGCCACCGCTGGCGGAGAATGAATGTGGAATTGCCCGAATCAGCCTCGCCCGACCGGTCGGGCGGCCCGGCGGAGTCTCCTCCATGGTCGTCCCCACTGGCGCGAGCAACCAAGGAGCTCGATATGAAGCGTTGCGTTGTCCTCTCGATTCTGCTGGCTGGGGGTTTTGCTGCCGGATGCGCGGAGAAGTGTGGTTGCGGAAACGGGCCTCAGGCCAGCAAGGCTGGCGAGGTCGTCGAGCGATCGCTGGACGTTACCGGCGGCCGGGATGCCTGGAAACAGGTCGACACGCTCAGAGGGGAGATGCTCCTGAAGGTCTTCGGAACAAACGACGCGCCGTACGTGACGCGGGTGGCGTTCACCATGCATTTCGACGCCGGCCGAATCGATGCCGAAGCACCCACCGGTGAGGGGAGTTGGACTGCCTCGATCGACGCGCAGGGCAGCGGGTCGTTCCACGTTGACGGGCCCCTGGGCCAAGGCGTGACAGCCGACCGGATCAAACAGGCCCTCGGGGAGGTGCTCCATCGCCTTCGCGGGGCGGGCAACATCGTCTGGGGCAGGGAGAAACCCTACGCCGTCCAGGAAGACCGCATCGACGGGATCGCGCTGAACTGCGTTTCCGTGCGGTGGACCCAGGCCCGCATGCGGCGCTACTGTTTCGCGAAAGACAGCGGGCGACTTCGGTTCGCCATCGGCGGAGCCGACCAGGCCGGCGAGGGTGGTTCGGTAACCGTCTACAGGGACTACACGAAGCAGTCCAATGGCATGGTCCTGCCGATGCATCTGCGGCAGGTGGGAATCGGCGAATACGTCCTGCTGGGCGACTCGCCAATCTGGGATGCTCAGCTGCAGAGCGTTACAATGAAGTAGAACTCGCCGCCGTCACCGCCCGCGGAGCCGTATGACCGACGAACCAGAAAAGCCGACCAGCCTGGACATTTCCGGGATTCTGCGCGACTGGCCGTTCGAGCCCGGGCAGATCAACGTCCGCAAGATCCACAGCGACGAAGGCAGGGAGATGATTCAGCTGCGCCTGGACCTGGGCCTGCTGCAGATGGAGACCACCGGCCGACCCGACGGGCAGCGCCCCGAAGGGTACGACTCGCTGCTGGACTACTACGAGCACGAACTGGATCTCCACCGCCAGCGACATGGCACCGACGAGGGATTCGAGCTGGATGAGCGGGCGTGTGAGCTGCTGCGGTCCGAGGGTGTGATGTACTATCACCGCTACCTCGCCCTGTTCGTGCTGGAGGACTATCCCGCCGTCGTCCGCGACACGCTGCGCAACATGAGGCTGTTCGATTTCTGCCACCAATACGCCGAGGAAGAATCCGACCGGTTCATTCTCGAACAGTATCGCCCTTACGTGTTGATGATGTGCAGCCGCGCGCGGTCGCACCTCGCGCTGCAGGACAACCGCCCCAAGGCGGCGTTGGCGGCGGTTCGGAACGGAATCGACAAGGTCCGCCGCTTCTACGACCAGTACGAGAGCGACCTGGCGGAGCATTCCACCGAGCTGGCGATTCTTCAGGCGATGTCACGGGATATCGAGAGCAGCCTGCCGGTGGACCCCATCCAGAAACTCCGAGCGGACCTGCAGGAAGCGGTGGAGAATGAGCGGTACGAAGAGGCCGCCACGCTGCGCGATCGGCTGGACCGCCTGACGGACGACGATTCCTGCAACTACTGAGCTGCAAGGCCGATTCTGGCGAAGGGGACAGCGGCGGGAACCACTGGGTGATGGTTACTCTTTCAGCAGCAGCCGAATATGCGCTTCGCGGGCGTAGAAGGCGAGCTTCTCGATCTGCTCGTCGTCGGGTCGGTCGAATTCCCAGACGATGTGCACGGGGCAGGGGGTCTGGGCGCGAGCGTGGAACCGCATTTCCAGCCAGTCGTTCAGGTCGCGGAGCAGCCCGTCGGCCGTATTCTCTCCCTCGATGACGAAGCAGTAGTCGCGGAACCACGCACTTTCGAAGATGAACTCGCTGGAGAAGGGCGGGTTGTCGGCGTTGTAGGTGACTTTCTCCATCGGCCAAACGAAGTCCACCGGCAGGCGGTTGAGCTTTCCTTCGGGCCAGGGGTCCTGATGCGTGCAGTAGATGAACGTTTCGCCGTTCTGGATGGCGGCTTCAAGATACTCCCGCATTTCCTTGCCGGAGGCGGTGCGGACGGCCGGGACGGGTCGCGGCTTTTCGGGCAGGGCTTTCCGCAGGGCGGGCACGAATCGGCCGAGGTAGTCTATCGCCAGGACCACTGCGCTGAGCAGGAAGATCCATCGCACCAGAAAGAGATTCACGCGGTCCCACTGATTGGCGCGGGCGACGTCCTCAGCCGGCAGCAGGCGGAGGTCGGGGTCGGCCTTCTCGGCTTCGCGATTGGCCAGGAAGGCCATGTCATCGAACTTCTTCTGATTGGGGTCGTCGTTGCCATCGACCTGGCGGGTTCGTTTGCCGCGGACCTCGCGGTAGGCGTACTCGCTCTTGGGTTCATTGGCGTCGTTCGGATCGTTGTCGGAAGCGACCTGCACGTCGGCGGTCTGTTTCCGGACGTCCTTCGCGCGGGATTCCTCCATCTGCTTGTGGGCGGCCTGGATGACGTCCGATCGGTCGGTGCGGTAGTTGGAGATTTTCGTGGAGTTGACCCTGGCCAGGGCGAAGGCGCTGGCGGCGGCCACCACCGCTGCCAACAGCAGCACGGTGCGACGTCGCGACCACAGCGCCACTGCCGCCACGACGATCGCCGCCAGCCACAGGAGGATCGAGGCGGTTCCGCTCACGCCGAAGTAGTTCCAGAGCTGGTAAAGCATTACTTGCGATACTCCCGTGTTTCGGCGAGGTAGTGGGTAAACGAGTACCACAGGACATTCACGCCGACGCGATAGGACTCGCGCGCCAGCCGACGGGACATGCCCGAATGGCCGGTCTTCCAGGCGTCGTTGAGGTCGCCTGGGTGATAGAACACCGCCCAGCGTCCTTTGAACCGCACGCCCTTGCACTGCTTGCCGCCATGGTGCCACAGCGGCGGCGGGCCGTTGGGGAATCCGAACGGCCGGGCGAAGATCGGGTCGTCGTCGGCGATCACCTTCAGGCCATGGCCGGGCAGGATTCGCTTGGCGAGCGCCTCGAAGCTGTCGTGCCAGCGTCGGCTTCCGGCGTCGGCGAAGACCATCCCGCCTTCCTTGATATACTCCCGCAGCCGTTTGATGTCGTCATTGCCCAGGCGGAAGGAGCCGCTGCCGGTCATGTAAATGAACGCGGGTTTGAGGCCCTTCGGCAGCGACATGAACTGTCGCATGGAGTAGGCTTCGCCCTTGCGGGCGACGGGGAAGTTCACGCTGGGCAGGTTGCGGAAGTAGTCCAGGAAGTTGATGTCCGCGGAGGTCGAGGAGTCCATCCCGTCGTCCCATCCCTGGCAGTTGTACTTCAGGCGTGCGAAGCGGACCTTGCCATCCTTCATGCCGTCCGGCCAGCCGCCTTCGTCGCCGCCGCCTTCGCCCATCTTCCCGTGGACCGCGTCGGTGTCGGCTTCGTAGGTGTCGCGCGACTGCTCTTCGAATTCTTCCTGGATCTTGGATTCGTCGAGGTCGGGGAAGTCGAACGAGATCGCCGAGTTGGGGTTCAGGATGCGTTTGAGCTTCTTCTGCTTTTTGGGGACGAAGCGCATCTGCACCACCGACGGCGTTCCGCTGCCGTAGGGCACCTTGAACTCTTCGATGCAGCCACGCATCAGCCAAGCCAGGAACGCCGAGCCGAAAATGAGCAGGGCGTGGAAGGTGATCGCGGCGATGAGCGAACGGGCCCAGGCGCGGTCTCTTCCCTGCGTTCGAATTGTCTCCAGGATGGAGCGCGGCATGGATACTCGCTCAGTTGGTTTCGTCGAGGGTCAATCCCGGCTCTTTGGGCGCGGGCTGGGTCTCGGTGAGATAATCGGGCGTCCGCGGGTCCACCTCGTCGTCGGTGGTCTTGCGGGTCGGCCGGTCGGCGGACGCGTTGGCATCGGCGGCTGCATTGGCGTCCACGGCTGCGTTTGCGTCGGCGTCGGCGTCGGCAGTGGCGTTGGCGTCGACGGAATTGGCATCTGCGGTCGGCGTGCCCTTCATCTGGATCGACACGTAGTCCACGCCGAAGGCAAGCAGGTGCACGCCCAGCGCCGCCAGGATGAACACCAGAAGGGGCGTCTTGTTGAACCCCTCCAGCAGCTTGTCGGGGGAAAGCTTCTGGATGTCGTCTTGTCTGTCAGCCATCGGTTTCTCCTTGAGCCCGGGTTGCTCCGGGGATCATTGCTTTTTCGTCTCGCCCACCGCCAGGACCTTTGCACCGGTCTGGTAGAGGGCGCGAAGGGTCGGCAGGAACTCGCGTTGGTCGGCCTGCCCGTCGCACTTGAACAGGACCTTCTTCTCGGCCTTGGCGGGGAGGTCCTCGAAGAGCTTGTTCAACGCCGATTCGAGCACTTCTTCGTTGGCGACCCGCTGGCCGTCCAGGTAGATCTCACCCTTGGAACCGACCACCACGGAGACCGGTACGCGCTCCATGGCTGCGAGTTTTTCGCCGGTGGGCAGCTCGACCTTGATGGGGGGCTGCTTGGCGAAGTTGCTGCACAGCACGAAGAAGATCAGCAGCAGGAAGGCGATATCGCCCATCGAACCGACCGAGACGGTCAGCTCGTTCTGCGTTTGTCTGTCTCGTCTGCGGGCCATGACTATTCGTCTTCCTCGTAAGTGATGACCGGGACGCCGCCGGCGGACTTGACCATCCCGAAGATGGGGTAGAACCGGGCGTACTCCACCTTGCCGGTGACCTCGATGGAGACGGACTTGCCCTGTCCCTTCTTCGTTTCATACTTGGCGGCAGCCAGTTGCCCGCGCAGCTGGGCGAGGCTGACCTTCTTTTCGTTGAAGAAGATCTCGCCGTCGTTGATCTGGATCGCGTCGGTCTTTTCTTCGGTCTCGGCCTTTTCGCCGGAGGGTGCTTCCAGGTCCATGCCCTTCAGCGCCGGCTGAATGGACGCGACGACCAGGAAGAAGATCAGCAGCAGGAACGCGATGTCCGCGAAGGACGTGACGTTCACGTCCAGCCCGCTGTCCTCTCCGCCGCGTCGCCGCGACGATCGTCGTTTGGATTTCCTGCGTGCCATCGGGGGCTCCGGGTGCGGTGGGTGCTCAGGCGGGCAGCTTGACGTCGACGTCCTCGGACTCCACGACCGTGGCGACGAAGTCCAGCAGCTCGGAGCTGGCTTCCTCGATGTCCAGGTCCACGCGGTCCGACGATGCGCGGAACACCATGTACGGGACGGCGGCGAAGACGGCCACGATCAGCCCGGTGGCTGTGGTGACCAACGCCTCCTTGATGCCGCTGGCGACCAGCGTGGCGTTCATTTGCCCGGCGGCGGCGATCCTGTCGAATCCGCGGATCATGCCCGTGACGGTTCCGGTCATCCCCAGCAGGGGGGCGATGAGCACCACCGTCTGCAGCACGACCTGCCGCTTGCGGACCGCGCTCATGGCGTGCTCGGCGTAGTCGTCCATGGAGGTACGCATGATGTCCATCAGCGACTCGATCCGCTCGTTGCGGGGCCTGTGCTTGGCGTAGGATTGCAGCCCCGCCAGCAGGACGGCCGAGACCGGGCCCGGCGTCTCGGCGCACAGGTGGGCGGCCTCGGCGATCTTGCCCTCACGCAGCAGCGCCAGGATGCGCGATCGCAGTGCCCGCGTGTCCACCTTCCAGTTGGAGATGAAGGCGTATCCGCGGTCGATAATCGCCGCCAGCGCCAGCACGCTGCACGCCAGCAGGGGGTACATCATCTCCTGTCCCATCCGAAACAGTTCAATCATTGCTCAGCACCTCTAGAAGTCGGTCGAATCGTCCCGTCCGCCGGCGGGGGCGGGCGGGTGACCCGCGCCACGGGTGGCGGCGGGTTGGTCTGCGTTTGCGTAAATCTGCGCGAGCACCTGGTAGCCGGTCGTCGGGGGCATGCCCAAGGCCTTGACGGGCACATCCATCGCCGGGGCCAATACCAGCTGGTCGGTCACGTGGTTGTAGATGCTCTCGGTCAGCTCGGAGAACGGAACCCGCTGCACGTAGGGGTTCGGCCCGCCCCAGCCGGCGGCGATGAGCACCAGTTCATCCCGCAGCACCCACATCCAGATGCGGGCTTTGCGGAACCAACTGCCCGTGTCGATGCGCCCGCGGGTGCGGGTTACCATCATCACCGCGTCCTCGCCGTCGAGCACCTGCCCGGCGAGGTATCTCACCGGGTAGCGGATCTGCCAGCGGGGCAGCGATGTCCACTGGGCCGGGTCGATCGGCTCGGTCAGCGGGGCGGGTAGTTGGTTGGTCATTCTTGTCTGCGTCATGGTCTGCTGCATCATGTCGGCCGACGTCGCAGGCCGGTTTTGCGTAAGGACCGTCAAAGTGGGCGAGCCCAGCCGCTGCAGTGCGCCGGTTCGCAGTCAGCCAGGCCCGCCCGATTCAATTCAGTCGTCTCTACTGTAACACGCCAATCTGCCGATCGGTCCGCTTAACTTGCTGAAGCGGCCCGCGAGAGTTTCTCGTCGGTCAGTCGGCCACGGGCGTACTTGGCCCACATCGTGGCGGGGTAGTCCCACGTGAGCTTCTTGAACATCCGGTAGGACTCGACGTAGTCCTCCAGGACCATGTACGAATCGCCGCACCAGTACATCGCTTCGGCGACCAACTCCGGGTCGTAGCTCCGCGGGTTGTCGATCACCGATCGGAAGGTCCGGATGGCCAGGTCGTACTCCCTACCGTGCATGAAGCACTGGGCCGAGAGCACGCTCGCCTTGCCCGCCAGCTCATGGGAGGGGAACCGCTCGCCAAGACGTCCGAGCACCTGGCCGGCCGTCTTGAAGAACTTCCGGGCCTGCATGAGCTGCTTTTCCATCTCGACCGGGTCGGTCTCCTTCTTCGCCTCGTCGCGGAGCATCTTGCCCTTGGTCATGAAGTAGTTGCCCAGACGGGCGATGGTCTTGGCGACCAGCTCGTTCTCCGGATACCGGTAGGAGAGCTTGACGTACTCCTCGGAGGCTTCGTCGATCTGTCCCATCCGCTCGAACGTCAAGGCCTTCTTGAACTGGGCCTTGGGGGCGTACTCGCTGTTGGGATAGGTCGAGACGATGTCCGCAAACCGCGTGACGGCTTCGGCGTAGTGCTTCTTCCGCTGGTCGGTATAATCCTCGATCTGCTGGGCGTAACGGCTCTTCTCCGTGGACGCCTCGGCCTCTTCCATCGCCTTGCGGGTCCGCTTGATCGCGTCGGCGACCTCGTTCCCGAACTCCAGGGCGAGGTTCGCCAGCAGGTAGTCCGCCTGTGCGCGGGCCGAGCTGTCCGGATAGTCGCGGATGGCGTCTTCCAGGAGCTTCTTGCCCGTTCCGATTTCCTCGGCAGCCAACTCGGGCTGACCGAGCTGGCGGTGGCGCTTGGCCTGCTCGAAGTACGACTCGGCGATGTAGAACTGCGTCTGGACCGCGATGGTCGAGTCCTTGAACCGCTTGGTGAACGGAATCACCTCACCGTCGGATCCCTTGAAGATCTCCACCGACCGCGTGATGCCCTTGACGGTCTCATCGCGGCGGTAGGTCGCGTTGACGATATCGCCGTAGACCACCTCCAGCACGTCCCCCGAGAGGTTCGCGTTGGGGTCGGCAGCCTCGCGGGAATAGATCATCTTGTTGAGGCCCTTGAAGATTCCCGAGTGCGAGAAGGTCTCGATCAGTTCGAGCGACTCGCTCTGGCCGGACTGCGTCCTGATCTCCAGCTGAATGCGGTCCTTGCCGTCGGAGAGGTCCTTCTTCGGGTCGATCACGCGGTAGTAGATGTTCTGGCCGACGTACAGCCCGTCCATCTCCTTCTGGTAGCGACGGTCCATCACGTCGAAGAAGACATCCGCATCCAGCGTCACCTTCTGGGTGATCCAGTGGGTGGTCTTGGTCTTCGGGTCGGTGTACTTCATGCCCACGAAGATCTCGTCCTCGCCGTTGACCAGCAGTGAGGGCTTCTCGCCCTTGGGGCGGTCCTCGGCGCGCTGGGTGGCGAAGGACTTCTCCGGCAGGGCGCCGAGCTCCACCGGGATGTTGAAGGCGAATCGACCTTCCTCCAGCGGGCTCAACAGCTGCGGGCCCTGACCGATCTCGACGCTGAGATAGCCACGTCCCGGCTCACCGGCAGAAACCGAGCCCGGGGTGGCCTTCAGTTCGATCGTGCCCGGAACGCGGATATCGAACGGGATGTTCGGATCCACCCCGGCTGCCTTGCGGCCGGCGGTGGTCTGGGCGTAGAGCGTGACCGTGCTCGCCGGCGACTGGGCCGCCGACGGGAAGATCACTTCCACCAGGACCGGCCCGCCGATGATCGCCTTGGCGGGCTTGTCGTAGTTCACCTCTTCGGGGCGAACCGCCTGCAGAATGCGCTCGGCGGGGAACTGCTCCTCGAAGCGATCCGAGGCGGCGGGCTCCTGCTTGCCGTCGGCCTGGTCGGTCGGTTCGTCACGCGGGGCCGAGGTCACGTCGTACACCCGCAGCTGGGGTGTACGGAACCAGGTCTGCTCGATGCTGGTGGTCCGCTGCCAGGCGATGCCCGGGTCGGTGTTGTGCTCATCCATGTACGTCAGGATGATGTCGTCGCCCTTTTCCACGACCAGTTCGCTGCGGCGGGCGGGCTTCTTGCCGGATTCGATCGGGAAGACCGTTCCCAGGAACACGCCCGAGTGGGCCTCGGTCTCCAGGGCCTCCAGCTCGACGGGCTTGCCCAGCGAGGTCCGGGCCCGGAACTTCACCCGGTCGGGCTGGTGGGAGACGTCCATGTCCGGGTCGGAGATGAAGACCTTCACCACGTCGCCGGGCTTGAAGCGGTACATCGGCACGTAGCGGGGACGTGCCTCGCCGCGCGACTGCTCATACTCCACGAAGCACGCACTGAGACGCGCGTTGGAATAGGTGGCTGTCAGGAACGCCTCGTGCAGCTCCTTGCTGCGCGAGAGCACACTCGGGTCCTCGTAGGTCACCGTGATCCGGTCGCCGGGGACCAGTTCGAGCTGGTCGTTCTTCCGCAGGTCGAGGAAGTCGTCCTTGGTGGGAAGTACCGTGTCGCCGGAGGCGTCGGTGAGAGTGATCTTGTTGATCGCCGGGGCGTCGGTCTCGAAGTCCAGCATCACCAGGCGAACCACGCGGGCCTGCGTGCCGGCGGGCAGATCGATCGAAGGCTTGACGAAGGACATCTCGAACGTCTCGCCGTCCTTGTCGGCGCTGATCTCCGCAGCCGGGACTTTCACGCCAGCGGTGAGGAGCTTGTTCTTCGCCGGGTCGAACATCCCGGCAGGGCAGGGGGCCATGAACGGCGCCTCCTCCGTGTCGCACATCAGCTCGAACTCGGGCTTGGTGTTGTCCGAGGCAATCACGTAGATGTCGATCCGGTGGACGCCCTTGGCGATCTTCTTCTGGACCTCCGGGAACGAACTGGGCTGGCCGCGTCGAGTTCGGCGCGACTCGCTGGATTCGCCGTCCAGCACGAGGATGTAGCGGATGCCCTCGGTCTTGCCCTTGTGATCCAGGCGGAACGTGCGGATCTGCCGGCGAGGCTGATAGAACGCCGCCGAGATCTTCGCCACGTAATGACGCGGATTGTCCCTGTGGTGAAGGTCGATCTTCTTGCCCAGACCATCGGCAATGTTCCAGCCCCAGGAGACCTTCGGCAGCGTGATGCTGCCCTCGGCTGCGGGCTGGTTCCCGGCCTGGTGACGCCACTCGATGTACTGGTCCAACTCGTCCAGTCGGGTGGGCACGGCCCGTGGGTCCTCGATGCGGGCCGCACGAACCTTCGGCGAGCCGTCCCACTGCTCGAACTTGCTCGGCCAAGATCCGATTGTGGTGAACTCCTGACCGTTGAGTGAGGTCTGCAGCAGGAACTCCTTGATCCGTCGGCCCGGCACGCCGGCGTTGACGGTCATCTTGTTGAGCTTGACGTTGTCGTTGAGGTCCACGCTGAAGGTCTTGGGTCGCTGGTTGTTCGGCTGGGCGACCCACGGGCCGTAATCTTTCCTGGAGATGGCGAAGTTGGCGTACTTGCCTTCCTGCGTGTCCGACGCCATCGCGATCGGTTGACCGCTGGCAGTCGGCACGGCCCCCTCGAAGACACCCGAGTGGGTGTCGGTCTCGGTGAGCACGAAGTCGCTCACCGTATCGCCGCTGGCGGCGGTGACGCGGACGCGGATTTCGTCCTTGCCTGCCGTCACGCTGCGATCGGGGTCGACCACGCGGATGTTGATCTCGTTGCCGGGCTTGACCTGGCTGTTCGACCGCACCGTGGAGAGGGCGACCTGCTGTTTCTGTTCTTCGCTGACGTTGATGCGTTTGCGGATCATCTGTTCGAGGGCTTCCTGCTCGCGCTGCTCCCGGGTGAGGATCTCGCCGGAGGAGGCGTACAGCTCGCCGTCGGTGACCACGCGGAGGGCGTGGGTCATCTCGCGGGTGATCTTGTTGGCCTTCTTGAACTTCTCGGAGAAGTCATACCGCACCACGTCGCCGCCCAGCAGCTGCAGGACGTGATCGCCCTTGTTGGTCGGTTCGAGGGCGGTGCCGATCTGTCCGCGGAACTTCGTTTTCGAGTCGCCGAACGGCGTCAGCAGGAACATTTCGCGGTCGCCGCTCTTGGTCCAGGCGACGATCTCGATGTTCGTGCTCTTGCCGACCACCGAGAGGTTGCGGTCTTCCAGGGTGACCTTCAAAGGCATGCCCGGAACGAGGTAACGCTGGTTCTGGCTGGATCCGATCTGCAGGTCGGTGGGGTCTTCGAGCTTCTTGAGCTTGAGGTTGATCCGTCCTTCGAGAATGCGTGCCTCGGCGTGTCCGGGCGCCAGCGAGAAGACCTTGTCCAGGGCTTCCTTGGCGTCGGCATGCTCGCCCTGGTCGAACTTCACCATGGCGAGTTGGAACTGCGCCTCGGTCCGCAGCCACTTGTCCTTGCGGAGAGCGAGCTTCTCGAGCACCTTCAGGGCCTGGTCATACTGGCGGGTCTGCCGGTCGACCTCGGCCACCCGGAGCATCGCCTCCATCTGCGCCTGGGTACCTTCGAACTCCCGGGCCATCGCCACGGCGTTGTAACCGGCGCGGGCCTGGGGGAATTCGCCCTTGGCGAAGGCGATGTTGGCGTAGGCGTTCTGCAGGGCGGCGCGAATCTCGGGCTCGAAGCTCGACGTGGCCGACTCGAACCACTGGATCATCGCCTGGGCGAGCGTCTCGGCGGCCTGGTAGCGACGGGCCTCGATGTTCTTCTCGATCAGCCAGAAGCAGAACTGCGGATCCAGATCCTTGAACGACCGCAGCAGACGGTCTTCATTCTTCAGGTACGTCTCCCATGCGGTCTGCTCCTTGCCCACCAGGAACGACGCCTGCGAGAGGAACAGCGGGTATCGCGGGTCCGAACGGTCGACCGGAATCACCGCACCGATCTTCGCGACGGCCGACGAACGCACCGCCACCAGCGTGGAGCGGGCGTCCTCGGGCATGCGACCCTTGGCCAACTCCAGCCCGCACGTACTGGTCACCAGTGCCAGGTCGTAACGGTCGTTGGAAACGAACGTCCGCGCCTGATCCGCCAGATGACGCATGTAATCGTCCTGGTTCACGTCTCGGCCGATCTTCCAGAGATGCGGAAGCACGCGATACAGCTCGCTCCGACGGTCCTGGGCGATCATCGCGTCGTGCAGCAGACGTCCCATGTCCTCGTAGTACCATCCGCGCGACCAGTAGCCCGGGGTGGCGGTGGGGAAGATCCCCAGCAGGACATCGACCTCGTCCTTCGTGAGCTTCGCGCCGCTTTCGATCTTCTCCAACTGACCCATGTACGGGGCGTACGGGCGAGAGGGAGCCGCTTCCAGCCGGGGCGTCACCGCCTTGAGACGCTCGAAGAACTCCTTGCGCCCGGCGTCGGTGGTAATGTCCCTGGCCTGCTGGAAGTACGCCCAACCCATCGCGTAGATGTCCCAGCGACCCTTACCGTAGTGGTCGGTGAGCTTGTCGGTGAACTCGATGCCGATCGTCTTGTGGTTCGCCAGGCGACGGCACCAGTCGTAATACTCGTCACGGGGATACAGCCGCTCCTGACCGTCCCCGAAGCCCAGGGGCATCGTCTTGTGACCCTTGAACTCCTCGGCGGCGGCGCGGATGACCTTCTCGTCCTTGTCCGTGCCGTACTGCCAGTAGGCGTAGTCGTAGAAGCCCAACTCCTTCGCCTCGGCGAGGTAGCGGGAGTCAAACCACGTCTCGGGAGAATGCTTCTTGGCGAGCTTGGGGAACTCGCGGCGAACCAGCCACATCTCGCCCACCACCGGGCTGCGGACGGATTCGAACCCGTCGTAGCCGGCCTTGGAGAGCAGTTGCTTCTCGATGAGGGTGGCCATCAGTTCGGTCCCGCTCTCGCGGTCGTCCCAGCCCCGACCGTTGCGGAGCATGCGGAACTGCCCGAACAGTTCAGGCCAGAACTGACCCTTCTTCGCCAGCTTCAGCAGGGTAGCGTCCAGCACACCGGCGATGGCCTTGGCGTCGTCCTTGTGCTTGCTGTCGATGTTGCCCCATCGCCAGCGGTACTGGTCGTCGATCACGTAATCGACGAGATACTCCAGGCTGCCTTCGTGCTCGGATCGGTCGTACCGGTCGAGCATGTCCTTCAGCACGTGGGTCTGCAGGTCGATGGTGGAGAAGTTGCGCCGTCGCGCCAGAAGCGAGCGGAGCGTCCAACGCCCCAGCGGCAGGTGGCGGTAGTCCTTGATCTGCTTGTACGCCGCCTGGCCGGCCTTGACGTACGCGGGGCGATCGCGGTCGTTGTCTGCCTGCATCAGCAGCGTGAACTGCTTGCACAACTCGTTGGGCGCCTGGTCGGCGTCGCCGTTCTCGATGTTCTTGGTCTCGCGCAGCAGCCCGTCCAGATCGGTCAGCAGGTTGCGCGTCTTCTCGGGCATCTTCTGGTCTTTCTTCTCGCCCCGGCTGTACTCGCGGCGAATCCAGCTGGCCCAGCCGCTGTAGTCCCGGCTGATCTGGTTGTAGACCTCTTTGCGGTCGCGATCCGACCACGGAACCCACGCCATCGCCTTGATGTGTCCGGCGATCTGGGACTTGTCGTCCTTGTCCTTGCCGGAGTAGTTCCAGACGTGTTCGAGATACTCCTTGGCGGCGTCCTTGTCGTAATACGCTGCCGGCGAGGTCGCCAGATGCTTCTGGCCGAGATAGACCCATACCTCGCCCTTGGGCAGGGAGGTCTTCTCGTCGTCCTTTTTCTCGTCCAGCAGGTTCTGCAGGGCGGGAATAAGCTCCTTGTCGACGCCGTAATAGATGTCCTTGTGACCGAATGCCCAGCTTTCCCGGGTCATGTAGTGGTCGACGACCTTCTTCCAGTCCTTCCCGCCGGCGGCGATCGCCTTGATGGCGGCTGCCTGGCGCGAGTAGGTGGCGATGAGGATGTCGGCGAGCTTGCGGTAGTCACCGAGATCGTCGAGCTTCGTCTGCAGGGGAATTCGCCACAGGGACTTGCCCTTGAAGGCTTTGGCGTTGTCCATCACCAGCTTGGTCCACTGCGGGGCCGACGCGAGGTGGTCGGCGTGGTACCACTGGGCGATCTCCAGCTTGTCCTTGTCATTCAGCCGGGACAGCGCCTGGGCGAAGAACGCTTCCTTGAGCGCTTCCTGGCGCTTCCAGTTGTTGTAATCGAAGCGGCCTGCTCCGCCGGCGAAGATCTCGCAGATGTCCTTGAGCGTGTCGGCCGACGGGGCGTCTTTGAGGTATTCTCTCGCTGCGCTCGTGACCGTGCCGAACTGCCGGTTGAGCAGTTGTTCTTCCTTGCCGGCCGACCCGGCGTGGAAGGCGAGGTTCTCGGCGACGAGCTTCCATCTCGCCGATCGGGTCTTGCTGTCGCGGATGAGCCCGCTCATCTTCCGGGCGGCAGAGAGGGCATTGTAATGTTCCCTGTCGGCCTGGCTGAGCGCATCGGCCAGGTCATCCAGCAGCGACCAGTAGTGCAGGCGCTCCTTCTCGATGGGCATGCGGTCTTCCAGCACGTCCACGAGGTAGTTGGCCATCGCGGGCCAATCTTCCCTGCCTCGGGCGGTCTTGACGAACCACAGGTCGAACTTCCGGGCGGCCTGGGTCGAGCGGAATCGGGTTCCGTTCTGGGCGATGAACTGGTAGGCGTCGTCTTCCGAGTCGAGGAAGTCCACCAGGATGTGATACAGCCTGGCTGCCGACTGTGAGACGACCTCCTTGCTGTCGCCGTTGGCCCCGCCGTCCTTGCTTGCCCTGGCGAGATAGGCTTTGTATCGCGCCGCGGCCGTCCGGAAATCTGCCGACAGGGCGGCGATTTCGGCGGCCTCCCGCAGCAGCGTCGGGGACGGCTGGAAGTTCCGTGTGAAGTACCCGCGCAGGGCAAGGGACGTCGTGTACGATCGTCCCAGCGATCGTCCCATCTCCAGCAGCGAGTGGATCTCCTTCTCGCTGGTTTCGGCGGGGCTGGTCTGCACCTTCTTGAGCAGGGCGGTGAACTGCTCCTGCTTGTTGTTGTCTTCTTCCGGGGCACCGAAGGCGATCGGGGCCCCCAGCGCGACGATGATCGTAAATGCGATAAGCTTCTTCATGACTATTCCTGACCCTTCAGGTATTCGTTGATCGTCTGGAGCCACTTCTTGGCGGTCGGGGCGTACTTGCTGGTGGGATACTCAAACACCAGCTGCGAGCACTTCTCTTTGGCCTTGGGGTAGTTTCCGTTGCGGAAGGCCACCACGGTCCATTTCATCAGCATCTGGTCCAGGAACTGCGCGTCGGGGTAGTCCTGGAAGATCTGGTCCAGCATGTCGTCGGCCTGCTTGTAGTCCTTGGTGGTGATGTAGTAATCCACCAGCTTCGCCAGAGACTTGCCGGCAAACTCGCTGTCGGGGTAGCGTTTGGCACAATCGCGATAGGCCCGGATGGCGGGTTCGGCGTTCTCGCCCTGGGAGGTTTCGAGGCACTGGGCGATGTTGTACTGCGCCTCTGCCTTGACCTGCGACTGCTCCAGCTGCAGGATCTGCTGGAAGACCCTGATCGCCTCGCCGTAGTCCTTGTTTTCCATCTTCGCCTGGCCGATGCCCATCAGCGCCGAGTCCACGAAGGGCGACTCGGGATAGAGCTGGCTGAACAGCTGGCAGGTGGCGATCGCGGCGGGGTAGTCGTCCTGGGCGACGTGCAGCTCCCACTTGAGCTTGAAGGCTTCTTCCTTCAGCGAAGCGGGAATCGGCGCCTGGATGCGAATGATCTCTTCCACGCGGGAGAGGCCCTCGTTGGACTTGGTCTTCGCGCCTTCCATCAGGCCCATCGCCTTGAAGATCCGCGCCAGTTCCAGATAGGCCGTCGCCTCGACGGCGTTTTTCTTGGCCCGCAGGACCGGGTCGGCCACCATCGACTGCATCGCTCGCGGCTCGCCGCCCATCGAGTCGATGACGGTGGTCTTCGCGGTCGCGATGCGCGGGGCCTCGCCGCCGATGTGCAGGCGGTCTTCATAGGACACGATGACTTCGTCGTTGAGCTGGCAGCTCAGCGCGTCGTCGTTGCGGTCGATCACTTCGTCCTTCTCCACCGGGGAGATCATCACCTTTCCGCCGAACACGCCGGTATGCACCGTCTCGCCCTCGCCCAGCTCGGTGAGTTCGACCATGACCTCGTCGCGGATCTTGTACTGCTCTTCCTTGCGGTATTCGAGGTCCTCGGTGACGTCGCCCTCGCGGATGGCGTCTTCGGTGACGCGGTAGCGACTGATGAGCTTCACGAAGGTCTTCTGGCGTTTGGCGTCGGTGTCCAGGTCCGCATCCCGCAGCCGAACGAACAAAGGCTGACCGAGGAACGCGGCGTCCACGACCGACTCGAACGTGCCCATGGTGAAGTTCACCGCACCGGTGGAGACCACCGTGGTCTTCTTCACGCGGGGGACGTCCTTCTGGCCCGAGCGGGTGTTGTCGTCGAGGTACGTGGTGGTAATCTCGTCGCCGCCGATGACCTGCAGCTTGCCGTCGTCCTTGACGGCGGGGCCGATCTCGGTGGGCACCCAGCCGATGAACATCGCCCGATCCAGCGAGAGCGGGGTGATCTTCACCGTCTCCCTGTCGCCGCGGGAGGTCTCGATGCTGATCGTGGTCTCCTCGCCCATGCGGTGGAGAATCGGCAGGTCGGCGTCGGCGATCTTCACGTAGAAGCGATGCCCCGCCTCGACGTACTTGGTCGTCGGGCTGTCGGGATCCACGAACGTGCCCACCAGCGAAAGGGCACGGATCGCCTTGCTCCAGTTGCTCTGGGAGAAGTGGCACAGGCCGATGTAGTAATACGCCTGGTTCGCCCAGACCGTGTTGGGATAGCCGCCGGTGATCTTGCGGAGCACCGGGAAGGCGGCCGAGTACTGGCGAATGTTAAAGTAGCTTACGCCCGTGAGATACATCGCTTCGAGATACACCTCGCGCATCTCGGAGTCGAGCTTCTCGCCGGTCTTCTTCAGCCGCCACAACGGGCGGAAGTAGTCGATGGCCTTGGGATACTGGTGACGCTCGGCGAAGTGCTTGCCCAACGCCAGGTACGCCTTGTTGCGCACCTGCGTGTCGGGGAACTGCTTGACGACGGTTTCGAGCATCTTCACGCCGCGATCATACTCGCGGATCGCCAGCAGTTCGGTCGCCTTGTCGTACCGCATGCGAGCGATGCGTTCGTCTTCGCTCATTTCGGGCCTGCGGGTTTTCGCCTCGCGGGCAGCGTAGGCGATCGACAAAGCGAGCACCACCCCAGCCGCAACCAACGGAATCCATCGTGTCTTTTTCATGGCGTTATTCCACATCCACTCCGCCCCCTGTCTTGACTTTCATCCGTTCCAGCTCGTTGTGAGCATCGCTGGACTCCGAACTCTTCGGATATTTCTTGAGCACCGCCCTCAAGGCGGCGACGTACGACGTATTGGTTCGCTTCTTGCCCCCGGTGCGTCCGTGCACTTTGGCAATCGCCAAGGCCGCCCGCGGCGAGATCTTCTTGAAGAACGCCTCGATCTCCTTGAGCTGGGCGATGGCTGAGTTGGGCTCGCCGGCCTTCTCGTAGCAACTGGCGATCGCCCAGAGCGTATCCGGCGGGTCGTCGGCCTGGCGATAGCAGCGGATGGCGTCCTTGTATTTCTTCGTGGACTCGTACATCGCCCCGGTGATCCACAGCGCCTCGCGGGCGTAGTCGGGGATGTTCGCGACTTCCTTGCCCAGCTTGATACCCTTTTCATACTCCCGGGCCGACTTGTAGCAGCGAAGCAGCACCATCTGCCCGAGGTCCTTGTCCTTGAAGTTCTGGCAGATCGCCTCGGTGATTTTAATGTCCTTGCGGGCCATGTAGCCGGCCAGGTCGGCCTTCTGCTGGTCGGTGAGCTTGCCCAGCTCGATCTTCTCGAAGACGTTGGCCGCCATGTCCTGCTCGCCGACGTCCTCGTAGAGCACCTTCATCAGCGTGATGAGCTGGCCGTTGGTCATCTTGGTCAGTTCCAGCTTCCGGTAGTACTCGTTGACCTTCGTCTCGTGGTCGGCGTACAGGCGGACCCAGCGGACCGTCCGCCCCCAGGCGCCCTTCTCCTGGTGGTTTGCGTACTGCTTGTCCAGCCGTTCGAACCACTTTTTGCGGTCCTTCTCGTGCTGGTAGTGATAGTTGGCCAGGTCGATCTGGAACTCGTCATCGGAGGGGAATTTACCCTCCATCTGCTGGGCCCAGTAGCGGTAGAACCGCTCGCGCCGGTCGGTGTCCTTCTCGTCCCACCACTTGCCGAACCGGTCGACGCGTTGGCGGATCATCTTCCAGTATTCCTCGTTCTTGATCGTCTCGCCGTCGATGGTTCTCGGTCGGCCGTGGAAGGTCTTGACCTTCTCGTAGAACTCCCGCAACGACTCCTCGTTGGGATTGGCGGCGATGTAGTACCTGGCGACCTCGTCGATGGCGTGGTCGGCAGCCGAGGAGTTGCTCCGGCGGAAATCGATCGCCACCTGTTTGTAGTAGGGGATCGCCTTGGAGACCTCGTTGGTCTCGGCGAGATGGTCTGCCAGGCGGTTAATCGCCGTTGCAGCAAGCACATGCGTTCGATAGTCCTTGTCGCGGGCCATCTCCGCCCAGCACTTCATGGCGTCCTTCTTGTGGCCGTTTTCCCAGTGGGTCTGGCCCTGGAAAAACAACGCCGCCGAGGCGTACTTGATGTGGTTGGGGAAGTAGTCCAGAACCTCGTTGTATTCCTTGATCGCCTGGAACCGCTTGCCGTCCTTGTGCAGGCAGCGGGCCTTGCGCAACACCGCGTAGGCGACGATCTTCGAGCGCGGATACTCCATAAGAAACCGCTTGTACAGCGGCAGGGCGGTGCGGTACTCGCCCTTGCCGTAAGACTTGTCAGCCTTGTCGATGAGCACGCCCTCGAAGGTGTCCAGCTTCTTCCGCTCGTCGCTGGAGAGAGACACCTCGTGGTCCTTCCAGTTGCGACCGGCCCGGGCGGCGAGCGCCACCAGCAGGACAACCAACAGGCCTGTAACCAGTTGTGATCGTTTCATGGGGAATCTTCCTGACTTACAAAACACGCATGTCGCGAGAGCTTCTGCGAAGTCTCCCCTGTAGAACCGGATCGACGAGCGGGGGTTTCGCTTCAGATTCCATACAGGTCCGACAATTTCCCCTGCGAGGTCAGCAGCGCAGCCGGGCCTTGCCATGAGTTGAGTGGCGGCATTCGCGATCGATGGGCGCCTGTGCCCACGTCTCGCCGCTGGGGAGCTGGACTCAGAGCTCGCGGTACAGTTGGAACGTCTCAGCCGCCAGGTCCGTGATGCGTACCTCGTCGTAGCCGCGAAGGCTGGTGCGCAGCGTGTTGCTGAGTCGATCCGTCCATCGCGCGGGAATCCCGCTGGCCCCGCGCATCATGCCCACGATGGAGCCCACCGTCGCGCCGTTGCAGTCGGTATCGAACGCCGCCTGGACGGCCATCCCCACGCTCGGGCCGAACTCGCCCTCGCCCCAGAGCAGCGCCGCTGCGCACACCATCGCGTTGGAGTTGGTATGGCACCAGTGATGGGCGTTGCGGTCGTCCCAACGCTGGTGGATCCGTTCGACGGCCTGGTCGTGGGTAAGCCCTTCCTCCCGCCAGGCGACGACCTCCATGATGTCGGCGTGGAGGCGCGAGCTTCTGGGAATCTCGCTCAGTCCTGCCGCCAGCAGTTTGCGGGGTTCGTCCTGGCAGGGGGCTGCTGCGATCAGGGCGGCCATCAGCATCTCACCGTAGATTCCGTTCTTCACGTGGGAGATGCTCGCGTCGCGGTAGGCGAACTCCGCCGCCCGCTGGGGATTGCCCATGTTCACGTAGCCGAAGGCGTCGGCGCGGATCTGCGCGCCGATCCACTCGCGGTACGGATTGCCCTCGACGGCAGAGCGTGGCGGCAGGAGGGTGTTGGCGAGGTTCCGGTAGGCGACGCGCTCGGCGGTGCAGGTGCTCAGCAGCGGGATGTTCGCCAGCCAGAACTGCCCCACGTCGCGCGGCGTGAAGTCGGCCCCGTGCTTCTTGACGATCAGGTGGCCGGTGAGCGTGTAGTTCGTGTCATCGTCGACGGGCATGTAGTTGAGCTTGTCGCACCAGTCGCGGGCGACCAGGTCCGGGAACTCCTCAGCCACCTTGCCCCGCCGCCCGAAACGGATGTAATCGCGCACGGGCCACTGCTTCGTCGCCTTCAGGAACGGCCAAAAGCGGTCGGCCTTGACGCCCTCAGCCGCCTTGCCGAGGAAACAGCCGATGCACCGTCCCAGCCACGCGCCCGTAAGGCGGTCCTGCAACTCGCCCGGCGAGGGCAGGTTCTTGAAAGCCCGGGGCCCGCGCGGGCGAAGCTTGCGGATGCCCCCCAGGTCCGACGGCTCGACGAATTCGTAGTCGGCCCGCAACGGCAGCGACTCGCCCTCGTGGAGCAGGTCGCGTGCCTTCTGCTGGCGCCCCGGCGTGGCGAGCTGCTCGGCGTCCATGCGGATCATTCGCCGGAACCGCCGCCGCAGTGACGTCGGAATGTCCTTGCCCTCGTCGGCGAGCTGCTGCAGTTCGGTCTCCAGGTCGTGACTGTCCAGCCACAGCCAGGGGTTTTTCATGATCGCGTCGCTCATGGTGTCCTCAGGTCTCGGGTTGGGGGAGCAATTCTGTATATCGGCCGCCGGGGTGAAACGCAAACGGGTTCGGCGATTTGAGTTCCCGCGGGTTGCCCGCCTGCAATGCAGCGAAGACAACGGGGCCACCGACGATGGAAGAAATCGACCTGGACGCCGCAGACGTTGCGTCATCGCCAGCCGCGATGCATCCATTCGGCCTTCTCCAGGGAAAGGAACCGGACAGTTCTGATGGGTCAAGGCCGGGCATTGCTGTTGGGGAATGACATGGGCGGGGAGCGTCTTGTCGCCGGCGGGCGAATCGGGTATTCTTCGGATCGGACTCGCCGTTCACGGCGGTTCCGCGGGCCTGTAGCTCAGCGGTTAGAGCAGGGCACTCATAATGCCTTGGTCGGGGGTTCGAATCCCTCCGGGCCCACTTGTGCTCCTTGGAGCAAAACGTATCGCGCATGCAATGGCCCGCCGACACCCCGGCGGGCCGTCGCGTCTTCGGCCAGTGTTCAAAGGGTTTCGCGAGCCCTGCCCGACGAGCCCCGTTCGAACGCTTGGACTCACCCCACCCCCGCACGTCCCGTTTCGGCCCCCGTTGTCTCTCTTTCGCCCCCGAATCTCTGTTTCGCTTGGTCAACCCCCCAGCGCGTCCAAGGCTACGCAACTCGTTGGCTTAGAGGCACATGTGGCAAACGCCGCATTTCGGGCTTAATCAGGTTCGAAATGACTTGGTAGCTCATGCAAGCGCAACGGCAAAACGCTCGACCAAGGCCTTCCATGCCGGCCAGCCCCCCTCCACACACAACCTTCCCTCTGTGCGACCGTATCTGTCGTACCCGCAAGGTATTCTGGAGATTGGTCAGTCACGCCAGCAATGGGCTCTTGACAATGCCGTCATCACTTATATAGTGATTCCATGACACCGTTGCCCGCTCAACCGAATCGCAGCATCCTCGAGGCCATCGAGGTGCTGCTTGCGATGGCACAACGCCCGGAACCTGCTCGCGTTACAGAACTGGCCAGGGAGATGGGCATGACGGCCACACGTCTGCAACGCTATCTGGCGACCTTGGCACATGCGGGGCTGACGGCGCAGACGCGCGACCGGCGTTATACCATGGGTCCGGGAATTCATGCCCTTTCCGCGATCAGCACGGCGGCATCTGGCCTTACTGCCCGGGCGCTCGACCTGCTGCCACGCCTGAGCGATCTAAAGTCCCTGATTGCGTTGGGGATCGTGTGGCGACGCCAGGTCACCTACCTCTACTACAGCGTCCCGGACCACGATTTGGCGCAGGCGATAGGCCGCACAAGGGGCTACCCAGCGGAACACTCGGCGATTGGGCAGGTCTTGCTGGCCGCCCGTGAGGACGAAGCCCTTGCATCGGAATTTCCCGACAAGATCGAAAAGCTGATGTCTGTGATCGGTGGCGTGCGACAACGCGGGTATGCAGAGATCGACCAGCCCGCCAGCGGACACCTAAGCCTTGCCGTGCCCGTCGGTGCCCCGCCCGTTGCCGCCCTGGCCGTATCGGGGCCCGTCCGCAGTCGCAAGGCACACGTGCTGGCAAGAATGCGCGAGGTCGCCGCTCAACTTTCCGCCGATGATCCTAAGGAATGATCATGATCACCAAGCATGAGACTTATGAGGTTGTGGTAGCCGGAGGCGGATTGGCCGGATTCTGTGCCGCCATCGCCGCGGCCCGCCACGGCGCGAAAACCTGCCTCCTGCAGGATCGCCCTGTTCTTGGAGGCAACGCTTCAAGCGAGGTGCGCGTGACCATCCATGGCTGCGGGGCCGGTCATTCGCACGCAAGGGAGGGAGGCATCATCGCCGAGGCAGTCAACGCACAGAGTCGCCTCAATCATGTGCAGCACATAGAGAACGGTTCGGCCAACAGTGTCCAGGACATGGTTCTATACGACATGGCCGTGCGCGAACCGAACCTGACACTCCACCTGAATACTACTCTCAAGGATGTGCAACTCGATGACGGAGGATGGGGCCTTGACTTGCTGGGCTCCTGGCCATCGGCGAACGAGGACCGCGGCTACCGCCATCGTCCCGCGTGTCACGAGGGCAAACGGATTGCGGCTGTCCGTGCGGTCGTGTCCAATGCCGAGACCGAGCTGCTGATATCAGGCAAGCAGTTCATCGACTGTACTGGCGATGGCACGATGGCCCATCTGGGCGGTTGCGAATGGCGATGGGGCTGCGAATCCAATGAGCAGACCGGTGAGATCCATGCCCCGGCCCGTGCCAGCACCGACACGATGGGAAACAGCATCCATTTCATGACCATCGATATTGGCCGACCTGCCCCATATCGAGCCCCGGACTGGGCGGTCCGGTACGAAGACGATTCATTCTTCAAGCCCAGCGGGCGACCGATCAGCAGTCACGAGGGGGGCTTCTGGTGGATCGAGATCGGAATCCCGTGGGACACGCTGCACGACAACGAATCAATCCGCCACGAACTGACGCGCCACGCTCTGGGCATCTGGGACTACATGAAGAACCGCGAGCCGGTCATGTCCAAGTTGTGTGCCAATCGAGTGCTGGACTTCATCGGACAGGTGCCCGGCAAGCGGGAAAGCCGACGGATCATGGGCCGACACCTCCTTACCGAGAACGAGATCCAGTCGCGGACGATCTTCGATGACGAGGTGGCGTACGGGGGATGGTTCGTCGATCTTCATACGCCGGGAGGTCTTCTGGCCAAGACGAGCGAGCCGGTGGCCGCACTGGGTCGCGATCCCAGACTCAAGGAGGTCGCGTACAAGTACGTCGGCCCCTATGGAATCCCCCTTCGCTGCCTGCAGAGCAAGGACGTGCCCAATCTGCAGATGGCCGGACGCAACGTGTCGGTAACACACGCCGCCCTCGGCACGGTGCGGGTAATGGCCACCTGCGGTACGATGGGACACGCCGCAGGGCTCGCGGCTGGCCATGCCGTGACGGCAGACATCGAAAGGGATTCGGTCGAAGTCAATGGCATCCAGCAGGCCCTTCTGCGCGATGGGTGTTTCCTGCCCTCCGTCGCAAATGCCGACTCTGCGGACCTCGCGCGTCAGGCCACTGCGACCGCCAGCAGCCAGATGCGTTGCGGCGGGTTGGGGGCATGGCAGATCGACCAGGACAAGGGACTGCGCGACTATATGCGCGAACAGGGCCGCAACAACAGCCTGTCAACCGACAGGGATCTCTGCCAGTGGTGTTACCTGGCCGAAGGTCTGCTCAATCGGCTTGGGGTTCAGCTCCGCAATACCGGCAGCAGTGAAGCCGAAGTCACGGTCACGCTGCGGCCTGTCAGTTCGCTCTGGGACTACGAAAAGGACTCCGCCGAGCCGCTCTGGCAGGCCGTGCTCCCTGTGCCCCCGGGGCATGATGATCTGATGTGGTGCGATACGAAGGTCCAGGTGTTGCGCGATGGGGCCTACCGCATCGAGGTTGCAGGCCCCAACGAGATCGAATGGCGGATGAGCGGCGATCACGGCTGGGGCCTGGCCGCTGGATTCATCGTGGGATCGGGACGCTACACGTGGCGCAAGTATGCCGAATTTGCCTTCCAACTCGATCCGCCTCAGCCCTGCTATGGGCCCTCACAAGTGCTGACCGGAGTGACCCGCCCGCAGAGGAGCAGCAATGCGTGGTTCAGCGATCCCGGCCTGGCGTTGCCGCAGCAGCTGGAACTGGCGTGGGAGAACCCGCAGGTTCTGAGGACCGTCGAGTTGACCTTCCCCGGCCAGGTGGTCTTGGAACCTCGCTTCGAAGATCCGTTCTACACGGCCCCACATATCGCTAAGCGATATCGACTCCAAGTGTGCAAGGGCGGCAACTGGCGAACTGTGCAGACAGAAACTGACAACTGCGAGGTCCATCGCCGACACCACTTCGACCACGGTGTCAAAGCAGACGCCCTGCGGGTGGTGATTGAGGAGACCCACGGCGGACCATCCGCTGGGCTGGTGGAAGTACGCTGCTATTGAGACGTCCTGGCAGGCTGCGAATCCTGCCAGCGGCGTTTCTGGCTCTTGGTTACCAGTCAAGGCAGGTCAAAAAATTCGGATACGATCTGTGACTCCACGCCAGTGTTGTTGCCCGAGGAACTGACGACCGTGTAGGCAGAGCAAATATGGAACATAAGAGCATTCTTCTTGGCGAGTTGGACCTGTCGGACATACAGATGGGCTGGCCGATACCGCCGCACGTCGACAAGACGGTCAAGGGCGAGGCCCTGTCCGTCGGCGGCCGAGAGTTTGCCCACGGCGTCTGGATGAACGCCAACTGCCGTATCGACATCGCGCTGGACGGCCGAGGATTCAGATTCACCGGTCTTTGCGGCCCGGACGACATCACGGCGGGTAGCTATCCGAGCACCATGGAGTTCCAGGTGCTCTGCGATGGCACAATGGCATTCCGAAGCGGCGTGATGACCGTTGGCATGCAAGCCCAAGCCGTTGAGGTCGAATTGCAGGGGGTTGAGACGCTGAGCCTGGTACTGGACAGCGTCGACGGCAACGTGGGCAATGCCCAAGGGGATTGGATCGAGCCGGTGATTTCCTATGTCGGCGGGCAGCCACCATTTGTTCGCTACCCGGAGGCACGGCAGGATGACGATAATCCGGCTCCGACCGATGGATACAAGGCCTTCCATCCAGGCAAGAGTTGGTATGACACCGATGGCGTGAAGATCCAGGCTCACGGCGGCGGCCTGCTGAAGGTTGATGACACGTGGTACTGGTTCGGCGAGCACAAGGGCGGCCCGACAACATGGTGGCCCAAGGCCCGCGTCGACGTCATTGGCGTCTCATGCTACCGATCCAGGGATCTGCTCAACTGGGAGAACATGGGCCTGGCACTGCCTGCCGTGCCCGATGCCCCCTCATCGCCCCTCCACCCGGACAATGTCCTCGAACGCCCCAAGGTCCTGTACTGCGCGAACACCGGACAGTACGTGATGTGGGTCAAGAGCGAGGATGCCGGCTACACGTGGGGCCACGCGCTGGTGGCGACATCCGACCGCCCCGAGGGGCCTTATGTGGTGCGTGACAGCTTCCGTCCGGCCGGGATGAAATTCGGCGACTTTGCTCTGCACGAGGACGATGGCGTCGGCTACCTGATCTGGTGCGGTGGAGACGGCGAGACCACGCGCATCTACCGCTTGAGTGCGACCTGCACGTCGTTGGCTGACCCGGTAACGGAGTTCTATGAGGGGGCCAAACGCGAAGCGCCGGCCCTGCTGCAGCGGCCCGAGGGATACTACCTGATCACCTCGGGCAAGTCCGGCTGGTCGCCCAATCCGACGCGCTACGCCTTTGCTGAGAGCCTGGCCGGGCCATGGGAAGACCGTGGCGAACTCTTCCACGGCGAGGGAAGCCATAACAGCTTCCGCTCGCAGCCCACATTCGTGCTGGAGTATCACGGAAGGATCATCTACATGGGCGACCGCTGGGATCAGCGGGACCTCGGGGACTCCCGATACGTCTGGCTCCCGTTGACGCTGGCGCGAGGCGCACTGCGCGGCGAATGGATGGATAGTTGGAGTCTGTACACGTAGCCGGCAGCATCAGGACATAGACGTTTTGAGGCTGGCCGACCGGCCGAGAACGCGCCGGTTCCGGACCTCCACAGAATCGGGCATCTCCTGCGGTCATTGACTATCCCTTCGGCAGGACATCGGCGACCATTGTGACGGTCCCAGGCGAGAGCCCCCCAGATTCTGCCGTCACGCGGATCCTCCCCGGCTGGCCTTGGATGCTCCTTACAACCACCAAGGCCATGCCGAAAAACAGCCTTCGCTTCGCTGCCCCGAACGGCTCCGTCGACGTCGGGTCAACCATTTGCTGTTCCGCCCTCCGCCCGTGTGAGGACACGCCAGGACGCACAGTTCTGCGTTGCAAGGACGATGGCGCTCGATGCCCGGCAACTGCCGAAGAGCGTCAGCCAGGGCGTCTGGCGTGATCTGTTCCGGCGGCTCGATCGTCAGATCCCAGCCCAAATGGGCCGTGCCGGACTCGGCGATGAGTGAGTAACGCTTCGCCCAGTCGCAACGTCGACGATCGATGCGTCGGAACGTCTGCTCTCGGCCGGCGATGTCGACCGAGACCGTTTCGGCGAACGCCCCGACCGGACAGCGATCCACGCACAGCGAGCAGCCCTCACAGGCCGGGCGATGCTCGTCCGAGAGTGGAGCGGAGACCGTCAGCGGGGCATCGGTGACAATGCTGATCGTCCGAAGGTTCGACCCGTTCTCGGGGTGAATCGGTTGGCCGCATCGGCCCAAGTGTGCAAGCCCGGCCGCCGTCGCAGCGAAACGGTTGCAGAACGCGTCGGGCTGCGGGCCTCGCGGGTTGCCCGTGACCGACCCGGTCCCAAGCAGATCCGAGCTGACGCAGGCCCGATGCCCGGCCGATTCCAGCATGCGGACCACACGCCAGGCGGCGAATCGCAAGAGCACCTGCGATTCGTATTGCTGCAGCGCCATCGGCCCCGGTGCCTCCGCCGGTGGACGGCCGGTGCAGGCGACCGCATCCCGGTGCAGAGGCAACCCCAACACAAGCACACTGCGCGCCCCCGGAAGCAGGGCGCTGGGCGATGTAATCTCCACCGGCTTTTCGGTTACGACCGGGTCCATGGGCCCGAAGCGGTTCTCCCAGCCGACGCGATCCTCGGCCACCAGCTCGCGCTCGTTCTCCCAGTGCGGGGATAGCTGATCTGCCACCGCGTCCAGATCCGTCGCATCGGCCACGCCATGCAGCAACCCCTCGACCGCCTCCCCTGCCTCGGCAAGCAGGACCTCGGCCGTCAGGGGCGATGCAGTTCGTAGCGGGGCGATCCGCAACGGTGTCGGCTCAAGCGGGCAGGTCGTCAGCACCGTCTGCGTGACGATCTCCCCGCCGTCGGCATCAATGCCTGCCCGAAACCGATCCTCGTCGTGGTCGGTCTCGCAGATCGCGTCATACCCCTTGCGTTCCAGCTCGCGCGTCAGGTCGTAAGACGCCTGGGTGAGGATGCGCTCAATGACATCATCCGCATGCTCCACGGCGGACGCCGGCCGTCGGACGACCACGGTCAGCCCGCGCTTGGCGCCCGGCAGGAATGCGTCCATTTCGCCTTCGGCCACCTCGCTGACTGTCAGGCCATCTGCCCCGCGCGCATCGGCCAGCGCGTTGAGCCGGTCCAGCAGCGACCGCTCTGGAAGCACTTCGTCGGTGGGCGTTACGTTGCGGTTCCGTCGCGGGGCGTCGGTGTACTCCCGCTCAAACCGCCGTCGATTCGGGGGCAGGCAATAGCGCAGACAGCTTCCCATCTCGCCGCCCCGCAGACCGTGGGTGGCGATGGCGTTCTCTATGGTCGCCGGGGTCACCGCTTCGGGAAGGTCGAGGTCCAGATCCAGATCGAAGTGCTCGCCCCACGCGCACCGCCATAGGTTCTTCTTCGCATAGCGATAGACCTTCTCCTCGATGTGGACCTCGTTCCAGCCGTCGATCTCGGTGGCGAGCGCCCCGGACATGCAGTGCTTCCGGCAGAGCATACAGCCGTCACAGACGCTGCCCGGCTCGATCAGCGGCGTGGGCGTGAACTCCGCGTCGGTGATGACGGTCACCCAGCGGTTCCGCGGCCCGAACTCCGGAGACATGGCCAGCCCGTTGTATCCGAACTCCGCCAGCCCACATGCACATGCCATGTGCATGTGGGAGACGTCCGGGGCAAACTGCTCGGACAGGTCGCGATAGCCCCGGTATCGCCAGGAGTTTGAGCTCAGAATACCCACCGCCTCGTGCCCCAGCCGCTGCAGGTGACCGGCCAGGCGGAAAGACATCTCGTCCAGCCGCTGGTTCATGCGGTACTGAACGCGGTACGGACCAATGTCCTGGGGATGCGATCGACCCCCGAGTTCGATGCAGGCGTCGGGGTGGTGAACCGCCATCACGATCACGCTTCGGGCCGAGGGCATGATGCCCTGCGGACTCATGCGGATCGGGGCGTTGGCGCACCGCTCGATGTTGGCTACGCCTACCAGGTCCGCGTTCAGTGTCTCGCGGCAGTAGCGTTTCAGCCGAATCGTGGCTGCGTCGTCCGTCGTCTGGACAACATGGCCGATGCGGTCGGCTGCCGTCGTCTGGTCTTGGGTCATGTAAGGCTCCTTCGCCCCCAACTGTACAGCAACAGATAGCCGAGAAGGCCGAACGGGTTGACAATTCCACTATGCGGAATTAGCCTGGAGTATACTTCACTGAAACGCGCAATGAGCAAAGTTCTGGCCCGATCAACCCGGATTCTCGATGCCCTCGCCCAACGGCGGCTGTGGCGTCTGGGAGAATTGGCCGAGGTGGTCGCACTGCCTCCGGCGACCTGCGCACGGCTGTTGGCGTCGCTGGTGGAGCTGGGCTGGGTCGACCAGGTCGCCCCGCGAGGGGCCTACCGCCTTGGCCCCCGGGTCCACGCCCTGGCGGCCAGCCATCCATACCAGGAGCGACTCGTGCAGGCGTGCAGGCCGGTGCTGGACGAACTGGTTGCCCGTCTGAGTCAGGCGGTGGTTCTGGTCGGATTGAGGGGCACCACACGCCAGGTTCTGCTGCTGCGGATGTCGCGCACTACCGAGACGGAGTTCCTCCCGGGGGAAGACCGCGATCTGTACGCTACCGCCACTGGCCGACTGCTTTTGGCACATCTGCCGTCGCGTCGGCGGGCCAGACTGATCGACCAGATGGGGCTGCCGGATGCCCACGCTTGGCCAGGAGTGATCGATCTCGACGAACTCAATGCCGAGCTTCGACAACTTCGACGGGAAGGTCTTGCCGAGCGCCATACGCCTGAATGGGACAGCGCCGCGGTCTGGATAGGCCAATGGGATGAGGCGAGTGCGTGCATTGGCACCTTCGCTCGGCCAGGCTGCCTTGCGCCAGACACGGGCACCGTGCTGCTTGAAGCAAAGGAACAACTGCTTTAGCCGGGTCCCCTATGTACGACGATAGCGTAGCTCAAGTGCAGATTTGCTTCCCACAAAGGCACCACAGAAGTGAAGCGGAAGCTCGGGGCGAGGGTTGGTCCCAGGCAGGAAGGCGGTAGGCCACTACTTGGCGAGCATGCGCCGCTGCTCATCCCACGCAAGCGGCAGGTCGCGGCGGAGGGAGCGGAGGGAGAGGCCGTCGGGTTCCTGGCCGTCGATGATGGCTTCGACCAGGTCGGGGGCCAGGGAGGTCAGGCGGATGGTGCGGGCGACGTAAGATTGGTCGAGCTTGAGCTTGCGGGCCAGGTCGCTGTTGGACTCGACCTGGCCGGACTCGATCATCTCCTGCCAACGGAAAGCCCGGGCGAGCGCGATGGCCAGCGCCGTGGGCGCTTCCTCGCCGGCGGCGCTTTCGGCGACGGGCGCTACGCCCGGGGGCAGGACGATCTCCTTGCGGCCCCCGCGATGGCGCAGGGCCATGGGAATGTCGATGACGATGGCGTCGCCGTCGCGGCGGACGGTGGGCTTGGCGGTGATGGTGCCCTTCTTCGGCGGGCGTTTCATACGGTTGCCTCCTGGGGTTCGGGTTCTTCGGCTTCCTGCGGGGCGACCTCGGCCGCCAGGGCAACCAAGCCGGTCGGCCGCAGGCGGATGGCCAGGCCGTCGGGGCGCACGCTGACGGTCTCGACCAGCAGGCGGACGATGCGTTCCTTCTCGGCCGGGAAAAGCTCCGCCCATAGCGGCTCGACCGTTCGCAGTGCCTCGGCCACGTCGCGTTCGGTGGGCACGTCTTCCTGCTGGTCAAGCTGGGCCTCGGTCTGCTGCACCTGCGCCTCGACGTCGGTGTACTCGTCATTGAGCTTCCGCAGTTCATCGGCCAGCGGGCCGTCTTCCTCGTCACCAGCTGCGCGAACGAGACGGCCGACGGCCTTGCGGAGTTCGGTCAGGCGTTTCTCGAGGGCGGTCTTCTGGCGGGTCAGCGAGCGGTGCTGCCCTGCGGCTTGGGCGCGAGTGGCGCGGAAGGTCCGGGCGACCATGGCCGGGTCGGCGAAGATCTCCCGCAGGTAGGTGAACACGGCCTGCTCGATCTGCCCGCCGGGGACGCTGCGGACGTCGCAGGTGTCGTAGCCCTTCTTCGCCGCCGCGTGGCAGACGTAGTAGTGATACCGCTTGCCACGCCGGATTGTGTACGTCGGGGCCATGGCCGCGTCGCAGCACTCACAACGGATCAGGCCCTTGAGCACGGCTGTGGTCTTGCTGCGGGTCTGGTTGGCGCGGACGGCGCGGTTTTCGGACAGGATGCTCTGCACGCGGTCCCAGACCTTGCGGTCTATGATGGCCTCATGCTCGCCGGGGTAGCTTTCGCCTTTGTACATGACCTCGCCGAGGTAGCGCCGGTTGGTCAGCAGGTGGTGGACGTCGGTCTTCTTCCACATCCCGCCGCCCATGGGCTTGCCCTTCTTGGTGACCCAGGCCTTCATGCGGTGGCCCTGGGCGTTGAGTTCCCGGGCGACCAGCATGCACGAGCCCAGCCGGCAGAACCGCTCGAAGATGTGCCGTACCAGCTTGGCCTCGGTCTCGTTGACCAGAAGCCGCATCCGCTCGCGATCCACGTCGTAGCCCAACAGCGGTCGGCCCCCCACGTACTTGCCCTTGCGCTTGGCGCTGGCGATCTTGTCGCGGATGCGCTCGCCGCACAGCTCGCGCTCGAACTGCGCGAACGACAGCAGGATGTTCAACGTCAGGCGGCCCATGCTGGATGTGGTGTCGAACCGCTGGGTGACCGACACGAAGGCCACGTCGTGGGCTTCGAAGAGGGCAACCAGCTTGGAGAAGTCCATCAAGCTGCGGCTGAGCCGATCGACCTTGTAGACCATCACCACGTCGACGCTGCCGGCCTCGATGTCGGCCAGCAGGGCCTTGAGGCCCGGACGGTCCATGTTGCCACCGGTGAATCCACCGTCGTCGTAGTGCGTGGCCAGGGCTTTCCAACCCTCATGCTTCTGGCTGGCGATGTAGGCTTCGCAGGCTTCCCGCTGGGCGTCGAGTGAGTTGAATTCCTGCTCGAGGCCTTCCTCATGGCTCTTGCGTGTGTAGACGGCGCAACGGACGGGCTTGCTCTTCTCATTCTTTGCGATCATCAGTCCTCCTTTCCTGTGCTTGCGAGCCCGAAGAACCGGGGCCCGCTGACGTGCTGGCCGGTCATGGCCTTGGCCACGGCCGACAGCGTTCGGTAGCGCCGGCCGGCCCATTCAAAGCCGCCGTCGGCCAGCGAGGTGACGACATGCTCGACCCCGCGCCACTGGCGAACCAGGCGCGTGCCGGCCGCCAGCGTTTGGCGCTTGCGCGGTTTGGGCGGGCGCTTCTTGCCGCCAGCCAGGTCATCGCCGTCGGCGATTTCGCGCAGGCGCTGCCGGGCCCGGTCGGACAGGCCGCCGAATCGCAGTTCCTGTACGCGCCAGGCCAGGCGGCGGACCAGTTGGGCCTTGGCGTAGCTGGCCGGTGGTTCGGTGCCGAAAAGTGTTCGCCACTGGTCGCGGAGCTCGTCCACGCTCATCCGACCAAATCTCGCAAGTGTCTCTAAGACCGTATTTTGCATTCACCTACTCCTTTCGATGGTGGACGGGGCCATCAGGGCTCGTTTGGCGGGGAAGCTCAAGGCAATCCGGCCCGACCTGCGAAAACTCTCTTGAACCGGTCCTCGGGCCACCGGCGGGGGAGTGGCGATTCAACCACAGCCGCATCATGGCCAGCGACAGCAGCATGCCGACCTCGTCGGTGCGTTCGGCGGGCGTCATCCGCCCGGGGTCCATCCCGTGGGTCATCAGCAACCTCCGTGTGTTCAGAAAACCGGTCTCCGGGGCGTACCGGAGGCCGCATGTGTTGTAAAAATCGATAGTTACGGCGATCAGAAATCCCGCCAGCCGGGGCAGCAATTGCCTTGATGAGGGGCGGGGTCGAGGTAACATGCCAGTGTCGAATGAAGAACGTAACCGACTGGCAAGCAAGGAGATAAGAGATGACGAAGGCGACGAAACGAAGAGCGAAGAAGACCGCCCAGCGTGACTGGCACGACCTCAAGCCCGGCGACGTGATCTGGTTCGCCACCGGCTGGTTCGAGGTCTTCGACGCCTACCCCAGCAGCCGCGACACCGTGACGGTCAAGCTGATCGTCGACAACGCCTACACCTGCCACATCGAGACCTACCAGGTCCGCACGCACGACAAGGCCACCTGCCAGGCCTGAACCCGAAAGGAGACGCCGACCATGCGACTGACACGAATCGACTTCGAAGGCAAGCCAGGCCACTACGCCACCGCCCAACGTCGAGCGGCATCGGGCACCGCCCCGAACGTGGTGGTCGTCACCATCCTCACGCCCGACATGCCCGACGGGCGCGAGCACCACGTCGCCGCTGACTGCCAGGAAGACGTGTGGTCGATGGCCGAGTGCCTGCAGCACCACCTCGACGGCTGCCGGGGCACCAACAGCATGATTCACGACTACTACCGCGAGCTGCTTCGGCTCAGCGACCTCTAACCGCAAGGAGCATTCGGCATGACCGCCCAGAACAACACCCAACGCATGATGGACGCCTTCAAGCGAGCGCAGGCCGACATCGCCAGCCTCGCCGACTGGATCGAGTGTGAGCTGGAGAAGTACGAGGACGACGACGAGGTCACCTGGGCCTCGGTCGGCTCCTTGGAGCACGTCCGCGAGAACCTGATCGAGACGCTGGCGTTCTTCTCCGGCGTCGAGCAGAGCGAGATCAAGCGCAGCCTCGACGAACTGCACATGTAGCCCGGCAACCGAAGGAGAACACCCATGCCACGCGAAACCATGGACCAGACGCTCGAGCGAATCGCCCGGGAGGAACTGGAGATCACCACGCTCGAATCGCGTCACAACGACGAAGAGGACTTCCACACCTTGGCGGTGTGGGAAATCGAAACCGTCATGGAGCGGGCCTACCAGGCCGGCTTCGAAGCCGCGAGCCAAGCTCGCAGAGGAGACTGAACCATGAAGAAGGCAGACGTACAGACCGGTAGCACCTACCTCGTTAAGGTCGCGGGCAATCTCGTGCCGGTGAAGATCACCCGCGAACATGACAACGGCGGCTGGGAAGGCACGTCGGTCAAGACCGGCAAGACCATCCGGATCAAGAGCGCCCAGCGCTTGCGCAAGCGCCTCGACGACGCGGCCCCCGTGGCGGCGAAGGCCAAGGAGGCGACCCAGGACGCCACCGACACGCTCGAACGCGACACGGGCAAACGTGCCGCGACCGGTGGGCAACGTGACGCCGACGAAGCCAAGCCGATGAGCCTGCTGGACGCGGCGGCGCACCTGCTGAGCCTGGGCAGCGGCGACCCGATGCGCTGCAAGGACATCGTGGACCTCGCCGTCGCACGTGGCCTGTGGGCACCCCGCAACGGCGGTAAGACGCCGGCCAACACACTCAGCGCCGCTATCCGCCGCGAGATCAAGGCCAAGGGCGACGCCAGCCGATTCCGCCTCACCGAGCGCGGCAAGTTCGAACTGAACCGCTGACCCGCATCCATTTCCTCTCCCCAGACACCCCGGTCACCGCCGGGGTGTTCTCAGTGGTCCGTTCAGCCGGGCCCTTCATCTCTATCGCTCGCGTCTACCGGCAACTCGATGGGCTCGAACTCCACGTTCGACCAGTCGATGTCCTCATCGGCGTCTGGCCCGTATTCCTCGGCCCAGAGCGCCTCGGCCATGCGGAGGCCTGCCGGCGTGAGTCGCAGATGCGTGGTGCGCCGACCGCCGGTCAGGCTGATGCGCTCGATCAGGCCCATGCCCTCCAGACGAAGGTACTCGCGATGGAACAGCACGTGCTCGCTGTTGGTCGGTTCGCGTCTCAACCAGCCGGGTAGGTTCATGGGCACCAGGCCGCTCTGGGCGTTGCGGACAGTGATGCGATGCCGGCCGCGATCCAGGCGCGAGCCGACATCCGTCGGCATGTCGGCCAGGCGGCGCTGGTCTTCGAGTATGCCCAGCAGGACGGTGCGTTGACGTGGGGTCAGGGACATTGATTGGTCTCCGGAGGGTGTGGAGTTCTCGTGCGGTGTTAATAGAGAAACTGTGCCTATGGACGCGACTGGTTCCGCCGCCATCTTGGCAGTCTGTTGGGGGTAGGACCCGTTACCGATCCCGTCCCGTGAGATGACCGAAGGGACGCGACCCGTAACGGATCGGTAACGTTCGTTACCGATGCCGTCCCTGCGAATACCATAAGGGACGCGAGCCGTAACGTGGTGGCAGTCGGTCATGATCCGCCTGCCATTCTGGTGCGCTGCCGGTAGGCGTACTGCTTACAGGCCTTCGAGCAGTACAGGCCATCGCGCCGCTTGGCGACGAAGGGCCTGCCACAGGCCAGGCAGATGCGTGTGCGCCTTTGCCTTCGCGCTTCCCTGCGGCGGGCGAGGATGGCGTTCTGATTGCAGCGTTCACTGCACAGCGACGCATGCGGCATGCCTGCATAGAAGACCTTGCCGCAGACACTGCACTGCCGCCGGTAGCAACTGGTGTGGTCTCGGCCCCGTTGGGCATGCCATTCGGCCAGGTCGGCCTGCGAGCCCGGGCGCTCGGCATAGCGGGGATTGTTCTGGTTCATCGCATTCTCCATATGGGCATGCGCCCGACCCGGCCGCCACGAGGACGACCGGATCGGGGCATGTCCCAATTTCCAGTTCTCAGTTGAGCTGCTCGTAGACCTCACGCTGACGGACAGTCAGGGCGTTGCCGCAGCCGGTGCGATGGTAGGCCGACTCGAGCACACGGAAGATGGCCTGCAACGGGGCGATCTGCTCCCGCAGGGCAACGACCGCATCGTCGTTCTCGGCCTCCGCCTCAACCCAAGCCTGAGCGCGAACCGGCTCGGCCTTGAGGAAGTCGCGGTTCGCCCGGCTGATGGCTTTGCGGGCGCTATCCAGCGCCTGCCCACACTGCTCATCCAGGTCGCTGACTTTGCCGGCGACGTGGGCCAGCAACTGCTGCAGCAGGTCCTTGCGCTCCTGAACCAGCTTGCGAAGCGTCACCAGCACATCCCACGACTCGGCTACGACACGACGGCGCTCGGCCATGACGGCCTTGCTGTCGTAGCCGAACCAGTGGTCGGATCGGTTGAGCTCTTCCCGGTCACGGGCGAGCTTCTCGAACCGCTCGGTAAGGTCGCTCAGCGCCTTGTTGTGGCGCTGGACCTTCTTGACCAGCTGCTCGCTGCCCTCGGCGGGGCCAGTCTCCAGCGGCGACAGGTCAACCCGCTTGAGCATCTCGACATCCTTGGCGTTCTCGTCAGTCCATTGCATCATGGTGAAGAATCCTCTGCAGGCTAGGTGTGGTAGCGACCGCGCCCGACGGCCTGCAAGCCGGGCGCGGACGAACATTGGGTTCGTGGGAGGTAAGTCAGATCAGGCCGCTGGAGCGGAGGTCGCTCTCGATTCGGGCCTCGATGATTTCCAGCAGCGATTGCCGCTGGCGGCCACATGCCTCACACAGGCGGTAGCGAATGATCCGGCCCTTGCCCGGAGGCGGCGCAGCTGGGCTGTTCGGGCCTGGGAAGTACAGTGACTCGATGACTGCGGGACGGCCACAGAGCAGGCAGTGCGTGGGGCCTCTGGCAGGACAGGAGGGCGCAGCGGTGGCGCAGTTGGTGGTGGCCATGGTGGTCCTTTCGTGAAGGAAGGTGGTGGAACGAAGAAGGCCACGCCCGGGGGGACGCGGCCATTCTCGGAATTCTGGACCGACTTTGGAAAAACCGGCCCTGATTATCACTTACCCTATATATATAAAGGATAAGTGATAATCTTCGGGGCCAGACGGGCGATTTCTGCCGTAAGGCTCTCAAATACAGGGCCTTACGAACTTGGAAAGACTCTGGATCAGGGCGGTGCCCTCGCCTCTGCTTCTGTCGCTAACTTCCTGTATCGCATGCCGTTAGGTGGCTTGATGCCCAACCGTTCGCACACTGCACGGTTGGTCGGCTCAATGCCCTCTGCGACCAGGTTTTCCATGGTCTGGCCATACTGCCGCACCCGGTCCTGGAAGTCGGAGCGACGTGTCGAGGTGGCCATGGCCGGGAACAACTCGCTCGCGTAGACGGGCACGATCTCCAAGGTGTCCGGCAACGGCTCGTTCGTCGCGATGTAGATCGTGGCCTCGTTGGTCAGCGGCCGAAGCCGACCGATCGCCTGCATCAGTTCCCCGGCGACTACGTGCCGCCAGACGGCCTGCCATCGCTCGTCGGGATACCGCTGGCGTCGAACCTGCCAGACATCCGGGCCGATCTGGTGGGTGTGCAACTGCCACTCCAATCGCGGCGACTGGAGGTTCTCATCGAGGGCACCCCGCCCGAACGCGGCGACGGCCAACAGTTGCAACTGCGACTCGTGGGGCATCGGCCGGCCCAGAATCAGCCCAGCCTCGAAATCCTGGAAGGCGTTCAGGCCCCGCAAGGCCCCGTAGTGAATCACCGTGGCGCTGCCGTGCTCGGCGTCCAACAGGTCCTGCAAGGTGGTCTCGTCGGCCTTGAAGGTGATGCAGACCATCGACTGGCCCCGGTGCCGGCGGGCGACTTCGGTCGCCAGCTTTCGCGTCCAGCTTTCTTCGCGGGCCAGGTCGCGACGGTTGCCGGCCCTCGTTCCGAGCTTGTCCATGATCTGGAAGACCGTCGCCCTCTGCTCGATTAACGGCGTCTCAATAACCTCCACCTCCCGGCCCGTCACGCCCGCGACGACACTCGGCTCAGCCGTCGCATCGAGCATGAGGATCTGCCGGTCCGGCGGCAGGAACGCCCGCCTTGTCCAGCGGCACGCACCGACGGACAAATGGACCGGTCGCGGCTCTGTCAGCAGCTCGCGCAGATCGGCCAGGATGTTGGGCAGCACTGTGCGGCGGCACGCCGCGTTGTACGCATGATCCACCAGGTCGAAGAACAGATCGTCATCCCCAAGCAGCAACTGGTCGTGTTCGGTGACGATCTGGTCCAGCACGGTCTGGGATTCCTGCCACCGGCCATGCCCGGCGATGGCGCAAGCCCGCAACACATCCTCGGCGGCGCGGCGGAAGATGTCCGTCATCGCCAACAGAGCTTGGTCGCCCTCGAGTGGCTTGCTCAGTCGCCGGGTCAGCCAGGCGACGGACGGGTCGTCGTTGCCGCCCATGGCCAGGCGAAAGACGCCGAGGTTCTCGATGAAACTGCGGAGCCGCTCGACGGTCAGCTCCACCGGCGCTGACAGGGCTGAGAGGGCATCTTCATCCAGCACGACCAGCGGCCGATCCTCCATGGCCTTGAGTGTCCACAGATCTTCACGCTGCAGATGCCAGGTCGTCAGGATCAACACCTGGGCGGTCTTGTTCGCCCGACTGGTGAACAGTCGCCGGTAGGCACACCGCTTCCGCTTGAAGCAGTGTTGGCATGGGCCCCAGCGGATCAAATAGCCCAGGCCCCTGAAGAACTCGACCATGTCCCGATTCGGGCACTCGTCTTCGTCGGTCGGTCCCTTCCGCCAGTAGTGTGTCGAGACGCCAAGGGCCTCGAGGTCGGCCTGCACCTGCATCGCCAGTTCATGTGTGGGAGCAGCATAGATGGCCCGCGTCCCGTGCCTGGCCACTGCGTGAACGACCTCGCGGGTCTTGCCGACGCCGGTCGGTTGTCTCGCCAGGACGATCGGCGCGGCTGGCCGCAACTCGGCGGTCAATGATTCGGGCAGTAAGACCACGGGCATCCTCCAGGGAGATTCTTTCAGGTGGGTTCCACTGCGCATTGTGGCGGACATGCAGCGAGTAGACTTGACGCAATGAACGGGGCCGAACGACCTGGCAGCTGTCGCACGGGCAGGCTGTACCGACGGCCCGCGCTGCGGATCGCGCGGCGATGCAACTGAAGCCGTACGATGCATTGCCGTAGACCGACCGGACAATCGATTCCGCTTTGGCGAGAGCATTCTCGGCCGACAGCTCCGGCCGGTTCGCCGTGGTCCATGTCGCCAACAACGCCAGTGCCTCGTCCAGCGGCAGCTTCGCTCCTTTGGCCCAGCAGGCGATCTGCAGCTCGACGCGGTTGCGACTGCCGGGGCTGGCAGCGGCCTGGATCATGCCCGCGATGCAGGACGGCATGTCCGAGGTGGCCAGCTCATCCACAACGTACCCGTCGGGCCGCACCTTGAGCCCCGCCACCTCGGCCGTGCGGATGCGGAACTCGCGGGGTTCTCGGGCACGGGCCAGCGCCATCGACCACCACTGGGCCGCTGTGGGCACCGGTTCGCCGGGAAGATCGTCGGCCGACCAGAGGCTGCCGCGCGGTTGCTGGGCCAGGTCGGTAATCTGGTCGGCGGTCAGCTGAAAAAGTTCGTTGTGCAGAATCTCGACTTTGTGCAGTCCGCTCTTTGGATTCACTTGATCGGGCAGACGCAACATTCGCGGCAGCGAATAGACCGCCCGGTCGATGTTCAAATCGCCCGCGCCCTGGGCGGCCAGGTGCCGGACCAGTTCGAGTGCGACCGCCTTCATGTCAGCCGTCAATGTGGCGCTGGGTTCGATGCCCAGCGCGACCGGGTCGACCAGAATGTGAGCGCCCTTGCTGCCGCTGAACCACACCCGCACCGCTGGCTCCGGTAGATGCAGTTGGCCGACGAAGAACTCCACCAGCGCCCGGGCCCACAACAGTGCCCTGTCCAGGTCGCCATCGCAGTCGATGTCGAAGTACAGCGGGGCCAGGTGCGGCAAGGCATTCTCGCCGGTGTATTGGTCTCGCACCTGCTTCCAGCGGGTCATGCCGACAGTGTCAGCCGGCGAGGCAAAGGTCTGCACGCTGGCAAACAGCACATGGCCGCCCTCAGCGGCCCCGGCCTCGAGATCACGCTGAACCTCACTCGTCGCCGGGCCGAAACGGCAGGCTCGCCAGCGGCCCCGGCTGTCCATCAGGCCGTAGCATCGATACCCCTGGCTCATGGCCTCGGTCCTCGCTCGGCTTCGATGCGGCGCAACTCGCTCGCGAGGTACGCCACGTCGGCAGGGCCGAAAACCCGCAGGTTGGCCACCCGGGCACGGGGCGCGATCTGGCGGGTGCGGATGAGATACTCGATGCGATGCGTCGGTCGGCCGAGTCGCCTCGCGATCTCGCCGACGGTAGCCAGGCGCGGACAGGGACCATCCATGGCAATCTCTCCGGGGAAAGGGGGGGCCGCCGTGTGCAGCGCACACGACAGCAAGAGGGGTCAGGGCTCCGCCCCGCGAGATGTGCGGGGCAGGCGGCGGGCGCTACCGGTGCGCCCCCGTAATAAGGGGGCTGGCTACAGGTGTACGGCCATGTACGGACGGTTTTTCAGGGGATTTTGGACAGAACGCCCCATGTACGGCCCATGTATGAGCTATGTACGGCGCGATGTCCGGTTTTTGCGACGGACCTTCCGACGCCGAAACGGCCGGTCTTTCTTGTGGGGATTGTCGATGCGACAGGTGCTGGGCATGACCAGTTCTTCGAACTTTCGCCCGGCAATCTGGCCGCCGAGGGCCTCGACCCTCCGGTGGTAGTAGTCGATCTCCGCCTGGAGTGTCTTGATGTCTTCTTTCAGCAGGAATATCCGGCACCCGCGAGCGCGGGTAGAGCTTTCTTTCGGATTGAACAGCCACGTCAGACGCCGAAGTGCTGCTTCCCGCGACAGGTAACCCTTGCCGATCGGACGCTCATCGCTGGTCACCGGTTCGTTGCCGGCGAAGGCCTGCTCCTCCGCCCTCTGGTCGCTCGCGAAATCCCTCACGTCGCTGGCCAGCGAGAAGCCAGACCGACTCTCCAGCAGCGCCCCAGGATCGATTGCGGCGACCTCGGATGGCGGACGGCTTCGCCACCATCGTTTGGCCAGTTCCTCCTTCATCTCGGCCATGACCGGGTCTGCCTCGTACTGCTCCACCCTCGCCGCGAACTGACCGTCTTGGCAGTCCAGGCATGGCTCGTCGTCAGCGATGCCGCGCGGAGACAACTTCTCGCAGGCCGGACAGCGGACCATCCGCGTGTCGGAACCGCCGGGTGGATAGCGGCCGGGAACGAACCGGAAGACCCGCTCGCGGCCCTTGCGGACGACATCGAAGGAATCGAGCATCCATCGCGCGGAGCAGAACGTGCCGTCCAGCAAGGTGGGGATGGCCGCGAGGAATTCCTCGGGTGTCATCTCCTTCTGCTTGCCGCGTGGTTGGCGGGCCGTGGATGCGACCGTCATGGCCCCGCACCCTCGATCATCTCCCGGATGTCGTCGGCCATGGTGGGCACCGGGGGCTCATCGTCTGGCCAGCCCTCAGGAATCTCGCCATCGCGGAGGGGTTTGATCCGGTCCTGGTAAGCCGGGTTTTCGCTGATGTGCGTCGGGCCGCAGGTCAAGGCGGGATCGGTAATCTTCTCCGCCTTGTTGAGCTGCTCAGCGACGGCCTTGGGGCCGAAGACTTTGGCGAGAGCCTTCTTCGCTCCCTTCTTGCCGACCAGGCAGTCCCGGCCGAGGGCAATGTACCGGTTCCAGTTTTGCTGGATATGTCGGTTGATGCCCTCGGCTACGCGATCGGCATCCCAGTTGCCGCAGCGCCGCACCGGACCGTTGGGCGCGGAATCCTCCGGCGATTGGTCATCATCCTGGGGCGTGCCCTTGGCGTTCTTTGTCGCTGTCGGCTGCGTCTGATCCGCCGGCGGCATGTTCACGACGACATTGGTGTCGCCCACCTTGGCCTCGGCCTTGGCCGTAGCGGCAGCCACCACGGGCGCTGATGTGGTATTCATATCCAGCACGCGGACACTCGCCCGGCCGGGCAGGACACGCTTCGCGGCCATCAGCACCATGATGCGGTTGACGCCGTTGGCGTCCCCGGCATCGGCGCGGGCCTGGACGCCGTCCAATGTCAGCCGGTATTCGCAGGTCGTCTGGGGCTGCACGCGTATCTGTTTGCCCAAGCCGGGCAGCACGCGGCCCACAGCATCCGGCAGAACGCTCTCGAACCGCCCTGATACAACGGCAGCGGCTCGGGCGCACTGCGCCGTACCATCTGTCCACACAAGGAGTTGAAGCCGAAGCTCCAGCAGGCCGCTCCAGACCAGCAGCCGCAGGGCTACAGAGCGGGACTTCGAGAGACTGTCGGTGTCGACGGCTGACCAGTCCTCTGTCGCCGTTTCAAGCCAATAGAGGATTGCCTGGTCAATGCGGTCGACCATCTCGATGGGATAGGCACTCAGTTCTTCATCCGAAGGCAGTGGCATAGCGGGACCTCAGGCACCAAACACCAGCGGGCAAGTCGACAGCCCGCCAACGGGGCATGAGGATAACCTCCAAACCGCCGAAATGCAAGATAAGGTTGGATTTTGTTAGGTAGTCTCGGTATGCTGCCCTTCGTACCGTCGCCGCCATGGCAAGAACCAAAAGGATACAAAATGAGTCAAGATATGGCCTTATGGCACTACACGACCGGCGAGAAGTTCGTGCGCATCGTCGAGGACGGGGTTCTCAAGCCCACGGCCTGCCGGATCGACCCCGGTGAGCGGCCGGCAGTCTGGTTCTCGGCGAACCAGTGGTGGGAGAAGACCGCCAGCAAGATACTCCAGACCGGCGGCAAACTCCGCTCGCTGTCCATGGCCGAGACAGCAGCCTACGGCAAGGGGCTGGTGCGTTTCGGCGTGGAACGTTCGACGGCCCCGGTCTCGTGGCGGGAGTTCCGGACCCTCAGCGGCATCAGCCCGGCGACCTATCGAAACATGGCGAAGGCCGGCAAGAAGCGCGGGGCGAGTCCTGGCGAGTGGTTCGCGTCGTTCGAACCGGTGCCAAGAGCGCTTTGGCTGGCGGTCGAGGTGTTTCAGGGCGACCAGTGGATGGCGGTGGAGGAGGCTCTGGCTCTGCAGAAAGCAACATAGTATCTCAGCGCCTTGGTCCGCAGGCAAAGATGGGGTTGAAAAGAAGTATGGCACGGCGATAAATTAGCCATCACTAAAATGGATTCGAGTAGCTTGGCCAATCTGCTGAAAGTGCTGTCCGTCGGGACGCGCGTACGCATCGTGCAGCTCTTGAAGGGCCGGGCGCTGTGCGTGAATGCCTTGGCTTCTCGGCTGGACGTAACCCAGGGGGCGGTGTCGCAGCACTTGCGAGTCATGCGGGACGCTGGCCTGGTGATCGACGAGAAGCGCGGCTACTTCGTCCACTACCGCTTGAATGAGGACACCCTCGCCGCGTGGCGGGAGGAGATAGACAGGCTGCTGGACCCGAAACACGGGGTCAGCACAGACACGAAGGGAGCACCGAAATGTGCGGCAATGAGAGACAAGAAGGCTGCCAGAAGCCGGAAAACCTGACGGGCCAGCCCCAGGACTGCTCGCCGGAGCAGATTCGCAAGTGTCACGGCGACACGGCCAGCCACCCCTGCGTCGAGACGGCAGGCTGCGAGCATCCCGAGCGCCTCCAGGGCAAGCCGGGCGACTGCTCGCCCGAGCAGATTCGCCAGTGCCATGGCGACGCGGCCAGCCATCCTTGCGAGCAGAAGTAGCTGACACATTCGCGAACGAAAGGAATCTCAACAGATGAAACTCGGCATGGTGATCACCCAGACGGACCCGGAGACGGTCTTCAACGCTCTGCGGCTTGCGCTGTTCAGCCTTGAACAGGGCGACCAGGTGCGAATCTTCCTGTCCGGCAAGGGCGTGGAGATCGATGAGATCGAGGACCCCAAGTTCGACGTGAAAGGCGAAGCCCAGAAGGTGCTTGACGCCGGCGGGGAATTCCTCGCCTGCGGCACCTGCCTGAAGCTGCGGAACTCCGAGGGATCGGAGGTCTGCCCGCTCTCGACGCTCAAGGACCACTACGAGGTCGTCCGCGATTCGGACAAGCTTGTCACGGTATGACCATCCAGGACGCATCCATGATTGAGGTGCGCGGCCTGGCCAGGCGGTTCGACGACGTGCAGGCCGTCGCGGGCATCGACTTCGATGTGCGGGAAGGCGAGTTGTTCGGCTTCCTCGGCCCCAACGGCGCGGGCAAGAGCACGACGATCAACATGCTCATCGGCCTGGCGAGAGCCGACGCGGGCACGATCCGCATCGCGGGAATCGACTGCTCGAAGAACCCCAAGGCCGCCCAGCACCTGATGGGCGTGGTGCCGGACGAGAGCAACCTGTATCCCGAACTGACGGGCTTCGACAACCTGAGCTTCTGCGGGTCGCTCTACGGCATGAGCAAGCGTGACCGAGAGGCCCGCGCCAAGGAACTGCTGGATCGCTTCGGCCTGACCAAGGCGGCCAACCGCAAGTTCGGCGGCTACTCCAAGGGCATGAAGCGCAAGCTCACCATCGCGGCGGGCATCACCCACGCGCCCCCCATCCTGTTCATGGACGAGCCGACCACCGGTATCGACGTGGCCAGCGCCCGGCAGATTCGCCAGCTCATCGCCGACCTGAACGCGGCCGGGACGACGATCTTCCTGACCACGCACTACATCGAGGAGGCCCAGCGGTTGTGTGGGCGCATCGCCTTCATCGTCCAGGGCCGGATCGTCCGCACCGACACGGTCGAAGAGCTGATGCGCCGGACGGATGGACGCCATGTGGTGCAGTTCGCCGTCTCCAGCGGAGCGGCAGAAGTCTGCGAGGCGATAGTCGCAGAGTGGCCAAATCTTCATTGCCAGGCCGTCGCCGATGATCAACTCCGCGTGGAGTCGCCCGAGCCGGTCCGCGTGGGGCCGCTGGTGCGGCTGTTGGAGGATCGCGGCGCGGAGGTATCCGAGGCCCTCAAGCTTCGGCCATCGCTGGAAGACGTGTTCGTCGAGATTACCGGCATCGAAGCCGGTGCGATGAAGCAGGAGAAGGAGAAGTCCGGCAAGGGAGGCGGCGCATGAAGGGGTGGATCGCATTCTGGAACATCCTGGCCAAGGACTTTCGGGCCTACTACCTCAAGCCGCCGAACATCAGTTGGGGGTTGATCTTCCCGCTGGCGTGGACGGGGATGTTCTTCATCCGCTCCGGCGCGGGGCTGGACAGCGTGCCCGCGTTGCTGCCGGGCGTGATCGCCGTGTCCGTGCTCTTCGGTACGACGAGCCTGCTGTCGGTCACCGTGACGTTCGAGAAGAAAGGCCGATCCTTCGAGCGGCTGCTGCTCGCTCCGATTCCGTTGGAACTCCTGATGGTGGCCAAGACCGGTGGCGCGATCCTGTTCGGGATCGCCAACGCTTTCGTGCCGATCCTCTTCGCGGCGTTTCTGATGGACCTGTCGGCTGTCAACTGGGCGACGCTCGTCCCGGCCATCGTGCTCATTGCAATCAGCTCGACGTTCCTTGGCCTGTTCATCGCGGTGTCGGTCAGCGAGGTCTTCGAGGCCCAGACGTTCTCGAACTTCTTCCGCTTCCCGATGCTGTTTCTGTGCGGGCTGTTCTTCCCCATCGAGCAGTTGCCCGTCTGGCTTCGCCCGCTGAGCTACGTCCTGCCTCTGACCTATGGGGCCGACGTGTTGCACGGTTCGATCCACCGCTCGCCGCACCTGCCGCTTCCGCTGGACTTCGGCCTGCTGCTGGCGTTCTGCGCGGTGCTGTTCGGCCTGAGCTTGCGGAACATCCGAAGGAAGTGGATCACGTAGCGGCCAGCGATGTCGGCGGCATGGGCCACTTCGGTTTCACGACGGCTTCGT